>JBBTJT010000099.1:0-34814 GCA_038059315.1 Gemmatimonadota bacterium
TGGTGGTTGGTGGTTGGTGGTTGGTGGCCAGGGGGGCTTGCGGATTTGACAAGTACTTTGCATTGTAAAGCGTGCGTGTATCGGGCACGAAACTGCGACCCGCTGCGACCACGCCCACCGGAGATGTCATGCTGAGCTCATCGTCGCCTGCCTCACCGCCTGCGGACGCTGCGCCGAGTGGCGATGAGCCCAGTGCGCTTCGTGAGGCAGCGCAGTGGTGGGAGCCTCGTCGCATCCTCTACAACTTCGCCCTCGCCGGAATCTTCGTGGCGCTCTCCGCCCGGACGTGGCCCCGGCTCCAGCCGGAGCTCAACTCGTCTGCCGTCGCGCCGTTGATCGTGCTGCCTCTGCTGGCCAACCTCTACTACAGCGGCGCCTACGTGGTGGACCTGGCCTTGTTCTCCGAGCCAGCGCCGCAGCATCGAGATCGCTGGCGCTGGGCGCTGTTCAGTGCGGGCACGCTCTTCGCGATGTTCTTAGAGACGTACTGGGTCCTGGACGAGATCCTCCCGCCGCTTCGTTAGGAACAATCCCTGCGTTCCGCCACCACCGACCACCAACCACCGACCACCAACCGCCTGGAGTTCCATGCCCTGGTTCCGTCGCATCGGCTGGTTTCATGTCCCCGTGTCCGTCCCGGGAGTGATCGTCACCGTGGTAGCCCTCGCGTTCTGCGCGCAGGTGTTCTGGGCGACTGACCGCAACTCGCACTCGGTCACCGACACGCTGTACCGCGCGTACCCGTTCATCATCCCCACCCTGCTGCTGCTCGACTGGGTGGCATCGCGCACCACTGCGCCGCAGGGAACACGCCGATGACGGACGCGGAGTGGGCGGTCGCACTGGCACGCGAGGCGGCGGCGGCGCATTTCCGGCCGCCTGTTGATTCCCCGAGCGATCGCCATCGACATCCCCAAGCCGACACGGGGCCACGCCGTGCCGTTACCCGCTCTTCCGGTAATGGTCGACCACTTGGTAGGCCCGGGCGCGGAGACCGAAGATGAGTGCCGCAGCGAACGCAAACCCGGCGAAGAAGAACATCTGGAACGCCGTGACCCCAAAGCCCGTCGAGGCGATGAAGTTCGTGACGGTCGCGTTCTTCACCCCGGCATTCACGACCAGCACCCACAGGTTGCCGACCGTCACCGCGAGCAGCCAAAAACTCATCAGCGTACCCTTCATCGCCTGCGGCGCCTGGCTGTAGGCGAACTCGAGGCCGGTGGCGGACACCAGCACCTCGCCCAGCGTCAGCAGCGCATAGGGCAGCACCTGCCAGGCGATGGAGAACGCCTGCCCGCCGTCGAGCACCACCTGCATGCCACCGACGACGACCCACGAGAGGCCGGAGAACACGATGCCGATGGTCATGCGCCGCAGCGCCGTCATCTCGTAGCCGAAACGCTTCAGCGCCGGGAACAGCACCAGGTTGTTGAACGGGATCAGCAGCATCACGAGCAGCGGATTGAGCGCCTGCATCTGCGACGACTGGAACCAGCCGGGCTTGGTCATCAGGTCCGCCTGCAGGACCCACGTCGACGCCTTCTGGTCGAAGAGCGACCAGAACGGCGTCACCAGCGCGAACAGCACCAGCACCCGCAGCACTGAGCGCACGCCCTCCACGGCTTCCTCGGGGTGGTGGCCACGGGCACCGGCGAGCTGCAGCTGCACGCCGGCGCCACCGAAGGCGATCACGGCCACGAGCGCGGAGCAGGCCGAGATCACGAATCCGAACACGGAAATGAGCAGGAACGACACGAGCGCAAGCACCACACCCACCCCGGCGAGCACGAGGCCGGCACGGCCCGAGGCGAGCGCCGTGCGCGACACGTTGAGGAACGAGTGCGGGTCCGGCGGCGCGGGCGGCACCATCACGTAGCGCTTGCGGCCGAGCCACAGGATCACGGTCGAGATGAACATCAGCGCCCCGGGGACGCCGAACGCGATGGCCGGCCCGAGCTGCTTGAGGAAGACCGGCATCAGCAGCGAGGCGAAGAACGAGCCGAAATTGATGATCCAGTAGAACGCGTCGAACACCACCTTGGCGCGGTGCTTGTTGGTCTGGTCGAACTGGTCGCCCACGAACGACGACACACAGGGCTTGATGCCGCCCGAGCCGAGCGCGATCAGGAAGAGACCCGTGTAAAAGCCCGTCCGGTTGTGCACGAACAGCGCGAGACAGAGCTGGCCAACGCAGTAGAGCAGGCTCAGCCACAGGATGGTGTTGTACTTGCCCCACAGGCGGTCGGCCAGCCATCCGCCAAGCAACGGGAAGAAGAACACGCCGATGACGAAGGTGTGGAACACGTCCTTGGCCGCGCCCGCCCGGTCCGCCTCCGGCAGGTACGTCAGCAGCGACGACACCAGGAACACGGTCAGGATGTTGCGCATCCCGTAGAAGCTGAAGCGCTCGCATCCCTCGTTGCCGATGATGAACGAGATCTGGGACGGGATGGGCACTTGGGCCGGCGTGGTGCCGTCGCGCTCGGGGCTGGTGGTCATGGGCTGTGATGGCTTGAATTGGTGGGACAAGACGCGAAATCGGGGCGCCCCAGAACATGCCGCAACGTCTGCCCCCGTGCCACGCGCCAGCGAGAGGGCCGGCGTCGCGATCGCAAATAACAGAATTTCGCATCGCTGTCCAGATGCCCTGCGGTGCACGCTTGCTTGCCCGCACGCTGGCCGACGCGCCGCGACGCGCTAGAATAGACGCATGCTCCTTGGCGTCGCGGGTATGATCGGGTGTGGCAAGTCCACCTTGTCTTCGGCTCTGGCCAGCCGGTTCGGCCTGCAGTTGGCGCTCGAGAGCGTCGACGCCGACAACCCGTGGCTCGAGCTTTTCTACGACGGCGATGCGGGCATGCGCGCGTACGGCCTGCACCTGCAGCTGCACTTCCTCGCCACGCGCTTCCAGAGCATGCGCAAGATGCGGGCGATGGGCGGCAGCTGGGTGCTCGACCGCACGTGGTACGAGGACGCCGAGATCTTCGCGCGTGGGCTGTTCGAGCAGGGGTACATGCAGTCCAACGACTGGGAGCTGTACCAACGCCTGTACGCCGAGCTGCTGCACGCGCCGGCCGCGCGCCCGCCGCGCCTGATGGTCTACCTGCACGGCCCGCTCGAGACGATCCTCGGGCGCATTGCCAGCCGCGGACGCCCCAAGGAGCGCGACACCGACCCGGAGTACTTCGCCTCGCTGCACGGGCGCTACGCGCGCTGGATCGACGGCTTCAAGCGCTGCCCGGTGCTGCGCATCGACGTGCGCGAATACGACCTGGTGGCCGACCCCGGCTCCGTCGACGACCTGGCCACCCGCGTGCGGCTCGAACTGGAGAAGGAAATTCCGCAGACGGAACTCTGGCCGGCGCTCAAGCGCCGCAAGGAGTCGGCGCCGCTGGGATAGGGAGGGGAGAGGGGGGCTCTCACGGAGACCGGAGTAGACGGAGGACACGGAGACTGCAAAACACTCGAGGGGGTGTGGCGGATAGAACTGTCCGCCACACCCCCTTTGAGTGTCTTCGCGGTCTCCGTGCCCTCCGTCCGCTCCGGTCTCCGTGAGAGACATCGCCACACGAGTCTCGCCAGGCTAACACCACTATCGCGCGAGCACCGGAATGACGAACAACGCGAACAGCGCGCCGACCACCGCCATCGCGTAGCCCCACAGCAGCATCTTCCGGAAGACGGCGCGCACGTCCTGCGACGCCGGCACCGCGGCCAGACCCAGCGCCCCGATGGTCGACAGCGGCGAGACGTCCACCAGCGCCGCGCCCACGTTGATGCTCAGCATCACCTGCAGCACGCTGCCACCGCCGAGCTTGGCCACCAGGCCGGGCACCGACGGCAGGAATGCGGGATACACGACGCCGATGGTGGAGCTGTATGACGAGATGATGCCGGTGATGAACGCGATGGCGCCGTTCACCGTGGCCGGCGACGAGATGCGCGCCAGCATCGTCGTGAACAACTCCATCCCCCCGGTCTTCTCGAGCACGCCGATCAGCACGCTCACGCCGGAGAGCATTAGCAGCACGTTCCACGGCACCGCGTTCACCGCGGCACTGTCGTCCACGGTGCCGGCGAGGATCAGCAGCGCGGCCGCGGCGAACGCCGACGGACCCGGCGGCAGCTTGGCCAGCACCACGCCGGCGATCCAGAGGTGCACCACCACCAGCGTAATCCAGTGCCTGCGTCCAAGAGGCACCAGCGAATCGTGCGTGGTGGCGGCGACCGCTCGCCAGGTGAGGCGAAGTCCGCCGAACAGCACGAAGGCCACCACCCCGGCCGCAAGATGCGCCCCGAAGTTCGTGCCCCAGACCAGCCACTCGTGACCGCCCACCCCGGCGCTGCGCATCAGTGCATTGACAAGCACCCCGCCGGCCGCGATCGGCGACAGATGACCGGCGTTGGCGCCGTTGCAGACCATCAACACGCTCAGGATCGCCGGAATACCCGCCGTCGTTCCCACCGAGAGCGCCAGCGGCGCCACCAGGGCAGTGGCGGCAATCGCTCCCGGCCCGAGCGTGGAGATACCGAAGGCCAGCGCAAAGAAGACCCACGGCAGCAGCACCACGCGTCCCCGGCAGAACCGCACAGCGCGTGCCGCCACTACGGCCATGGTGCCATTGGACTGCGCCGCCCCGAAGAGCAGCGTGACCCCGAGCAGCGTGAGGAAGAGCGACGATGGAAACGCGGCCATGAGCGCATCGACGTTCCAGTCGGCGGCGTACATGGCGATTGGCCAGGCAATGGACACCGCGAGCACACCCACATTGAGACGCGACGTGAGGCTCGTCAGGATGACCAGCAGCAGCCCGGCCAGCGACAGCGCGGCAGCGCTCACGGCGCTTTCCAGGGCGGCAGCAGGTGCTTCTGCACCTTGCCCAGCGCCGTGCGCGGCAGCGCCGTGACGCTCACATAGGCGCGCGGCGCCTTGAACGATGCCAGCCCGGCGGAGACGGCCAGGCGCAGCGCCACTTCGTCGAGCGCCCCCTCGCACACCACATAGGCCACCGGCACCTCGCCGCGCGCCTCGTCGGGAACACCCACCACGCTCGCTTCGCGCACGCCAGGCTGTTCGAGCAGCAGTTCCTCGATCTCCCGCGGATAGATGTTGAACCCGCCCGAGATGATCAGGTCGCTGCGGCGCCCCTGCAGCGTGATGTAGCCGTCGCGCGCGCGCACGCCGATGTCGCCCGTGCGAAACCAGCCGTCCACGAAGGCCGCCGCGGTGGCAGCGGGCTGCTGCCAGTAGCCGGCGCAGACGTTGGGTCCCCGCACCCAGAGTTCGCCGACTTCGCCGTCCTTGAGCTCATCCCCGTTCACCGACCGCACCCGCACGCGCACGTGCCACATGGCCGGCCCCACGCTGCCGGCGCGCCGCTCGCCCTCGTACGGGTTGCTGGTGTTCATCAGCGTCTCGGTCATGCCGTACCGTTCGAGGATCACGTGGCCGAACTTGCCGCGGAACGCCTCGAGCACCTGCGCCGGGAGCGGCGCCGAGCCGCAGACGAACAGCCGCGCGCGCCGCCCGATGCGGCGCGCCGAGATGTCGTCGCACTCCAGCAGGCGATGGTACATGGTGGGCACGCCAAAGAAGAGCGTCGGCTGGTACTCGGTGAACGCGCCGACTATGGTTGTCCGGTCGAAGCGTTCGAGCAGCCGCATGTGGCATCCCGTCGACAGCCAGGCGTGCACGCCGTTGCCCAGCCCGTGCACGTGGAAGAGCGGCAGGACGGCGAGATAGCGATCGTCGCTGGTGATCCGCCACGCATCCGCCACCGCCACCGCGTTCGACGTGAAGTTGCCGTGCGTCAGCACGGCGCCCTTGGCGGCGCCGGTGGTTCCCGAGGTGTAGACCAGCGCGGCCGGTGTGTCGTCGGTGATCGCCGCCATCTCGCGCGCGCGCGACGCCACGGGCGAGCCTGTGGGCGACGCCGCGGGCGAGCCTGTGGGCGACGCCGCGGGCGAAGCCGCCGCCGCCTCGGCGTCGAGTTCGCCCACCAGCCAGCGCACCGTGCCGGCGGGGAGTTCCCTGGCGAGTTCGGCCGAAGTGACCACCGCCGTCGGAGTCGCATCGCCGAGGATGTGGCGAATCTCGCGGTCGCGGTACAGCACGTTGATGGGGACGACGATCACGCCGAGCCGCGCACATGCCAGCCAGAGGTCGATGATCTCGACGCGATTGGCAAGGTAGAACGCCAGGCGGTCGCCGGCGGCGAGCCCGCGTTTCGTCAGGACGTCAGCCAGCCGCGCGCTGCGCGCGTCGATCTCGCCGAACGTGAACACGCGGCGAGCGCCGGCGTAGTCGCACTCCAGCGCGGGAGCGTCGGCGCGGTCGGTAAACGTCCGCTGGGCAATTGTGATGATCGACATGGCCTGCCGAAGCTACGGGGCGCACACCGACTTTCAAGGGACCTGGATTCCCTTCCGGTGCAGCGCGCTGGTTTCGAGTCGGCTCTCACGGAGACCAGAGGAGCGCGGAGGTCACGGAGACAGCACCTACTTCCAAGGGGGTGTGGCGGACAGTACTCCCCGCCACACCCCCTTCGAATTGTCGTTCTCCGTGCCCTCCGTGCTCCTCCGGTCTCCGTGAGAGACATCTCCACACCGGTCTCCGCGAGAGACATCGCGACACCAGACCTCACCTCACGAGAGCATGCTCCTTGATCCACGCTTGCATCACCGCCAGCGACCGCTCGGCGTACATCGCGCGCTTCTTCGCCTTGTCGCGCGGCACTTCGGCCAGCTCCTCGAGCAGGCCGAAGTTCGCGTTCATCGGCTGGAAGTGCGCCGGGTCGGCCTCGCGCAGGTAGCGGTACAGCGCGCCGAGCATCGTCGTGGGGGGTGGAATCACCGGCTCTCGTCCCCCGATGATGCGCGACAGGTTGATGGCCGCCAGCAGCCCGGTGGCCGTGCTCTCGGTGTACCCCTCCACCCCCGTGAGCTGCCCGGCAAACAGCACCGCCGGATCGTCGCGCAGCGACAGGTGCGGCGTGAGCGCCGCCGGCGAGTTCACGTAGGCATTGCGGTGAATGGAGCCGTAGCGCAGGAACTCCGCCCCCGCCAACCCCGGAATCGTCCGCAGCACGCGCTGCTGCTCGGCGATGCGCAGACGAGTCTGGAAGCCGACGAGGTTCCACATGCGCCCCGCCTTGTCTTCCCGCCGCAACTGCACCACCGCCCACGGGCGCTTGCCGGTGCGCGGGTCGCGCAGGCCGATGGGCTTCATGGGCCCGAAGCGCAGCGACTCGCGCCCGCGCCGCGCCATCTCCTCCACCGGCATACACCCCTCGAAGTACGGCACCTTGTCGAACTCGTGCGCCGTGAACTGGTCGGCCGCCGACAGCGCGTCGATGAACGCCTCGTACTGCGCCTTGTCCATGGCGCAGTTCAGGTACGCCCCCTCCCCTTCCCCTGCACCCCACTGTGCCTCTTCCCCTGCACCAGGGGATGGCATGGTTTCCTTGTTCCAGCGCGCCGCGCGGAACGCCACCTCGTGGTCGATGGACTCCACGGCTATGATGGGCGCGATGGCGTCGTAGAAGGCGAGCGATTGCACACCGAGCCGGGAGCGCACGCTCTCCGCCAGCGCGTAGCTCGTCAACGGGCCGGTGGCGATGATGGCCGGCGCCGACGGCACTGCCGTGACCTCCGCGCGCGTCACCGTGACCAGCGGATGGTTCGTCACGCGCTCGTGCACGTATTCCGAGAAGGCGTCGCGGTCGACGGCGAGCGCGCTCCCCGCCGCCACGCGCGCCGCGTCGGCCCCCTGGAGTATCACCGAACCAAGCAGGCGCATCTCGGCCTTCAGCAGGCCGTGCGCGTTGGTCACCTCGGTGCTCTTGAAGGTGTTGCTGCACACCAGCTCGGCCAGCCGGTCGGTCTTGTGCGCGTCGGTACCGCGCACGCCGCGCATTTCGTGCAGCACCACGCGATGCCCGCGCTCGGCCAACTGAAAGGCGGCCTCGCTTCCGGCGAGGCCGCCTCCGACCACATAGACAAAGGCGTGCTTCGTCACGCCGCCCCGGCCACCCCGGCCACCCCGGCCCCTTCGGCCTCGGCATCCGCCGGCGCCTCGACCGCCCACTCATTGGCGCACTTGAGGCACTTCCGGTAATGACCGCGCGTCTTGTTGCTCTTGGACTCGGCGCCCACGAAGCCGCAGTCCGGGCACTTCTCCAGCACCGGCTTGTCCCAGCACACAAACTTGCACGTTGGATAATTCTCGCAGCCGTAGAACGCCTTGCCGCGCTTCTTGGAGCGCCGTGCCGCGAGGTCACCACCGTCCTTGGGGCATTTCACGCCAGTCGGCATCGACCGAACGCCGCGGCACTTGGGGAACGTGGAGCATCCCAGGAACGCGCCCGACCGCCCGTGACGGATCACCATCATCTTGCCGCAGAGCGGGCACGGATGCTCGGTCATCACCGGCGGCACGCGCTCGCCCTTGAGCGGGCGGGTGTACTTGCAGTCCTTGGGATGATGCTCACAGGCGACGAACGGGCCGAAGAAGCCGCCCTTGGGCAGCAGCTTGCCGCCACACTGCGGGCACTTCTCGTTCTCCAGCGCGCTGAGGTCGTGCGCCTCGCGGATGAGCCCCTCGACATCGACGTCGTTCAGCGACTGCGAGAACGGCCCCCAGAAGTCCTTCAGCACGCTCTGCCAGGCGAGTTCGCCGCCCTCCACCTTGTCGAGCTCGTCTTCCATCTCCGACGTGAAGCTCACGTTGAAGACGGCCGGGAACTGCCGCACCATCACCTTCTCCACGCTCTCGCCAAGCGGCGTGGGAAAGAAGCGGCGCTGCTCGAGCTCGGCGTAGTGCCGGTCGGTGAGCGTCGAGATGATGCTGGCGTAGGTGGACGGGCGGCCGATGCCCAGCCGCTCGAGCTCCTTCACCAGCGACGCCTCGGAGAAACGCGGCGGCGGCTCGGTGAAGTGCTGGCTCGGCGTGACGGCGCGCACCGGCACGTGCTCACCGGGCTCGATGGCCGGCAGCGCCTGCTCGTCCTCGAGCGCCTTGTGCTCCCCTTCCTCGCGCGCCTCCTTGTACAGCGAAAGGAAGCCCTTGAACTTCGTCACCGAGCCGGTGGCGCGGAACAGGTAGCGGCCGAGGTCGAAGTCGACGGTGGTCGTGTCGAAGACGGCCGGGGCCATCTGCGACGCCATGAAGCGCTGCCAGATGAGCGTGTACAGCCTGAGCTGGTCGGGCGAGAGGTACTTGGCCACGCTCTCGGGCGTGCGCGCGGGTTCGGTGGGACGAACGCCCTCGTGCGCATCCTGCGCGTTGCTGTCCTTCCCCGCCCCGTACAGCTGCGGGCCCTTGGCCAGGAACTCCTCGCCGTAATGCTGGAGCAGGAACTCGCGCGCCGCCTGCGCCGCGCTCTCCGACACGCGGCTCGAGTCGGTGCGCATGTACGTGATCAGGCCCACCGCGCCCTCGGCTTTCCCGAGCTCGATGCCCTCGTACAGGTTCTGCGCCAGGCGCATGGTGCGCTTGGAGCCGAAGCTCAGCTTCTTGGCGCCTTCCTGCTGCAGCGTCGACGTGGTGAACGGCGCCGCCGGGTTCTTGCGGCGCTCGCGGCGCTTGATGTCGGTGACGTCGAACGTCGTGCGACCGGCGAGATCGCCGAGGATCGCCTGTGCGGCGGCCTCGTTGTGGATCTCCGGCTTCTTGCCGTCGATGTGGTGCAGCTTGGCGGTGAACGCCTGGCCTTCGTGCTCCAGCGCCGCCGCAATAGTCCAGTACTCGGTGGGCCGGAACGCGCGGATCTCGCGCTCACGTTCCACCAGCATGCGCAACGCCACCGTCTGCACGCGCCCGGCCGACAATCCCTTCTTCACCGTCTTCCACAGCAACGGGCTCGCCTTGTAACCCACCAGGCGGTCGAGCACGCGCCGCGCCTGCTGCGCGTCGACTTTCTTCTGGTCGATGTCTCCGGCGGCGTCGATGGCCTTCGTCACCGCCTCTTTCGTTATTTCGTGGAACAGCACGCGCCGCACCGGCGGGCCGTTCTTGCGCGCGACCTGGCCGCGCACGTGCCAGGCGATGGCCTCGCCCTCGCGGTCAGGGTCGGTTGCGATATAGACGGTGCGCGCATTCTTCGCCGCACTCTTGAGTTCGGAAAGCGTCTTCTCCTTGCCGGGGATCGTCACGTACTCGGGCTCGAAGCCGTTGTCGACATCGATGCCGAGCGTGCGCTCGGGAAGGTCGCGCACGTGGCCGACCGTCGCCTTCACGGCGAAGGCGCTGCCGAGGTACTTGCCGATCGTCTTCGCCTTGGCCGGCGACTCGACGATGACCAGCGCCTTGCCTGCGGCTTGTGCCTCGGCCTCGGCGTCGAATACCTCAACCGGCGCGCTCTTGCGCGCGCCGGATTTCTTGGCGGCCGTCTTTCTTGGCGCGACGGCCGCAGTCTTCCCGGGCGCGGCGGCCTTGGTCGTCGCCGTCTTCTTGCGCGTAGTCGTTGTTTTCTTTTTTGCGGCCATCGGTCTAGTGAAGTGCCCCGGGCTCCGGGAGCGTACCTGAGTCTTCGATCCCGCCGCTCTCCATCAGCGCACGCAGGGCGTCGAGAGCAATGCGTCCTTCGAGATGCGCCATCGCGCGCTCGATCACCTGCTCGAGCTCCACCGCGTTGAGGATGCCGGCTCCATTAAGAGCGAGCAGGTGCCCCCACGCTTCGGGCGCAAAACGCCCGCGTTCATGCGGGCCGAGGATACGAAAAGTCATGTGCTGAGACATCTATAGTATAGAGGCTTGCTGGACATCGACGTCCAGGGCCACAATGCTAGTCCCCTGGTCAAGGGTGGGCAAGCGCCAGTATAGCCTGCGCTGCCTCCAAGGGCGTCATCGTTTCAACGCTAACCGTATGATCTGCTTGCAGATAGAAGTGCTCTCGCGCGGCTGAAATTGCGGCCAGCGCCCCCAGTGGCGCCGGTCCGGCAAGCAATGGACGCTTGGCCACGCCCTTTCCCATCCGTTCGAGCGCCCTCTGCGGCGACACCTTGAGCCAGATGATCTGCGCGGGGGGTCGAACGAGCTCCACCAGCCCCGGCACCGTGATCCAGCCGCCGCCCGGCGCGACGACGACCGGCTGCACGGCCTGGGCAAGCGCTTCCGTGGCTTCGCGCTCCAGCGCGCGAAAACGCCCCTCGCCGTGCGTCGCGAAGATGTCGCGCACGCTCATGCCCGCGCGCTCGGCGATCTGTTCGTCGAGATCGAGGAACGACCATCGCAGCGCCCGGGCGAGTTCGCGCCCGGTGCTCGTCTTTCCCGAGCCGGGAATTCCGACCAGCACGAAGTGCGCGGCCTTGCCCACCTCAGCCGAGTCGCCCGGCAACGTGGGCCAGGTAGCTGTCGAGATTTCGCCGCAACTCGCCCATCGAGTCGCCGCCGAACTTCTCGACCATGGCGTCGGCCATCACCAGCGCGGCCATCGCCTCGGCGATGACGCCCATCGCGGGTACTGCCGTTACGTCGCTGCGCTCGGCAACCGCCTCTGCCCCTTCTCCTGTCCTGATATCGATGGTTCCGAGCGGGCGCATGAGTGTGCTGATGGGCTTCATGGCCACGCGAATCACCAGCGGTTCGCCGGTGGTCATGCCGCCCTCCAGGCCGCCGGCGCGGTTGGTGATGCGGCGGACGTTGCCGCTGCGCGTGCGCCCGGGGGCCAGTTCGATCTGGTCGTGCACCTCGGCGCCGGTGCGGCGGGCCGCCTCGAAGCCCAGCCCGACCTCCACGCCCTTCACGGCGGGGATCGAGAGCATCGCCTGCGCCAGCCGGCCGTCGAGCTTGCGATTCCAGCTCACGTGCGACCCCAGCCCCACGGGGAGGCCGTCCACCACCACCTCGCAAATGCCGCCGAGTGTATTGCCGTCGCGCTTGGTGGCATCGATGAGCGCGATCATCCGCTGCCCGGCGTCGGGGTCGAGCGTGCGCAGCGGTGAGGCGTCGGCGGCGGCGTTGATGTCGGCGGGCATCGGCGCCGGCCGCTGGGCATCGATGCCGCCGAGGTGCACGAGGTGCGAGGCGACGGTCACGCCGCAGTCGGCGAGGAGACGTCGGCAGATGGCGCCGGCGGCGACGCGGGCGGTGGTTTCGCGCGCCGAGGCGCGCTCGAGGATGTCGCGCGCATCATCGCGGTCGTACTTCAGGATGCCCGTGAGGTCGGCGTGTCCGGGGCGTGGACGGTGTACGGCGCGCTGCCGCGCCTCGCCGGCGTCGGTGTCGCGCGGCGCCGGGTCCATGATCTCCTGCCAGTTCTTCCAGTCGCGATTGCGAATGAGCATCGCCACGGGGGAGCCCAGCGTCTCGCCGGCGCGCACGCCGGAGAGGAACTCGACCTCGTCGCGCTCGATCTGCATGCGGCGGCCGCGGCCATAGCCCTGCTGGCGGCGCTCGAGGTCGCGATTGACGTCGGCGGCGAGCAGGGCGAGCCCGGCGGGGACGCCCTCGACCAGCGAGACGAGTGCGGGGCCGTGCGATTCGCCGGCGGTGGTAAAACGGATGGTCACGTGCGGGCTACGCTGATGACGGATGACGGATGACAGATGACAGATGACAGATGTCCGATGGCAGAGCGGGTGCGACCCGAAGGCCGCACCCGCTCAACATAACCAGGGAACCCGCAGGCCGTTACGGCTTCTTCTCGGCCGGCTTGACGGCGCCCTTCACCACTTCGCCCTCGTCGAGGATGTGCGGCGTGATGAGGATAAGCAGGTCCTGCTTGCGCTCGATCGTGTCGACTTCGCTGAACAGGCGCCCGATGAATGGGAGCTTGCTGAGGATCGGGATGCCGGTGCGGTTCGTCGACACCTGCGTCTGCGTCAGGCCGCCGATGACCGCCGTTTCGCCGTCCGCCACGAGCACTTCGTTGTGCGACTCGCGCTTATTGGTGTTGGGGCCGGCCGCACTGATGTTGACGAGCTGTTCCTGCGTGGCGTCGACAATCAGGTTGACCTGGCGATTGGCGGTGACCCGCGGCGTCACCCTGAGCCTGATGCCGATTTCCTGCTGCGAGATCTGCGGGGCCACCGAGTTCAACTGGCCGGCGGGCACGGGAGGCGTCAGCAGGAACGAGATCTTGGAGCCGGAGAAGAGCGTCGCCTCGCTGTTGTCGAGCGTGGTGGTGCTCGGCTCGGCCTGCACGTCGGTCAGCGCCTCCTGCGACAGGGCATCGAGGAACGACGTCAGGTTGAACCCGCCGATGGCCATGTTGTAGATGAGGCTCACCGAGGCGTCGCCCTTGTACTGGCGCGAGGCGTTGGCGATGCCCGAGAAGGCGTCACCGGTGAGGTCCACGCGGAAGTCGCCCGGGACTACGGCGCCGTTGACGATGCGCGGGTTCAGCCTGTTCTGGAAGTTGCTCGCCGTGCCGAGATCGTAGCTGATGCCCAGCTTCTCGGTGCCGGTGCGATCGACGGCGATGATCTTGGCCTTGATGGCGATGAGCGGCGTGCGGAAGTCGAGGTCGCGGATGAAGCCCATGACGTCGTTGAGGCGCGCCTGCGTCTCGGTGATGATCAGCGAGTTCGTCTTTTCGTCGGTGGCCACGGAGCCGCGGCCGCACCCTGCCGCCGAGATGCCCGATGCGCCGCCCTCACCCCCGGCCGCGCCGGCACCGGCGGCGCCGGCGGCCGCGGCCGCCGCCACGCCGCCGCCCCCACCCTTGCCGCAGCCCGCGTTGAGCAGGCTCTGGATCGTCGTGGCCAGCGTCGCCGCCTTGGCGTAGTTGATGGGCACGATCTGGCTGACGAGCGGCTCCTGGGCCTGCCGCGCCGCGAGGTTCTGGTAACTGTCCACCGTGATGATGCCGGTGGTGTCTTCGATGGCCGTCAGGTTCATGGTCGAGAGCACCGCGGCCAGCGCGACGTCCCAGGGCTTGTCCTTGATCTCCATGAACGGGATCTTGCCCGCCACGGTGGAGCCGATGATGATGGTCTTGTTGGCGAAGGTGGCAAACGAGCCAATGACGTCGCGGATGTCGGCGTCGATGTAGGTGACGGTGATGCGCGGCTGCTGGAAGGGCGGCGCGACGTACGGGATCGGCGTGACCGCCGGCAGTGCGGCCGGCGCGGCCTGTGCTGCGCTGCCGCCGTCGCTCAGGTGCCAGGCGGCAAACTGGTCGGGACCGCTGACCGCAATGCGCACGTCCGTCTCGCCGCGCACCACCGAGTACTCGCGCGGGCCATCGAGGTCGAGGACGAGGCGCACGACATCGGGCTTGTACTGCGCCACGCGCACGTTGATGATGCCCCCGCGCGACACCTTGTCGTAGAACCGCGCCGGCGCGCTGAGCGTCGCCCCGCGGAAGTCGAGGACGATGCGCCGCGGGTTCTCGAGCGTGAAGTCGATGACGTTGACGGCGCCGTCGATCGTCACCACGACTTCGGCGCGTCCGGCGGCGGGCACCACGCTGAGTGCGGTCACGGACGAGGGGGCGCGCGGCGTCTCCGACGCGGCGGCGGTGGCGCTGCGCGCGCTGACGGTCAGCGCGGCCGCTAGCACGGCCAGCTGGTAGACTCGCCTCATGGCGTCCTCTTGGTCTGCGGTAAGCTCAGTTTCAGGAGTTCCTGACGCCTGAATCCGTATTCTTCGATGGTCATGACGACCTCCTGCGGACGGATCTGCGACACCTTGGCTCGTCCGAGCATCTGGCCGATCTTGACCCGGTACTGAATCTGCGTGCTGACATCGCGCATGACGGCCACCGAGTTGCGGCCGCTGGCGTCGAAGATGATGCCAACCACATGCAAGTCGGCAATGAGCGGGCGGATTTCCCCCGTCTCGAACGGCGACGCGAAGGGATCACGACGCTCGCCGCTGTCGTAGGTGAAGACCTCGCGCTCAAACGTGACCTTGGTCGAGTCCTGGGCCTCGGCGGCTGGCGCGGCGACGCGGCCCGCGCGCTGGGCCGCCGCCGGCTTGGCTGCGGCTGGCTTGGCTGCGGCTGGCGGAGCCGCCTTGGCCTGCGCGGGCGCGGTGGCCTGCGCCCTGGCGGGCGTGGTGGCCGGGGTGCCCCCGGCCCGCTCCGCCGCGGCGGTCTGGGCGTTGGTGGCGTTCACGTTCTTGCGGGCGGCTTCGATAGGCTTCTTGATCGACGACGGCATCTGGGCGGCCGCGTGATGCGCGACGGCGGCGAGCAGGGCGAGTACCGGCAGGAGGCGGCGCATCAACCCTTCTTCGCCGGCTTGGGCGGCGGCGAGTTGGCGCCGTTTTCCGACAGCGAAGTCTTCACCGCGTACGCCTGGATCACGAAGTTCGCCTGCAGCATCACCTTCTCGGCGGAGGCGTCCTTCGCGGCCGACGGAGAGGCGGATGGCGAGAGCTGGAGGCCGATCGGCGCGACGATGCGCTGCATCGAGGCGATGCCGGTCAGGAGCCGTCCAAGGTCATGATAGCTGCCGACGGCGCGCAGCCTGTACCGGTACGTATCGAACTGCTCCCCCTGGATCACCGGCTCGGGCACGATCGTGCTGATCTCGAGGCCGACGCCGCGCGCCGCCGACGAGACCTGCTCGAGCAGGGCCGGCACTTCGTTGCCGGCGGGGACGAGCGTGCGCATCAGGTCGAGATTGGCGCGCAGCCGCTGCGACTCGACACGGATGGTGGCCACCGAGCCGCGGGCCAGCTGCGACTTGGCCCGCTGGTTGCCCGCCTCGAGCGAATCGACGTGCGTGGCGACGAGCGCCAGGGCTTCCTGCTTGGGCGAGAAGACGAAGTACCAGTACGCGCCCGCGCCGACGACGCCGAGGAAGGCAAGGGCGAAGAGCAACTGGTCGCGCTGGTTCGTTGGAAGGCCGGCCATGGACTACCTCACCGTCACGCTGAACTGTACGGTCCGCAGCACCGAAGGGTCGGGCTTTTCGTACTGCATGTCGAGCCGGAACTCGGTCGCTTCCTTGCCCTGCTGCATCACGACGTCGCTGCTGAGGAGCTGCACGTTCTGCAGGAACGGCGACGCCTCCAGCGCCTTCATGAAGTGCGTCAGCGCCTGGATGTCGACGGTATTGCCGGTGATCTGCAGGGACAGGACCGCCTCATCGGCAGCCGGCGGTGGTGGTGCGCCGCCCCGGCCCGAGGGCTCCTTGGGTGCAGGCTTTGCCACGCCGGCCTGCACTTCGGGCGACTCGAGGGAGAGCGCGCTGGTCTGGGCGATGGCCCGCAGCCAGACGTACGGCGGCAGCGCACGGCTCACTTCCTGCAACACGTGCGGCCAGACGAGCCGCGTGCCGTCGATGGACGTGATCACGGCAATCTGGCGGCGCACCGAATCACGCTGGGCCTCGGCGGTGACCCGCTCGGCGATGACGGCCGCGTAACGCGTGGAGTCCTGCACCGACTTCTGCTCGCGCTCGGTCAGGTTGGACGCGCGCTGACCCTGCCAGACCCACATGAACCCGATGGCCGCGAGACCCGCGGCCACTCCGGCGACGGCCGAGATCAGCCACGGATCGCGCACACGCTGGGCGAGGTCCCTGAACGCATCGCCGATGTTGAGCGATGGTCCACGACGCCGCGCCTTCTTTCGTGCGCCGGGCAGAAGATTGATTTCGATCATGATGCGCGGGGTCCCTGGGCGGTCAGGCGGGCTGGCGCAACGCCAAGCCAATGGGAAGCATCAGCAGCGGCGCCACCTCGTCGGTGACGAGTGAATCGAAAGCCCCGTCACGGACGCGCAGGTTGGCCAGGGGATTGGCGTGCTCCACCGGCACGCGCAACCGCGCGGCCAGCACGTCGGCCAGCCCCGGAATGCGCGAGCCGCCGCCACAGACGTACACCGCCCGCATCGGCGCCGCAGTGCGCGAGGACGAGGCCAGGTAGGCCGCCGCGCGTTCGATGCCGACGGCGATCTCCTCGCCCTTTCCCTCGAGCACGGCATCGAGGTGCGGCGACCGGTCGTACCCCTGGAGCATCGCCGATGCTTCGTCGGCGCCCAGTCCGCGCTCGCGCTGCAGGTCCTCGCGGAACTTGCGGGTCCCCACCATGATGTCGCGCGTCAGGATCGGCACGCCCTCGTCGGAGATGTTGATGTTCGTGACTTCATGCCCGATGTTGACCAGCCCGACCACGCCCTGCATGGCGTCGGGGTAGCTCAGCTCGAAGGCGTTGTGCAAGGCGAAGGCATCGACGTCGACGACGGCCGGGATGAGGCCCGCATCGGTGAGCAGCCGCAACTTCGCCTCGATCAGTTCGCGCTTGGCGGCAACCAGCAGGACGCTCATCTCGACGCCGTCGGCGTCGGGATCGAGAATCTGGAAGTCGAGCTCCACCGACTCCATGTCGAACGGCACGTGCTGCTCGGCTTCCCACCGCATCAGCTCGCGCGCCTGCTGTTCCTTGACGCGCTCGATCTGGATCTTCTTGATGATCACGTCGCGGCCGCCGACGGCCGTCACGACGTCCCTGGTCGTCACGCCGGCCGCGCGCATGGTGGCGAGCACCGCATCGGCGACGATCTGCGGGTCCATGACCTCCCCTTCGACAATGGCGTCGGCGAGCAGGGGAGTGATGGCCACCTTCGTCAGTTCGGGCTCGCCCTTGGCGTGATCGATCACGACCACCTTGACGAGGCCGGATCCGATGTCGAGTCCCACTGAAGTCTTCTTGCGACCAAAGAGCGCCATCTGCGAGCCGGCCCTCAGGCGAGGAGTACGGTCGAGCGTCCGCGCAACGCGCGGCCTCCCGACAGTGAACGACGTTTTTCCATCCCGGGCCTGCAAAGTTGCAGACGGCGACGGTACGCGGTCAATAGTAGTGTCTGGCGCAAATTGCTGGTTTGGCATGCAGTTACGCCACCTCAGCGACCTGCCGCGTCACCCTACCCCTCCCCGACCTGGGCCGGCGGGTGGGTGGGCTCTGCCCCAATATCACGAGCAGGGGGGGACAGAGGTAACAGCGGAACGGTCACGGCGCGGGAACTCGACCGCGCCCGTCGCCGCCAACGAGCACCCACCAGAGCGCCCCCGAGGTATCCCGCCGCAGGCTCACGGTCACCCGGCTGAGCTCGCGCGTCGACCCCGAGATCACCGGCGAACGCGCGTCGATCTCTGCGGTTGCGTACGGAGCGAGCAAGCCGGTGAGCGTCCAGGTGGCGCGGGCCGATCCGAACGACGCTGAACCGCTGTCGAGCAGCGCACCCGGAACGAGAGCCGGGAGACGCGCCGAATCAACGGGCTCGGTCATCACCGTCGCCACAGCCTGGACAGTGGCGCCGGACATTTCCGCGCGCGCCAGCATCAGCGCACTTTCGCGAGCGCCCACGAGCGCCCGCTGGGCTCCCACCGCAACGACCATCGCCATGATGACGAGGGCGGCGAGCACCGCGGGCAGGGCAAATCCTCGGCGTGCGTTCACGGAACGGCGGCAAGCGGAAGCCTCGCCGACATCGCCGACGACCGGCTGCCAACGACCGCCCGCGCCGAAACGTCGAGCGCCACGGGACGTCCATCCCAGGCGAGGACGAGGGCGAGGCGAAAGCCAGCGCCGCTGGGCGGCACGAGTGGCCCGGCGATGGGTTGCGCCGAGCCGCAGGCCGGTGCGCATGATCGCTCACCAAGCCACCACGAACCGTCACCCGACCGATACGCCAGGTAGCGGACGGTGTGCCAGACACGCCCCGGCAGCAGCAGGGCGGGCGTGGAGGCCGGCGGCGGCGCGGCGAGGGTGAGACGCGTACCGCCCGAGGGGCATCGGGCGGAGGCGCGCTGGGTTCCGGTTGCCACCAAGGCCGTGCGCCACTCGGCACCAGTCAGCGTGTCGAGAAGGGCCAGCGAGTCGCCGGTGCGGGGGGCACTCCACCAGGCCGCCGAGGACGGGAAGACGAGACGCGCCGCCAGCTGGTCGCAGGCAACGGCCACGACGCGTGACGATGCGACCTGCACGGCCGTGTCACCGAAGAGGCGAACGGCAGCGGGATCGGCGTGTCCGAGCGCTGATCTCAGGACGTCGCGCACCACCCGCACGATCTCGTCGGCGCGCGACTGGTCATCGCGTTCGTGGCGAAGGCGGACGTGCTGCGAGAGCCCACGACTGGCCGCCGCCATGACGACGCCGGCCAGCGCCAGCGCAACCAGCGACTCGGCGAGTCCGGTGCCCAGGCGGGGCTTCAGCGCGGGCATGGAACCGTGACGACGTAGATGCGCGCGAATGTGGGGCGCGCGCGGACCGCAATGCTGTCGCTCAGAGACCAGCGGCGCCCGTCGCTGGTGGCGCTCCAGCGCTCGTCCACGCCCGCGTGGAACGCCTGCCCCCCGCGCGCCGGGCCGCACGGCTGCGCAGCGAGGGAATCGAGACGGGATTGCGTCGCGTCAGCCAGCGCGCGGCGCAGCCGCGCGTCATTCTCGAGGCGGGCCACGGCCCCTGCCGCTCGCGCAAAAGCGGCGAGCCCCACGGCCAGCAGGACGAGGGCCGTGAGCAGTTCGACGAGGGAGAAGGCGGAACGCGGGCGCATGGCGTGAGGATAGGCGTGCTGCGCCGGCATGCGTCACCAATCGGGTGCGAATACCCTCAAAACCACGCTCGCGCTCCAGCGTCGTCTCCGGACGGCGCCCTCGCACCCGACAAACGAGCGGGCCGGGATCGCCCCCGGCCCGCTCGTTACCACGACAGCGTCAGGTCAGTTGCAGACCGGCTCGCCTTCGTTGGTCGCCGTGCCGCCGACCGTGATGGCGCAGGTCTTGGCCGTCGACCTATGGGCCGCCGTTGCAGCCCAGCCCGTGGTCGAAATGCCAGCAACCGTAACCGTCACACCACTCGACGCGCGGTAGGCCGTACCCATGTTCACGGTCGTGCCGTACGTGCTGTTGTTGTCCGAGAAGTACGCCTCTTCCGCCGTCACCAGATTGCGGAGGTCCGACTTCATCGAGGCCACATAGGCCTTTTCCTTCGTGTTGGCGAACTTCGGAATCGCGATCGCGGCCAGAATGCCGATGATGACGACAACGATCAGAAGCTCGATCAGCGTGAAGCCCTTGCGATTCGACATCTTGCGGTTCTCCTGAAGAAAAGTGGGCAATGCGGTGTCGCGTCCTACGGTGGTGGCGGTACTCGGAAGACGTTCGCATCGTATCCCGTGCAATTGTCTTGCCACCGTGGTATGTCAAGGCTAAAGCACTACGTCACTGTAACTTGCGTTTCTCGCCAAGCCGTCTCGCAGGACGACCGGCCCGGTGGACTGCCGCGTGAAACGCAGTTTGCGGCGCACCGCCCTATGCCCGAACTGTCACCAAATAATCTGATTGTCTATTTTTCATACACACCAAGTGTCGACGGAGTTACGCGGGACCCCTCGTTCTTGGGTGCGGGCCGGCGGCGATCACGCCATTTGGCGCCGATCGTCGGGTCGATGGTGTCCTGAGCCACCAGCGCGCTGTCGGCCCGATCGATCATGTACGTGAACGCCCGCCGGTAGTAACCGTTGGCAATCGCGATGCGGGACGTCGTGCGCGCCGCTCGCCACTGCGCCAGCTCCAACTGGCAGGCGGCAATGGACACGTGCGCGACGGGCAGATTGGACTCGAGGATCAGCGCCTTCCGGTAGAGCTCGATGGCGGCTTGGCAGAGGTGCATTTCGCGGTACTTGTGCGCGAGGTCCACGTAGACGCCGAAATGGTCGGGCAGCAACGCGATCGAGAGGCGCCACTCGATCTCGGCTTCCTTGTTCCTGCCCTCCTCGAATAACTGGCCGCCCAACGCCCAGTGCGCCTTGAAGTTGAGCGGCGCATCCTCGACCATCCTGGCGAACGCCGAAGGAGTATCGTGCCAGAAAGGATTACGCGACGAGCTGCGCAGCACACCCAGCGCCAGCAGGACCACACTGATGACGGGCACCAACCGCTGCAACGGCGATCCGTCGGCGCTCAATCGTTCGCGCAAGAGGCTGGCGCTGGCGGCGACAACCAGCATGGCCCCGACACTGGGCAGAAAGAGCGTCCGCTCCGCAAGCAAAATGCCGGTCGGGAGCAGGATGTTGGTGACCGGTGCCAATGCGAGGCAGAGCCAGCAGATGGCGAAGGCCACCACCTGCATGCGCCGAACGGAGAGCCCGAACAGCACGCCGACGCAGAGCACCAGCAACACGCCGGAGAGCTGCGAGGAATGCGGCGTGGCATACACCATGAGGTGGCGCGGCGAATAGTCCGCGAACAACCGCGCTGGCCAGAGCAGTAACCGGCCATACTCGGGAAACACGTTCAGCATGATCAACAGCCGCTCGAACATCGCCTGATTGTGGAGCGAGGGATGTTCGACATCCCCACCGATGCCGCCGATCACGCGCACGCGGATCATCAGGTACGCAATGACGACCACGAGCATCGGCCAGAGCAGGAGCCGCAGTCGGCGCAGGCGCTGCCACAGCGAGGTGTCGCGGTACAGCAGCACCTCGGCGGCCACCAGCAACGCAGGGAGCACGATGACGTGCTCCTTGGTGAAGAGACCGACGATGAACAGGAACCAGATGCCGACGCCCGTCTCGCGACGCAGCGGACCGTCACGCCGGTCGCGCGCGTAGAGCCCGAACGCCAGCAGGACGACGAGCGCCGCCCACAGCTCGGCCTGCCCCACCACATTCGCGACGGCTTCCACATGCACGGGATGCACCGCGAACAGCGCGGCGGCGAGCCACGCCACCCCCGGCGCCATCAGGAAGCCGGCCATCCAGAAGACGGCCACGGCGGATGCCGCATAGAGCAGCACGTTGACCAGATGAAAAACCAGCGGCGATCCATCGCCGACGGCCCACTGGAGCGAATACGCGAAGATGGCGAACGGCCGGTACAGCGCCGCACCGCTCTTCATCGGCCAGTATGACTCGGTGAAGTAGTGCCAGAGCGCGCGAATCGAATGCACGCGCCCGTTCTCGGCGATGATCCAGCGATCGTCGTAGGTGAAGCCGTTGCCCAGGCTGGTGGCCGAGGCGGCGATGGCCAGCAGGGCGATGACGAGGGCGAACGCTCCCCAGCGCGGATCGGGCACCCGCGTGCCGGTCGCGCCCGGCGGCGGCGGGACCACGCGACCGGCCGCGGCCGCAGGGTGCGGCGCCACCCCGGCTGCCGTCATGCGAAGAAGTTGAAGCGCACGATGTGCCAGAACGCCGCCACGCCGTCACGCCAGCCGATCTTCTTCCCCTCGGCGTACGTGCGTCCCGAATAACTGATGGGCACCTCGAAGATGCGCACCCCGGCGCGGGCGAGGCGTGCCGTCACCTCGGGCTCGAAGCCGAACCGGTCGCTTGTCAGGTGCAGCGAGCGCGCCAGGTCGCCGCGGATGGCCTTGTAGCAGGTCTCCATGTCGGTCAGGTTGAGGTTGGTGAACATGTTGCTGAGGATCGTCAGTGCCCAGTTGCCCACCGAGTGCCAGTAGTAGAGCACGCGATGCGGGCCGCTGAGGAAACGTGACCCGAAGACGGCATCGGCGCGTCCGTCGACGATGGGCTCGAGCAGCGCGGGCCAGTCGGCCGGGTCGTACTCCAGGTCGGCATCCTGCACGATCACCACGTTGCCGGTGCTCGCGGCCAGCGCGGTGCGGATGGCCGCACCCTTGCCGCGGTTCACTTCGTGGCGGATCAGCACGTCGATGCGCCCCTGCGCCTTGAGCTTCTCCAGAATCGCCAAGGTGCCATCGGTGGACTGGTCATCGACGCAGATGACCTGCTTGCGCACGGCCACGGTGTGGACCTGGTCGAGGATCACCTCGATCGTGGCCTTCTCGTTGTACACCGGCACCAGCACGGAGAGCACCAATTCGCTGGGGCTGATTGGCGTGCGCCCACGCAGGCGGGGGATGGCGTCGATCTGATTGGGAGTGCCGGACATTGAGACGGTAGACGGTAGACGGTGGAAGTAGCGGCGACCCGCGCGCGCCGGATTGTGCAGGAACTTACACGGCGCGGCGCGTCTCGACACTCCCGCACACGGGTGCCATCTTTCGGCACCCTTCCGTCCCAATGGCCGCCGACTCCTTTTCGCCTTCACGTCCTGCCCTCGTCTCCGTCGTCACCCCCTGCTTCAACGAGGAGGGCAACGCGCGCGAGATGTATGAGGCCATCAAGGCAGTCTTTGCCTTGCTGCCGCAGTACCGGTACGAGCACATCTTCATCGACAACGCGTCGAAGGATGGCACCGCGCGGATCCTGCGGTCGCTCGCGGCCGCAGATCCGAACGTGAAGGTGATTCTCAATGCCCGGAACTTCGGGCATGTGCGCTCCGGGTACTACGCGCTGCTGCAGGCGAGGGGCGATGTCGTGATCGCCCTGGCCTGCGACTTCCAGGATCCGCCCGGGTTGATCCCCGAGTTCTTGCGGCGGTGGGCCGAGGGCTCGAAGGTCGTGCTTGCAGTGAAGGAGTCCAGCGATGAGAGCGGACTGTTCTACGCGCTGCGCGACCGCTACTACCGACTGCTGGCGCGCATTGCGGACATCGAGCTCGTGCGACAGAGCACGGGCTTCGGCTGCTTCGACCAGACGGTCATCGAGGCATTGCGCCGCATCGATGACCCGTATCCCTATTTCCGCGGCCTGATCGCCGAGATCGGGCATGAGCCGTCGATCGTGCCGTTCCGCCAGCCGGAGCGGAAGCGCGGGCTCTCGTCGCAGAACTTCTACACGCTCTACGACCTCGCCTTTCTCGGCATCGTGAACCACTCCAAGGTGCCGCTGCGCATGGCGACGATGGCGGGGTTTGGCTCGGCCCTGCTGTGTCTTTTAGTTGCACTTGGATACTTAATATACAAGTTGCTCTTCTGGAGCCAGTTCACGCTCGGGATCGCGCCGATCCTCATCGGCTTCTTCTTCCTCACCTCGGTGCAGCTGTTCTTCATCGGGATCGTGGGAGAGTACATCGGCTCCATCTACACGCAGGTGCGTCACCACCCGCACGTGTTCGAGAAGGAGCGGATCAACTTTTGAGTCCGGTCGGCCGCCTTCGCGCGCTCGCCTCCGACGCCGGCGTCCGCGCGACGGCCGCGGCCAGACTCGTCGCCCTCGCGGGCGCACCCGTCTCGCTTTGGCTCGCCGCCACCAGGCTCCCGGCCGCGCTGCAGGGCTACTACTTCGTCGGGGTGAACATCGTGGCGCTCGCCCAGCTGTTCGAGCTCGGGCTGGGCACCATCATCGTGCAGTTCGCCAGCCACGAGTGGCCACGGCTTCGGTGGGGGGCGAGCGGCGGGCTCGAGGGCGATCCAGCGGCCCGCGACACGGTCACCGCCGTTTTGCACACCGCTGTGCGCTGGTACGGCGGGGCGGGACTTGTGCTCTTTGCCGTGGCGGGGATCGGCGGCGCGCTGCTCTTCCGCAACCCGTTCGCGGGTGCCCCCCTGCTTTTTCCGGTGCTCTGGTGCGGATTCACGCTCGTCACCGCGCTCTATCTCCCTCTCATCCCGTTCATCTGCGTCGCCGAAGGATGCGGCGACCTGGTTTCGGTTCAACGAATGCGTGGCGTGCAGGCGGCGGCGGCGCTACTCTCGCTTTGGACCGGCCTGATCGGCGGCGAACCGCTGATCGCCGTCTGGCTCGCGGCCGCTTCGCAGTTCGTCGTGGCGGCGGTGTGGCTTGCACGGAGACATCCCGCTCTCGTGAGCGCGCCCCGATTGCTCCTGGCCGACCTGACGAAACGCACGGCCGGATGGTCGGCGCGCTACCGACTCGAACAGGGGCGCAGTGCGCAGCTCTGGCTTGCCCTCTTTCTCACGTACCAATCGCTCGCACCCATCCTCCTTTACCTGCGTGGCGGGGACGAGTCGGGGCGCCTCGGCATCACGCTCGCCGTCGCGCTCGCACCGCTCACCCTGTCGCTGGCCTGGCTGCACGGGCGTTTCCCCGCCTTCGGCACGCTCATTGCCGAGGGCAAGACGGCAGCCTTCGATCAGCTGGCGCGACGGGCGACCATCGAGGCCGCCGTGGTGTTCGTCGCGCTCGCGATCATGCTCACGGGCGGTGTGCTCGTGCTCCCAATGGTCGCGCCGGTATTTGCGGCGCGGTTTCTCCCGCTTCCATCGCTGTTCGCGCTGTTCGCCGGCAGCCTGGGATCGCTCGTCCTTCAGGCAATGGCGGGCTGGCTGCGTGCGTTCCGTGACGAGAAGCTCGCCGCCCCGATCGTCGGCGGGGCTGCGGCGGTGATCCTCACGAGCGCGGTCGCGGCTGCGATGGGCGGTGCGCAGCTGATGACGGCGGTCTTCGCCATCGCCTCGCTCGGTGTCGCCGTACCGCTTGCCGGGGCGCACTTCCGCCGGGTACGGCGGCAGCGGCTGGCCTGAGGGCGCTACACCTCGTAGAGCAGCAGCAGCTCGTTGGTACAACCCAGTCCGTCACGGATCTGCTGCACGATCTCGTGCTGGAAGACGCGCGAACTGATCAGGACCGGTTCGCGATGCTCGCGCAGCGCTTCTGGCGCGATGATCGGCCGGCCGCGCAGCGTCTTGCCGTGGTAGCGCGCATTGGACTCAATGAACGCGACGATGTTCGCGCCGGCCAGCCGGCTAGTGGCCATCAGGCGCGTGGTGTGGGTACCGACGCCCCACACGAGGATGGGTTTTTGTTCGGCCGCGATGCGGTCGATCACAGAGCGCAACCGCACGTCCTCGGTCTTGCAGGACACGATGTAGCGCTCGAGGCCGAGCGCCGTGCCTTCATCACGGATCATCGGCCCGGCCGGCAGCGCGGCGCTCTTGCGGTACACCGCGGAGACGTTGGACATCATCGTCTTGTAGCTTTGCTCGCGATGGTTCTGTTCGACGAAGATTCGCGTGAATCCCTGCCGCCGCATCAGGTTGTCGAGCGACCCAGGCGCAAAGAAGTTGATGTGCTCGGTGCTGAAATCCTGATACGGCGCGTTCGGACAGTCGGCGAAGGTCTCGGCGTCGGGGACCTCGACGTAGAGTAGACCGCCCACGGGCAGGATTGCGCGGAGGTGGGTGAACGACTCATCGAGGTCGCACAGGTGTTCGAGCACGCCGACGAGGATCACCAGGTCGAAGCGCTCGTCCTCGGCCCCAAGTTCAGCCAGTGTGTTCGTGCGTATTCGGATGTCGTAGAGCCGCTTCGCCGCCACGGCGCAGGCCGGGGACGGATCGAGCCCTTCGACGTTCGGGAATCCCTTCGCGCGCAGGTCGGCGAGCAGGCGCCCCGTGGCGCAGCCTACATCGAGGATCCGCGCGTCACGCCGCGGCACGTGCGGCGCGATGATGCTGGCGATGATCGCCATCCGTCGCTCATCATACGGCGATTCCGCCCCATCGCGCTGGTGATATTCGTATTTCGACATCTCGCGGTAGTACTGGTCGAACACGCGCTGCCCCGGGATGCCGTCGGCATAGCCCGCACCACAGGCATTGCACACGACCACCGTGTAGCCGGTAACGGGAGTGGACTGCTCGACCGCGGCAAACTCCTGCTGGAAGAGCACACGATGTTCACGCCCGCCACAGACCGGGCAGCCGCGCAGCGCATTCACGACGCTCATCCCGCAGCCCCGGCCTCGACCCTCGGCAATAGCCGCGATCTCGGGATAGCATAGCAGACGAGATCCCATCCCTCCTCATTGTGCGGCCGGAGGAAGAACGCGTAGTCACCGCGCCATTCCTGCACCATAAGCGGGATGCGCCAGAGATGGTCCTGCCGATGATAGACGCAGATGGCCAGCACCGGCCCGTGCCGGGTGATGGTCTCGCGCGCGCCGAGCAGTGCGTCGGGTTCGGCCCCCTCGATGTCGAGCTTGATGAGGGTGGGCCGCGCCGAGCCGATGATCACATCGAGCGCTTCGGCCTGCACGGCGATGGTGCGCGCCGTCGGTACGGTGCTCGTCGTCGACGCCGCAGTGCCGGTGGCCTCGATATGGAGGGTGCCGGCCTTCGAAGCCAGCGCGAGCTGCGCGCAGGCGATCTTGGCGCCGGCCTCGGGCGGGAGCGCGGCGACGGTTGCTGCCAGTGTGCCGAAGTTCCCCGGATCCGGTTCGAGCGCGAGCACGTGCGCGAAGCGCTCGCCATGCAGGAACGAGAGGGCGCGCACGGTGTCGCCATCATAGGCGCCCCCATCGACCACCCATTCGTCATCACTCCAGGCAAAGAGATCGTCCGGGAAGTACGCTGGATGCGTCACTGGATGGGCAAGTCCTGCGAAGTCGGCATCCATCCGGAATCGCACCTGCGAGAGGTACTCGACGCGGGACGCATCGTCTTCCCACAGGTCGAAAGCGCGTCGCACGGCCTGCTTCTGGTCCACCACCTTGTGCGGTAGATCCTGCAGATAGTACGGAAGGAGCGCCTCGGCGTACGCCCAGTAGAGCGGCGGGAATGCCACGACCACGTCGCAACCAAGCCCCAACAGCTGATCGCGCGAGTCACTGAACCGATGGGTGCTGTTGGCGCCCCAGATGGTGACGACAAAGGCAGCCGTCGCGCCGAACTCGCGTGCCGCATCGGCCGGTGAGAGGACGCGCAGACCATCGATGATGGTCCCTTGCCGCTCGGGCGAGTTGTCGGCGAAGGCGAGCGGTTCCACGCCTGCCGCACGCAGCGCGGGTAGCGTGCGCCGGCCCAGTCCGCCGGCACCCATCAGTACGATCGGACGTCTCTGCGACAGCTGGGTGAACATGGATCGCTCGTCGCGGCGCTGCGCGGAGGAGTCGCGGGCGAGGAGTCGCTCGAGTTCAGCGACCCCTACCACGCGCTCTTCCCGCCATCCACTACCAGGTTGGCGCCAGTGACAAACGACGACGCATCGGACGCCAGATAGACAAGCGCGCCCTGATACTCGTGCGGCAGTCCCATCCGGCCCATCGGGATGCGGGAGGCGGCGCGCTCGAGAAACTCGCGCGGCTGGCCGTTCTCCACGCCACCCACCGTGATGGTGTTGGCGCGCACCCCGGCCTCGGCCCAGTAGGTCGCAAGGTAGAGGGTGAGGCCATGCAGCCCCGCCTTCACCACGGAGTAGCTCACCGGCTTCTTCGGCTGCCGATCAGCCGGTTCGCCTGCCCTGTAGTACAGCCGCTGGTCGGGCGCGATGATACCGTACTCCGACGAGATGTTGATGATCACGCCGCGGCCGGCGGCGGCCATCGCACTCCCGACCACGCTGGAGCAGAGGAACGCCCCGGTGAGCCCCACGGCAACGTCGGCATTCCACTCGTCAAGCGAGAATTGCTCGAGCGAGGTGAACGAGTCGGAGGCACTCTCCACGCGCGGATTGCGCGCGGCATTGTTCACCAGGATATCCACGCGCCCCAACTTCTGCTGCGTGACCTCGAGCATTGCCGTTACGGATGCCCTGCTGGTGACATCAGCCCCGATGCCGAGCGCCGGGACATCGAACCGCTCCGCGATCGCCAGCGCAGCGGCCACGGCGGCCTCGCCGCGCACATCGGCGAGCACCGGAATCCCGCCGGCGGCCGCTATCGCTTCGGCATGACGCACCCCGAGCAGCCCGGCAGCACCGGTGATGATCGCGACGCGCCCGGCAAGAGAGAAATCGGCGCCTGCGGCAGTGCCCGTCATTCGTATCTCCTCATCCGAGTTCCACCAGCCGCCCGTTGCGCAGCGACTCCTTCACCGCCAGCGCGACGCGCAGCACGGCAATGCCTTCACCGAGCGGAATGACCGGTGTCGTGCCCTGCTCGATGCACGCGAGGAAGTGGGCCAGTTCCGCGTTGAACATTTCGTTCCGTTGATACTCCGCGAAGGAGAGGCCCGGCGCAACCGCCGTGCTCACGTCGAGCCGTCCAGCGACCAAATCCACGGTGACCGTCGCCCGCTCCGCCGTGACGGTGATCCGCCGCCTGATCTCGCGTGAGGCAAAGGTCTGCGAAATGATCACTGGGGCAAGGGACGTACTCAGCGTGGCACGAACCGTGTCCTCGACGTCGATTTCAAGCTCGCTCTCGTGTCCGCCAGTCGCGTGCACGGTGCGCGGCTCGCCGAACAGCCACCACGCCAGGTCGTAGTCGTGGATGTGGGTAAGCACCACACCGCCTCCCAACTCGGCGCGGGCAGCGTACGACTCGCGGTAATCCTCGTACGGGTGCCAGCCCGGGAGATACTCGGCGTACTCGATCTCCGCCCCGCGCACGGACCCGAGCACGCCCGACTCGAGCAACGTCTTCAACCGAACAACGCCGGGATGGAATCGCCATTGGCATCCGACGAGCGCGACCAGCCTGCGCTCCGCCACCAGGCGCTGCAGCCGCGCCAACCCGTCGATCGTGTGCGACACCGGCTTTTCGATGAAGAGATGCGCGCCGTGCTCTGCGGCCTGCCGCGCGACATCGAGGTGCTGGCTGGTGGGATTGCAGACGAATACGGCGTCGGGGCGGGCGGCCAGCGCCTCTCCGAGATCCGTGAACACGCGAATCCCGAGCTCCGACTCCACGTCCCTGCCATCGTCGCGCGTGAGCGTCTCGCTGATCACGTACCGCAGGCGGCGCTGGCGGTACGCCAGCAGCTCGACGTCTGGGCGCAATGCCCGAAGATTGCGCGCGTGGCGCTGCCCGATGGCACCGAGGCCCGCGATCAGTACTCGCACGTCACTCCGGCAGCGGCGGGATGATCATGTTGGCCAGAAACTCTTCGCGCGGCAGGAACGGCCAGAGATCCTCAAGCGGCTTTGAGGCCATTGACCCGTCGGGACGGCGCATCGACGAGAGACTGGGCGCGCGCGGTTCCTCGCGTGGCGTGCGCACTTCAATCACGAGCGGGCCGGGCACGGCGAGGAGGTCGCGTACGCGGCCGGTGAGATTTTCGTCGTGTTCGATGATGGCGTGCGGCAGCCCATATGCCTCGACTACTCCCTTCAGCGCCGGCAGCGTCACGCCGCTCGTCGCGTCGGCACCGGCCAGCCGGCCAAAGTAGCGTGCTTGCGAGGTGCGGATGGACGCATACCCCTCGTTGTTGAGCACGAACAGCTTGATCGGCAACTGGAGACGCCGGATCACCTCGAGTTCCTGGATGTTCGGTTGCAGGCCGCCGTCGCCATCCACGCAAATCGTCTGCCGGCGTCCGTGGGCAAGACAGGCGCCGATCACGGCCGGAAGTCCATTGCCCATCGCGCCAAGCGCAGTAGTAAGGAAGAGACGCTGTCCTTCCTTGAGCGTCGCCGCCAGGCAGAATATCTCGATCCCGGCCCCGGAACTGCCGGAGACGATCACGTCCTCGGGTGCCGAGGCGGCGGAGATCGCTTCGGCCAATACATACGTACTCACCCCCGAGCCCTGCGCACGGTACTCGGGAAGGACGACCGGATACTTGTGCTTCCACTCACGGCAGCGCGCATGCCACGGACTGCGGTCGCGGTCGCGGACTGAACTCGCCTGCCGATCGAACTCGGCGATGAACGCGCGGACGTCGGCGCACACGGGCAGCTGAACGGTGTCCGCCATCTTCCGCAGTTCTGCGGCGTCGATGTCCACCATCACCTTCTGCGCGGCGCGGGCGAAGTTCTGCGGCGCGTACCCGGTGACGACGAGATCGAGCCGCGCACCGAGGGCGAGGACGAAATCGGCGTTCTGCAGGGCGAAGTTCGCGCCGCGCGGCGCCACCGGCCCGGGACGCCCGATCATCAGTGGATGGTCGTCTGGCACCATGTCGTGCGCCGGCCAGGTGGTGAGCACCGGGAGACCGAGGCGTTCCACCAGCGCGCGCATCTCGCGCCGAGCGTTGCCGAGCCGTACGCCATTGCCGATGAGAAGGACGGGACGCTCGGCGGCATTGAGAAGCTCGATCGTGCGGCGCACGGCGGCTTCGATCGCTGTGTCCGTCGCCAGAGATGCTGCCGGGGCCGGGACCGGCTCGAACGCCCGGAGCGACGTCTCGTCGATCATCGCGCCCTGCACATCGAGCGGAATGTCGATCCACACCGGACCGGGCCGGCCGGTGCGCGCGAGATGCGCGCCCTTTTCGAGGTGGAACCGGATATCGCGCGCGTCGGTGACCGTGACGGCGTACTTGGTGATGGGGGTGGCCATCGCGACGATATCCACCTCCTGTACGCCCATCTGGCGCACCCCGGTGTCGCCCTTGAGGTCGGCGCGTTTCACCTGGCCGGAGATCACGAGCATCGGCGTGGAGTCGAGCCACGCACCCGCCACGCCAGTGAGCGCGTTCGTACCACCGGGGCCGGTGGTGACGAGGCAGACGCCGATGTCATTCGCGACCTTCGCATACGACTCGGCCGCCATGGCTGCGGCCTGTTCGTGCAGCGTACAGATGAATTCGATGTCCTGGCGCGCGCCGAGCGAGTCGTTCAGGTGCATCGCGCCTCCTCCGGTGACCTCGAACACGTGCTTCACGCCGAGGCCGGCGACGAACCCGAAGACGTAGTCGGAGAGCTTCACGGTCACGCGGTGGTCTCCGGGAGGTGTGCGCCGCTTGCGTAGTCCACCAGCCGGCGGTCGGCATCGAGAATTGGCATCACCCGGGTACGGCCAGGGAGCAGCGCGCGCAGTTCATCGACACTCATGCCGGTCCGACCGGCAGTGAAGTCCGTCGTCATCACGTCGCGCACCAGGGCGTGCAGGTTGGCACCCCGCACGAACACGTGACGCACGTCGCCGTCGGTGAGCACTCCCACGACGTGCCGGTCTGCATCGACGATGAAGACGATCCCCATGCGGTTGTCGTCAATGGCACGCAGCGCCGTGTACAGCGTTGCCTCGGCTGGTACCGCGAGCGCGGCGAGATCGGCCCGCGCACGCCGCTCAGCCCCACGCTGCAGTGCCGCGCCAGCCCAGTGTACGTCAGTGAGGTGCTCGAGCGCGATCCGGAACCCCTCGCCGTTCTCGTGGTGTCCCATCCAGATCTCCGGAATCATCGTCGGTTGCCCCGTCATCAGCGGCGGCAGCAGCTGAACGAAGTTCACGCTGCCCTCGCCGATCTGCAGTCCTTCGCCCGACGTACCCGCGCCGTCGCTCACGTGGAGGTGGCGTACGAACGGTGCCACGCGCTCGGCGAACTCCTGCAGGCTGGCCCCACTGCGCGCGCACTCGAGCGCGGCGTGCGACGTATCGAAGCACAGTCCAAGCCCCGAGCGTTCGCAGAGCATAACCGTACTCTCCACGTCGCAGATGACGTGACCGAACCAGCGGCCACCGAAGTACCACGGATAGGGCGGCAGATTCTCGAGCAGCAGGTCGACACCCGTGGTGTCCAGTCGTTCGAGTGCCTTGAGCAGGCGATGGGCCGCCGCGTCCACGTCGTAGCCGCCTGGCTTGGGTGACATCCCGCCGACGTGCATCACGATCTTCGGGCCGCGCGGAAAGCTCGCCGCATCGAGCGTGAATTGTGGCGTGAGGGCACGGACGAGGTCGATGGTCTGCTGGATCCGCCGGACAGACAGTGCGCGTTGGGCGTCGTCCACCGAACAGAGATCGATCAGGGTGTCGTGCGCGTACTCGGGCGCGTGGACGACGAGACCGTACGGCTTGCGGCCTCCAGCGTATGCGGCGGCGCCGGCGTCGAGGTCGCGGTCGCTCACGTGAAACTCCACGAAATGCATCCCGCGCGGGGCGAACCTGGCCTCCAGGTCTGCGACGTCGAGGAAACGGGCCACGATCCCCCAAGGCGCGCCGACGTCGATAACGCGAGCGGCACCGGCGGGAGCGGCCGTGTCGACCACGTCCGTTGGGAGAAACATCTCGTCTCGTTTCACGTCGCGAGCCAGTGTGCGGCCCATGAGTTTATCCACGAGCTGCGCCGAGAGGCCGAGTCCTGGGCTCTTGCTCGTGATCATGGCACGAGTGATCGGCGTGCCCGCGGCGATATCGGCGGCAGCCACCAGGCTCTTGCTCAGCGTTCGGCGGTTGAGCGTCTCCCCGCGCGTCATCCACCGGTGCGGTGCACCCAAGGACATCTCGACCTCGCGCACAGCACGCACCTGCTCGGCGAACTGCCCTGGCTCGAGACTTGCCTTGTGATCGGGGCCGCGCATCGTCCTGTCAAGCGTCAAATGCCGTTCGAGCAGTCGTGCCCCCATCGCGACCGCGGCGAGGGAGATGGCCGTGCCCGTGTCGTGACCGGAGTATCCGACCGGCCGCCCACTCCACTCGCGCAGCGTCTGCATGAAGCGGAGGTTGATCTCTTCGGGCGCCGCCGGATAGGTGCTCACACAGTGGAACAGTGCGTACTCGGCATTCTTGTCGTCGAGGAATGCCAGCGTGCGCCGGATCTCTTCTTCCGTGGACATCCCCGTGCTCATCAGCAGGGGCTTCCCAGTGGCCACCACATACTCGATGAGCGGGAAGTTGGTCATGTCGGGCGACCCGATCTTGTAGCCGTCGAGCTCCATCGTCTCGAGGAAGTCGACGCTCGCCCGGTCCCACGGCGTGCACATGAAGGTGATCGCGCGCGCCTTGCAATAACGATAGAGTTCGCGGAAGGCGTTGTCCGACAGCTCGAACTCGATGAGCAGCGGCACGATGTACTGGAGCCCCTGCTCCCCGAGTCGCGGCTCGGCGACGATCTCCTCACGATACGTCTCGGTGAGCTTGCGCTTCTGGAACTTCACCGCGTCGGCGCCGGCAGCGACAGCGGCGTCCACGAGTTGCCGGGCGACGGCGAGGTCGCCGTTGTGGTTCAGGCCAATCTCGGCAATCACATAGCACGGCTCATTCGGGCCGATGCGACGCGTGCCGATGCGGAGGTGCTTCTCTCTCGTGGTCACGCGCGCAGCCACTCCCAGGTGCGCTGAAGCGCGTCCCCGAACGGGATCCAGGTTTCGAGACCCATTTCGTCGCGGGCGAGTTCGGTGGAGGGGACGTAGCGCGAGGTCACGGCGCCGGGCGACGGTTCAGTCGCGCGCATGACGGCAACGGGCGGTTCGGCGAGGGCGGCGACGCGATGCGCCGCATCGCACAACGTGAGCGCCTCCTCGGAACCAACGTTGTAAGCCGCGCCGGGGCGACCGCGAGCGAGGATCGTCCAGTTCCACACCGCGAGATCGGCCGCGTGCATCCACGATCGTACCGGACTGCCGTCGCCGGCGATGGCGACCGTCCGGCCGGCCAGGATGTCGCCGAGAAAATTGCCGATGGCGAACGGTCCGGCGAGTGGCAGGCGCGGTCCGATCAGCGCGAAGCCACGCGCCGACACAAAACCAAGCCCCTTGCTCACGGACGCGTTGCCGCGCAATTCCGACTGATGTTTGGCCCAGCCGAATCGCTGGGAGGGCTCATCGCGCGATGCGCGCGCGCCGTACGTCTCGCGCAGTTGTGCCAAGGCGGCGGGTTGCGGTCCGTAGACCGCGCCCGAACTCACCTGCAGGAACCGGGCCTCGTTGCCCGCCTCTGCCGCCTCGATCATCCGACCGCTGCCGTTCACGATGATGTCGACCACCTCTTCCGGCCGATCGGCGTTCATTTGCGGCGTGGCCGCCGATGCACAATGGACGAAGTGCGAGAATGCGTGGGTCGGCGGCTCCACGGTGCGCACGTCGCCGACGTGGAGACGCAGCGCAGGCAACGCCGCGAGATGCGGGAATCGCGCGGTGAAGGCGTCGTGGTCACGCACCAACGCGGTCACCGTCAGCCCGAGTTTCAGCGTACGTTCCGCATGAAGGACCGTCTCGAGCATCCAGCTTCCCACGAAGCCGGTGACCCCGGTGATGAAGATCCGGGCATCGCGGTAGTCATCCCACACGTGCCGGGCGTGATCGAGCACGTGTTGGAAATCGCGCGCCGGCAGCTCACGCATGCGCGCCCGCACGGACAAAGGCGTGGATGCTGGTCGCGACGTAGTCGAGCATCTCGGTGGTGAGTCCGGGATAGCACCCGATCCACAGCGTACAGCGCATCACCTGATCGGTGCGGGCGAGGTCGCCAACCACACGAAACACGCGGTC
>JBBTJT010000100.1:0-18488 GCA_038059315.1 Gemmatimonadota bacterium
CGTGGGGCCGCGCAGCAGCGCCACCGGCGCGGGCTGATCGATGGCTACCACGGCAAGCCGGGCGATGCTCGACGTCGAAATGGCGCTGGTGGCCCCGAGCGCCTGGTCGCTGAGGCGCAATGAGGCAGCCGAGATAAGGTAGCCGAGTTCGAGCCGAGGGATGGAGTGGCCGTGGCCGTGCAGGTTGATGACGAGATGCGCTCGCTTGCCGGTGCGCACCAGGAACTGCGCCGCGACCCGGCGCGCAAGATCCTGCGTGTTGTCGTCGCCGGCCAGGATGCACGCCGCACAGGAGCGATCAGGCAGCGACGCCGGTGCGAGCAGGCCGCCGTGCGGCGCGCTGATGATCAGCGGCGCATCGCCGACGGTGTACTCCACCCACCCGTTGGCGTCGGCCTGCACGTCGCCGGCCTTGGGAACCGGGACGACGGGCGGCGTGGGCGCGGCGGTCGATCCCCCGCATGCGATAACGAGACCCAGCGCGCACAGCGCCAGGCCTCGTCGTGTCGTGCGTCCGCCGGGCACGGGACTCACACCTTGGCGAACGTCAACGCGTCACCGGCCACGTCCACGCGCACCGTGTCGCCCTCGCCGTACGCGCCCTGCAGCAACGAGAGCGCCAACGGGTTCTGCAGCAGCCGCTGGATGGCCCGCTTCAGCGGACGGGCACCGAACGCCGGGTCGTACCCTTCGTGGGCCAGCAGGTCCCTGGCCGCCGGCGTGATCTCCAGCGCCAGCTTCCGGTCGGCGAGCAGCTTGTCGAACCGCTTCAGTTGCAGCTCGACGATATGGCTGATTTCGGCCTGGCCAAGCGGGCGGAAGATGATGATGTCGTCGACACGGTTGAGGAACTCGGGCTTGAAATGAGCGCGCAGCGCCTGCGTCACCTGCGTCTCCACCAGCGCCCAGTCCTCGGTGCCCTGCTCGAGAATCCACTGCGAGCCGATGTTCGACGTCATGATGATGACGGTGTTGCGGAAGTCGACCGTGCGCCCCTGCGAATCGGTGAGCCGCCCGTCATCGAGGATCTGCAGCAGGAGGTTGAAGACATCGGCGTGCGCCTTCTCGATCTCGTCGAAGAGCACCACCGCGTACGGGCGGCGCCGAACCGCCTCGGTGAGCTGCCCGCCTTCCTCGTAGCCCACGTACCCCGGCGGCGCACCGATGAGGCGGGCCACGGCGTGCTTCTCCATGTACTCCGACATGTCGATGCGCACCATCGCCGTCTCGTCGTCGAACAGGAACTCGGCGAGCGCCCGCGCCGTCTCCGTCTTGCCGACGCCGGTGGGGCCGAGAAAGATGAACGAGCCGATGGGCCGGTTGGGGTCCTGCAATCCGGCGCGAGAGCGGCGCACGGCATCGGCCACGGCACGCACCGCCTCCGCCTGGCCGACGACCCGCCGCGCCAGCTCCTGGTCGAGCTTGACCAGGCGTTCCTTCTCGCTCTCCATCATCCGCGTCACCGGAATGCCGGTCCACTTGGCGACGATCTCGGCGATGTCGTCGGCGGTCACCTCTTCCTTGAGGAAGCGCGTGCTGCCCGTGTTCTGCTCGGTGAGCTTCGTCTCGATCTCGCGCAGCTGCTGCTCGAGCGCCGGGATGCGTCCGTAGGTGATCTCGGCCGCCTTGCCCAGCTCGCCGCTGCGCGTCACGCGGTCGGCCTCGCCGCGCGCCTCCTCGATCTGTTGCTTGAGCTTGCCGACGCCGCCGAGCGCGTCCTTCTCCTGCTGCCACTGCGCCTTCATCGATGCGCTGTGCTCGCGCTCGTCGGCCAGGTCCTTCTCCAGTGCCAGGCGGCGCTCCACCGACGCCTTGTCCTTTTCCTTCTGCAGCGCCTGCCGCTCGATCTCGAGCTGGACGATGCGTCGCTCCACCTCGTCGATGACCTGCGGCAGCGAGTCGATCTCGATACGCATGCGCGAGGCGGCCTCGTCCACGAGGTCGATGGCCTTGTCGGGAAGGAACCGGTCACCGATGTAGCGGTTGCTCAGCGTGGCCGCGGCCACCACGGCCCCGTCGGTGATGCGCACGCCGTGGTGGATCTCGTAGCGCTCCTTGAGGCCGCGCAGGATGGCGATGGTGCTCTCCACCGTCGGCTCGCCCACGTACACGGGCTGGAACCGGCGCTCGAGCGCCGGGTCCTTCTCGACGTGCTTGCGGTACTCGTCGAGGGTGGTGGCGCCGACTACGCGCAGCTCGCCGCGCGCCAGCAGCGGCTTGAGCATGTTGCCGGCATCCATCGAGCCCTCGGCCTTTCCGGCGCCGACGATCGTGTGCATCTCGTCGATGAAGACGACGAACTGCCCCTGGCTCTCGGTGATTTCCTTGAGCACGGCCTTGAGGCGCTCCTCGAATTCACCGCGGAACTTGGCGCCGGCGATCAGCGCGCCCATGTCGAGCGCGACGAGGCGCTTGTTCTTCAGCGACTCGGGCACGTCGCCGTTCACGATGCGCTGGGCGAGCCCTTCGGCGATGGCCGTCTTGCCCACGCCCGGCTCGCCGATGAGCACGGGGTTGTTCTTGGTGCGGCGCGACAGCACCTGCATGACGCGGCGGATCTCCTCGTCGCGTCCGATGACCGGGTCGAGCTTTCCCTTGCGCGCCGCGTCGGTGAGGTCGCGCGTAAACTTCTGCAACGCCTGGTACTGGTTCTCCGGCGTCTGGTCGGTGACCCGGTGTGAACCCCGCACCGCCTCGATGGCCTCCAGCAGCGACTTGCGGGTGGCGCCGGCCGCCTTGAGCACGCCCTTGCTCTCCGTCCCCTTGGCGTCGCAGAGGGCGAGCAGCAGGTGCTCGGTCGAGACGAACTCGTCGCCGAGCGCCTTGGCTTCCTGTTCGGCCTGGTCGAGCACCGCGTTGAGTTCGCGCGCCAGCGACGGCGTGGCGCCGCTCTGCCTCGGATAGCGCGTAATCTCGCGCTCCAGCGCCTCGCGCAACTGCGGCACGGCGACGCCGAGCTTCTGGAGCACCGGCACGACGATGCTCTCCTCCTGTCCGAGCAGCGCGGCCAGCAGGTGGGCGTCGTACACCAGCGGATTCCCGTTGCGGCGCGCCTGGGTGAGCGCGTCGTTGAGGGCGTCGGCGGACTTTACGGTCAGGCGGTCGGGGCTCAACATCTCAGGAGTGCGGGGGAAGAGGCAGAGTGAAGTGCAGGGGAAGAGGCAGAGTGCAGTGCAGAGGAAGGGGCAGAAGAGGGCTATTCAACGATACGGAATTGCCGCCGGATTTTCTTCATCTGCGCGAGTCCCTTGCCGCGCAGCGCCCACGGGGCCAGGCGCTGGAGCCACCACAACACGCGCGCGTAGAACGGGTACACGATCAGCGCATCGTTGCGCGCGACGCCGGCGAACACGCGCCGCACGAGCCCATCCACCGGCACGATCGGGAAGGCGGCCATCGAACGGCCGGCGTCGGCCTTCAGGCCGGCCACCAGCGTGTTCTGGTAGATGTTGCTCTCGACAAACGACGGACAAATGGCGCTGACCTTGACGCCGAGCGCCTCGCCCTCGAGCCGCAGGGAATGCGTGAGGCTGACCACCGCCCACTTGGAGGCGCCGTAGGCGCTGAGACCGGGCGTGGGAAGCAGCCCGGCGAGCGACGCGGTGTTCACCAGGTGGCCATGCCCCTGGCGCACCATCTGACGATAGACCGTGAGTGCCACGTGGAGGACGCCAAACACGTTCACGTCGAAGACACGCCGCCACTGATCCACGGTGGAATCACGAAACTCGCCGGCAAACCCGATGCCGGCATTGTTGAAGCAGACATCGATGCGACCCGCCGCGGCAACCACGCGCGTCACGGCGGCATCCACCGCGGCGGCATCGGTGACGTCGAGCGGGAGCGCCCGGGCCCGCCCACCCTGCGCCTGAATCTCGGCGACGACGGCGTCGGTCCCGCCGGTATCGATGTCGGTTGCCCAAACGTCTGCGCCCTCACGGGCGGCGCCTAGCGCAAGCGCCCGCCCGATGCCCGAGGCAGCCCCGGTGATGAACACGACTTGCTGGCGAAACATGATTTCCGCGGGCTGAGAGACCTTCGGAAAGTCGCTCGCGCGACCCGGGCCGGCAACGTCATCCGGGAAAAACCATCGGCCGCCTGAGAGGTGGATGGTCTCCCAGGCGGCCGGAACGGTTACTTCATGACGATCATCTTCTTGACGACCCGTTGGCCGTCGACCTCGAGCGCGTACATGTAAATGCCCGAGGCCACTTCATTGGCCGTGTTGCGGTACATGCCATTCCAGTACGCGGTGTACTGGCCGCATGTCAGCAACACGTGCTCCAGCTGCTGACCCCCTGCCACATTTCCCGTTCCCCCCTGAAGCACCGGCACCGCAGCCAACTGCGCGAGCAGATTGTAGATGCGGAGGGAGACCTTGTACTGGCGACCGCCGTCGGCACATGTCGGAAAATCACCGACGGTGAACGGGATCCGGGTCTCCGGATTGAACGGATTTGGAAAGTTCTGACCAAGTTCAACTGCGGGTCGCTTGGACGTGCCCTGCGTGCTGCCCTGGGCGCTGCCAAGCTGTGGCGTGAGGGCTAGGGTCAGCACAGCTGCTGATGCTGCCCAGCGAAACCTCATCGTTACTCCTGGCGGACAAGATAGGTTCTGGTGTGTTCTCCTCTAAGGATAGGTGTGGATGTGATTGGCCAAGTACCAAGCTATGGACTCGGTTCGGGACTGTCAAGGAATGCGGCAGCGGCCGCGCTCAGGCGGTCCCAGTGGAAAACCCGGCCGTCGCCGACCCGCGTGCTCACGCCCACCCGGTCACACCCCTCGATGAGAGGGATCGAGAACTTCCGGCTGACACCGAAGATTTCCCGAATCTCTCCGGCCGAGTACGCTCTGGCCTCTCGGGTTCCCTCGCGCAGCGTCCTGAGGGCGGCTGTCCAGGCGGCGGGGGCCAGGAAGCGCTGCTCCCCCACTTGCAGAACCCGACGTTCCCGTTCGAGCAGCCGGATGAGCGCCGGCGTTCGCGGGCCGGCGACCGCGGCGATCTCGCTGATTGACGGCGCCTCTCGCCCCGCACTCGCGAGCATGGCCTCGATGGCGGCAAGGGCGACGCGATCTTCGGGCGAGTAGCGAGGCGTCCAGCCGGCTCGCGACACGAGGCCGTCGACGATGGCGAGCGTGCGCCTCTCGATCGACTTGCGGACGACCCACTCGGCGAGTTCGGCGCCCAACCCCAATTTGCCGCGCAACGCCTGCAGCGGCGCGCCGCGATCGAGCGGACGCGCCTCGTGCGCCGCGTCCACGGCGCCGAGCAGCGAGGCTTCAGCCGACGAAAGCCGCAGTTGCTCCACGAGTCGATCCTCAACCTCGACGATGTCGGGCGACAGGCTGTCCACCAGCAGCGGCAGGTCTCCGAGCGGAACGCCGAGCCTGAGCGACACCGACGATGTGCGAAGACCGTGTCCACCCTCCTCGGCAACCATCCACCGGAGACGCTCGGCCGCCGCCGCGCCCGGACGCGCAAACGGCGGCACACGGCGAAAGGGTGGCAGCGGGTCGGTGATGACGCCGCCGCCGATGGTGGCAACGGGGGACGCCGCGCGCAGCACAAAACGATCACCTCCTCGCGCCGTCAGCGGATGGTCGAGGACGAGACGGACGGCGGCCGTGACGCCGGGCATCACCGGTCCACCGCGCGCGACGACGCGAGCGCCGACCTCGGACGTTCCCAGATGCAGTCGCACGCGGGTGCGCGCCGTCAGCACCACGCCGGCATCCTCGAACAAGGCGACATCGGCTCGCATGCGATCGCACTCGGCCCACGAATCGGCGGCGTTCACGAGTACGGCGCCACGCGAGAGCGTCTCGCGATCGACGCCGGCGAGGGCGAGGGCGACGCGCTGACCGGCGGCGCCTTCGGTGACCGCGCGCCCGTGCGACTCCACCCCGCGCACGCGAACCGCCGCACCGCCGGGGAAGACGCGCAGGGCATCCTCGCGGGCCACGCGCCCACTCCAGACCGTGCCCGTGACTACCGTGCCCGTGCCCTTCACGGTGAAGGCGCGATCGACGGGCATGCGAAAGAGACCTCGCGCGTCGCGCGCCGGCACGTCCCGCGCCGCCGTGGCGAGCGCGTGGCGCAGCGCGTCAAGCCCCTGCCCCGTGCGCGACGAAACGGGTACCACGGCGGCCCCGGCGAGCGGCGATCCCTCGAGGAGCTCGGCGACGTCATCGACGGCGAGCGCCAGCAGGTCGTCGTCCACGAGATCCACCTTGGTCAGCGCCACCACGCCGCCGCGGATGCCCAGCACGCCGAGGATGGCCAGGTGCTCGCGAGTCTGCGGCATCACACCCTCGTCGGCCGCGACCACGAGGAGCGCAAGGTCCACGCCGGCGGCACCGGCCAGCATGGTGCGTACGAAGGCTTCGTGTCCCGGAACGTCCACCACACCCACGATGCCGACATCGTCCAGCTCGAGCGGCGCAAATCCCAGCTCGATGGTGATGCCGCGTCGCTTCTCCTCCGGCAGGCGGTCGGTGTCGACGCCGGTGAGCGCGCGCACCAGCGCCGTCTTGCCGTGATCGATGTGCCCCGCCGTGCCGAGGATCACGCGTCCACCTCGTGCTGCTCCCACGCCACGAGCGCGCGCAGCGGACGGCCGCCGTCGGTGAGGTGCTCCTCGAGGAACTCGCGGAGCAGCCGCTGGTGGGCACGCAGCGACGGCTCGTCGAGCGCCGGCGAGGCCTGTTGCCCGAGCCAGGAGCGCAGGGCAGCTCGCGCCGCCAGCGGGAGCGTGCGCGCGCCGCGCGCCTGACTGGCACAGGAAGCGCAGAGTGCGCCGCCGGCGCGATGATGGAACGAGACCGCAGCGCCGGCATCGAGCGCGGCGTGGCAGAGCGCGCAGCCGTCGAGCGTGGGAGCGAAACCCAGGTCGGCCACGAGGCGCCAGGCGCCGCCCAGCGCGACAGGACCGGCGGCACCCGGCGGGGCTTGGCACAGTGAGTCCAGCGCGTCGGTCACGGTATCGAGCAACCCGGGGTCGGCGTCCTCTGGGGCGAAGCGCAGCAGCAGCTCGGCCAGCGCAGCGGCGGCGGCGAAGCGATCGAGCGATTCGGCCAGTTCAGGACGCGAATGCGTGGCCTCGAAGGACATGAGCGAGTGCAGGTCGCGGCCGGGCGTGGTCGTCAACTGCACGTCGCCGCTGGCGAACAGGTCGAGGGCGGCGCCGAACTTGTTTTTGGGACGCCGCGCACCGCGCGCAATCACCGACGCCACGCCCAGCTCACGGGTGACGAGGCGCACGATGCGCGAAGTCTCCCGGTAGTCGAAGGCATGCAGGACGAGTGCGTCGGTGGTGACTAGGGGCACGGCAGGGCCAGGTAGTAGGTGCTTGGTGCTTGGCGCTTGGTGCTTGGTGCTAGATGCCAGGTGCTAGATGGTGGATGGTGGGCGGGCTGCGGTCAACGGACTCCGGCTATGGATTGCCGAGTGTCAGGCCCAATCGGACGGCGCGCCCGGGCGCCCGGAAGCCGTAGATCCCCTGGTAGCGCACGCCCGTCAGGTTGTCGATGCGCACGCGTGCGCTGAGCGGCACGCGCGCGCCCGACGCCGACAACCGCACGAGGGACGCCAGATCGACGAGCGTGCGCGCCGGCAGCACCACGGGCTCGGCCGGATACACCCCGAAATTCCGATCGTCGGCCTTCCCCGTGTAGGCGGCGCCAGCCGTGACTCCGGCGCGCGTGCCGAGTGAACGGACGAACTCCACGCGCGCCGCGTGCGCGGGACGACGGATGAGGCGCTGGCCGAGCACGAGGTTCGCGCCCGGCGCCGTGTCGTAGCCTGCATCGGTGACGCGAGTCCTGGCGAACGCGTAGGTGACGTTGGTGCGCAAGGCGCCCGGCAGCACGAACCCGAGGTTCGCTTCGAGTCCATCGGCGTTGGCGCCGGCGATGTTGTGGTAGTTGGACCCGTTTGGCACTGCCGGCGCCGACGTGTATTGGATCAGGTCACGGAAGCGCTGCTGGTACGCCGTCAGCGAGAACGCCACGCCGTGCGCGGCGCCGTCGAGGCCGATCTCGCGGCTGCGAGACTGCTCGGGGACCAGCGCGGCATTTCCCAGCACGTAGCCACTGGCGAAGTTCTCATAGAATGTCGGGGCACGGAACGCCGAGCCAACAGCCGCGCGCGCGCGCCACGGTCCGGCAAGCGCCCACGAGGCGCCGAGCCGCACGGTACGGAATGTGCCGAACGCGCTGTTGTCGTCGAGGCGCGCGCCCAACTGGTAGCTGCCACTGCCTGCCACGGCGCCCACCGCCTGCAGGTAGAGCGACCGATCGTTGCGCGCGGCGACGAACGCGCCGGGGAATGTGCCGTACTGGCTGAGCGACAGGTTGGAGGATCGCTCGTGATCGCGCGCCGCCTCGGCGCCGACGGTCACAGAGTGGGTGTCGCCGGCGCGCGCCGTGAGACGAAGATCGGCCGCCCGGCGAGTTACCGTGCCGCGCGAGTAGTAGCCGAAGAATCCGAGCGTATCGGCGGCATCGTCCGGGCCGTCGTTGTTGCGCGGGTTGTGCTCGCCCGACGAGAGGTTCCACGAGGCGGCGAGCCCCTTGGCCACGATGCGGCGTCCGGTGAAGGCGACGACCAGCCGGCGGCTCGTGTTCTCGGCATTGTGGTCCTCCAGCGCGCCGCTCGAGCCGGTGGGCACCTGGTACGTGGCCGCCTGCCAGCGCACGCTGAGCGTGGCCTCGGTGCGCGCATCGGGGAGAACGCGCAGCGACGCGTTGGCGACGCGATTGCGATAGGCGTTGTTGTACGCCAGCATGCCGTCGGCCGCACGATCGGCGACCGACGCACTGACCGACGCCCGCCGGAATCCCGCACCGCCGCTCAGCACGAGGTCGCGCTGGCCGTAGCTGCCGGCCTCGATGGCGAGCGCGCCGCGCGTGCCGCGCGCGGCCGTGCGCGACACAAGCTGGATGACCCCGCTGACGGCGTCGGCGCCGTAGAGCACGCTGGCCGGGCCGCGAACGACCTCCACGCGGTCGATGTTGTCGAGCGTCAGCGCGCCGATGTCGAGGGCGCCGCCGGGTTCATTCAGCGGTACGCCGTCGAGCAGCACGCGCACGAAGTTGCTCTGGCCGCCACGCAGGAAGAGCGAGGCCTGCGAGCCCAGCGAAGAGGACGACACCACAGTGGCGCCCGGAACGAGGCGCAGCGCGTCGGCGAGGTGCGTAATGCCACGCGCGCGCAGCGTGTCGCCCGACAACACGGTGACGGCGGCCGGGGCCGCGATGACGGTCTCGACGCGAGTGGCCGTGATGACCACGGGTGCGAGGCGCGTGGAGTCGGAAGACGCCGACTGCGCGAAGGCGACGGCGGGGAGCAGCGAGAGAATCAGGGAGCGCATTCGAGAGGGCCTTGGTGGTAGGTGGTTGGTAGTTGGTGGTTAGCAGACGGCGTAGAGCGTACAGCGTAGAGCTTACGGCTTCCTTTTTCCTACCGCCTTCGCAGCGGCACCAGCACCGGTGCCCCCACCGCCGGATCGCGCGAAATGACCAGCGGCCAGTGGTAGACCGGTTCGAGCACCTCTCCTCGCATCACGTCGGCCGGAGACCCGGCGGCGACCACCCGTCCATGGTCGAGCAGCACGATGTGAGCCGCGAAGCGGGCCACGAGGTTCAGCTGGTGACTGACCAGCAGCACCGTGCGCCCCCCGCGGGCGAGGGCGTCGAGCAATTCGAAGAGGGCCATCTCGTGCGCGACATCGAGAAACGTGCCCGGCTCATCGAGTACCAGGACGTCGCCGCCCTGCGCGAGGGCGCGCGCCAGTCGCACGCGCTGCCACTCGCCACCGGAAAGCTCGTCGGTGCGACGATCCATCAGCTCGGCCGCGCCTGTACGGGCGGCCGCGGCGTCCACCAGGGTGGCATCGGCGGGCCCGAGCGTGCTCCATGCGCCGTGGTGCGGATACCTGCCGAGCATCACATAGTCGCGAACCGGCAGGGAAAACGTGAGCTCCTCGCGCTGCGTGACCACGGCGAGCGTGCGGGCGAGCGCACGCCGGTCGGCCCGCGCCACGTCCACGGTGCCCACGCGCATGGAGCCCGACGCGAGTTCCACCTGCCCGATGAGCGTGCGCACGACCGTGCTCTTTCCGCTGCCGTTCGGCCCCACCACCGCGGTCACGCACCCCGGACGCGCCTCGAAGGATGCGCCGTCGAGCGCGTTGTCGCGCGCACCCGGGTACCGGACGACGGCATTCGACACGGAGATCATGACACCCTCCGGAGCCGCACGAGGAAGAACGGCACACCGATGAGCGCCGTCACCGCGCCGAGCGGGAGTTCGGCCGGCGCGCGCACGGTGCGGGCCACGACATCGGCGCCGACGACGAGCGCGGCGCCGAGCACCGCCGACGCCAGCAGGACTTCCCGGGCGCGCCGCACACCGAGGGCGCGGGCCAGCGCGGGAACGATGAGACCCACGAAGCCGACGAGTCCGGCGCCGGCCACGGTGACGGCGGCCAGCAGGGCGGCGAGCAGGAAGATGCGGCGCGTCGCCGCGGCGACGTGTACGCCAAGGCCGGCCGCCGCGTCTTCACCGAGCGCCAGCAAGTCGATGTCGCGGGCGACCGCCACCAGCGCGACGCCTCCGCCGAGCGCGTACAGCGTGAGCCAGCGGATGGTGACCCAGTCGGCACCGGCCACCGAGCCCATCATCCACCAGAGCGCGCTGCGCACCGTGCCCTCGGCGGCGCCGGCGAGCAGCACCATGATGGCCGCGTTGGCGAAGGCGCCGACGACGACGCCCGCCATGAGGAGGATGCGCGGGTCGGCGCGGCCGCGCGCCGCGCGGGCGACGAGCAGCACGAGCAGCACGGCGCAGGCCGCTCCGGCAAAGGCGGCCACCGGCAGCGCGAGCGCGGCGGTGAGTCCAGCCACGACGGCGAGCACGGCGCCCACCGCCGCGCCGCCGGAGACGCCCAGCAGATAAGGCTCGGCCAGCGCGTTGCGAAGCGTGCCCTGCAGCGCGGCGCCGCTCATGCCCAGCCCCGCGCCGGTGATCATGGCCAGCACGACGCGCGACAGGCGCAGGTCGCGGACGATGGCGATCGTCTGCGGCTCCCCGGCGCCAATGAGCGCGCGCATCACGTCACCCAGCACAATCGGCACCGGGCCGAGCGCCAGGCCCGCGGCGCACGCGGCGACGAGCGCCACCGCGAGCAGGAGCCATCGCGACACGCTCACGGACGTCGCACGCCGGTGGCCGAATCCAGGGCGGCGCGCAGGAATCGCGCCGCTTCGCCCATGCGCACGCCGGGGCGGCCGACGATGGACGTGTCGATGACGAGCACCTGGTGCTTTCGCACCGCCGGCACGGCCTGCCAGCGCGCGTCGGCACGCAGGCGCCGCGCCGTCACCGGACCGGCGAGGATGAAATCGGGATTGCGCCGCGCGACACTTTCCAGCGTCACCTGCGGCGACGGCTGCGAGAGGTCACCGAACACGTTGCGCGCGCCGGCGATGTCGACGAGTTCGTTGAGGTAGCTCCCGGCGCCGATGGTGATCACCGGGGCGTCCCAGGCGTGCCAGAATACCGTGGGCCGCACGGCGCCCCGTGGCCGCCCGCGTACCGCGTCGAGCGAACGCGTCACCGAATCGGCGACGCGACGCGCCGTGGCAGTGTCGCCGATGGCGAGTCCGAGCCGGTGCAGCGCGCGCGGCAGGTCGCCGATGCGGTTGGTGTGCATGGTGAGCGTCGGCACGCCGGCGCGGTGGAACGCCGTCGCCGCCGCGCGATTGGCGTTGCTCGCGTAGAGCACGATGAGCTCGGGGCGCGCGGCGAGCACCGCCTCGACGTTCGGCTGCATGCCGTCGCCCAGGTCGGGCACGGCGAGCGCCGCGACCGGCGACGTGTCCCAGTGCGTGCGACCGACGAGGCGCGCGCCGGCGCCGAGGGCGAAGAGCGCCTCGGTGATGACCGGATTCAGCGAGACGATGCGTTCGGCAGGCTGCGCGAGGCGCAGCGTATCGCCGAAGTCGTCGACGATCTCGATCGTCGCCGCGCTCGTCCGGCCGCCGACGGGCACGCCGCACGCCGCAGCAACCAGCGCCGCAGCAATGACGACTCGAAACACGGGGGGTGAAAACACGACGGGCTCGCTCCAGTCGGGGAACGAGCCCAGCACACGCCGGATGCACGCACTGCGCGCGTCCGTCGCCACCTGGCCTCCCCCGAGGCTTGTTCTGTGGCACGGACGCGAGGCGTCTCCTGGCTTCGGGCCCAAGCTCCCCTTCCCGGCCGCATGGCGACCAGTGGGTATGTGAGCAAGGCGTACTGCGCCCGTTACAGTGGCGGGGCCGCGCCGGGATTGCACCGGCTTCCGTTACCCGCGTCCGTCATTGCTTCAGTTGTCGCCGTGAACCTATGTCAGCCCCTGCTCGCGCGCAAGCGCGCTGGTGAGTTGCTGGCTGAGGTGCGCGCGCTTCTGCCAATGATCGGCACGCTGGTCGGCGTCGAGGTGGGCGATGTTCTCATACGACGCATCGAGCGCGGCGAGCTGGGCGCGCAACCCGGCGACATCGCCGGTGACCGACGGGCGCGTCGTGCCCAGCGGACGGCGCATCATGGACCGCGCCAGTCCCACGAGCAGCGCCGTGCCGAGCGCCGCCACGATGATGAACACGCGCAGTTGTCCGGTCGAGGCGGGGCCGCGCGTGGGCGCGTGCACGCGCACCACCGCGTCGCCACCGACGTTCTGGCCAAGAAAACGCGCGTACGTGCGGCCGCTGACCGTCGTTGGACCGGCAGCGACGACGCCGCCACCTTCGACGCGAGCCAGCGGATCTTCCACCAACACCTCCACCACGTCGGCTGGCGAGGCGACCAGCAGGCTGAAGTCGTCGTCGGCCGCGGGAACCGTGTACGAAAACGAGAGCTGCTTCAGCCCGGGGGCGAAGGGGGCGAAGAGCCGGGCGCGGCCGTCGGCAAAGCGCACGGCATCGGGCGAGAAGTCGGCCTGCCCGATGTGCGCGTCGCGCGCGCCCTCGAGCAGGACACTCTCCCAGACCACGCCGCTGTCGCCACGGGCCACGCGGGTGACCGACGAGTCGTTGGAGAGCTCGAAGATCTCCACCACCGTGCGCGTCCTGGTGGAATCGGGCGCCGAGAACACCACGTGCCGGGCGCGCACGCGAATGGTCACCGGCGCGCTGGTCGTATCGTAGGCAACGAGTTCGGCGTCGTCGCCGCTCACGGTGGGCGTGCGCAGCGGCGAGGTGAAGTAGGCGATGCCGCCGTAGCTGCTCGACACGAAGTAGAGCGCCCCGGCGTCGCCCGACGTGCGGTACCGGAATGCGTAGCGTCCCGCGGCGTCGGTGCGAACGGAATCGAGCGGCGCCGCGCGATCGGAGCCCACGCGATGGAGCACGACCCAGGCGCCGGCCAGCGGACGCGCGCGCGCCTCGCCTCCGCGCACCACGCGCCCGCGCACGGAACGACTCTCGCCCACGGCCTGGACGGGGGCTGCGCCAGGCTCGCCCCGCAGCGGGTGCAACGACTGCGCGCCGAGCACGCCGGCGCCGAGCACGCCGGCCACAAGCACGCCGGCGGCAAGCACGCCGGCACCAAGCACTCCGGCGCCCAGCGCGCCGGCGGCAAGCGCGACGCCGAATGCGAGACCGCGCGTCACCCTGTCGCGCATGTCAGAGCGTGAACTTGCCGAAGTCCTCGGGACGCAGCTGCTCGAGGTGGCGCTGCAGCTTCTCGGCCGAGAGCGTGTCGTCGTCGCGACCGGCCGGCTGCTCGGGGAGCCCGTCTTCCTGGTCACCGCCAAGCAGTGCCTCGCTCACGTAGATCGGGGCGTCGAGGCGCAGCGCGATGGCGATCGAATCGCTGGGACGCGCGTCGACGATGACCGGTGCCCCGCCGCCGCGCTCGAGGTGCAGCTCGGCGAAGAACGTGCCGTTCTGCAGCCGGGTGACCTGCACCCGGCGCAGCGTCGCGCCGAGTCCGGCGATGATGAGCTGACACAGGTCGTGCGTCATGGGGCGCTCGTGCTTCACCCCGCTGATCTGCACCGCAATCGACTCGGCCTCGGGACGGCCGATCCAGATGGGGAGCACGCGCTCGCCGTTACGCTCCTGCAGCAGCACGACGTATGCGTTGGACACGCTGTCGAGCCCGAGCTTGGCGATGGTGACCGGTACCACGGTACCTCCGGGTCAGCGCTCAGCGGCCGCGGATCGCGCGCTTGAGCTCCGCCACCTTGTTGGTGCGCTCCCACGTGAAGAGCGACACCTTCTTGCCAAAACGCACGGCCTTCTCCGGCGCGCGGCCGAAGTGCCCGTAGGCGGCCGTCGGTCCGTAGATGGGCTTCTTGAGTTCGAGGGCCGAGATGATGCCCCTGGGGGTGAGGTCGAATATCGCATTCACGGCGCTCATGATGGCCGACTCCGGCACCGTGTTCGTTCCGAACGTGTCGACCATCACCGACACCGGCTGCACGACGCCGATGGCGTAGGCGAGCTGCACCTCGCACTTGGTGGCGAGCTTGGCGGCGACGATGTTCTTGGCCACCCATCGCGCCGCGTAGGTCGCCGAACGGTCGACCTTCGACGGGTCCTTGCCGGAGAAGGCGCCGCCGCCGTGGCGCGCCATGCCGCCGTAGCTGTCGACGATGATCTTGCGCCCGGTGAGGCCGGCATCGCCCTGGGGGCCGCCGACGACGAACCGTCCCGTCGGGTTGATGTGGATCTTCATCTTGCGGGAGCGCAACTCGGGCGGGATGACCGCCTCGATGATGTCGTGCCGCACCGCCTCGTGGATGGCCCTGTTCTTCACCGAGTCGGCGTGCTGCGTGGAGATGACGACCGTGTCGACCTCGACCGGACGCCCGTCCTCGTAGACCACCGACACCTGCGACTTGCCGTCCGGGCGCAACCAGGCAAAGGTGCCGTCCTTGCGGCGGTCGGCCAGCGCGTGCGTGAGCTTGTGGGCGAGCGTGATGGGGAGCGGCATCAGCTCCTCGGTCTCGTCGCAGGCGAAGCCGAACATCATCCCCTGGTCGCCGGCGCCACCCGTGTCGACCCCCTGCGAGATGTCGCGCGACTGCTGGCCGAGCGCATTGAGCACCGCGCAGGAATCGGCGTCGAATCCGATGCCGGCCTCGGTGTACCCGATGGCCTTGATCGTGTCGCGCACGAGCTGTCGCAGGTCGACCCACGCCGTGGTGGTCACCTCGCCGAAGATCGTCGCCAGGCCGGTGGTGACCATGGTCTCGCAGGCCACGCGGGAGTGCGGGTCCTGGGCGAGCAGCGCGTCGAGCACCGCGTCGGAAATCTGGTCGGCCACCTTGTCGGGATGCCCTTCGGTGACGGACTCGGATGTGAACAGATGACGATGCAGCACGAGATCGAAGGTGTTGGAGACGCGAGCGGCCGACGCAGACGCCGGCCGATCAATGGGTGTCGAAGCTACCCGGAAGAATAGGCACGTCGACGAGGGCGAGCAACCCGTCGGCGGCGTCACCGTGCAGGTGCAGCTCAGCCAGGAGGCGCTGGCGCAGCAGTGCCTCGACGACCTGCGGCGTCTCGGCGTTCAACGCCGCGCGCACGGCCTCGGTGGCGGCCGACGCCCGGATGCTCCGGATGAGGTGCTTGACCGCCGGCACCGAGCGCGGCGACACGCTCAGTTGCCTGAGGCCAAGGCCGATCAGGGCGAAGGCCATGAGCGGCTGCGACGCCATCTCGCCGCACACCGAGACGTCGATGCCGGCGGCCACGCCCTCGAGCAGCGTGCGCTCGATGAGCCGGAGCACCGCCGGGTGCAGTGCGGTGAACCGGCTGACGAGCGAGGCATTGCCGCGGTCGACGGCCAGCGTGTACTGGACGAGGTCGTTGGTGCCAATGGAAAAGAACGCCGACTCGCGCGCGAGCACGTCGGTGGTGAGCGCCGCCGCCGGCGTCTCGACCATGACGCCGACCGGAACATCCGCCCGGTGGACCGCGCCGCGCGCCGACAGCTCGAGCGCCGCTTCGGCGATGAGCAGCTTTGCCTGCCGCACCTCCCCGACGGACACGATGAGCGGCAGCATGATGCGGAGGTCGCCGTGCACGGCCGCCCGCAGCAGCGCGCGCAGCTGCACCTTGAAGATCTCCGGCTTGTCGAGGCACATCCGGATGGCGCGCCAGCCGAGGAACGGATTGGGCTCGTGCGGAAAGCCGCCGATGGGAAGCTTGTCGCCGCCAATGTCGTAGGTGCGGATCACCACCGGATGCGGGGCGAAGGCATGCAGCACCTTGACGTAGGCGGCGTACTGCTCGTCCTCGTCGGGCATGGCCGCGCGGCCGACCACCAGGAACTCGGTGCGCATCAGCCCGACGCCCTCGGCGCCGCTGGAGGCGCCGGCCGCCGCCTCCTCGGGCATGTCGACGTTGGCCCGCAGCGTAATGCGCACGCCGTCGGCGGTGATCGCCTCCTCGCGCGCGTACCGCTGCATGAAGCGCGCCTCTTCCTGCTCGACGCGGGCCCGCGCGCGGTATTCGGCGATGCGCTCGGGCGTGGGATCGCAGACGAGAATGCCGTGCGTACCGTCCAGCACGGCCACCGCGCCCGGCCTGATCCGCGCCGTGGCGTCGAGGAGCCCGACGACGGCAGGAAGGCCGAGCGAACGCGCGAGGATGGCCACGTGCGACGTGCGCGTGCCCGCATCGGTGGCGATGCCGGCAATGGCCTCGCGGTCGAGCTGCACGGTGAGCGACGGCGTGAGGTCGTGCGTCACGAGGATGGCGTTACTCCCCTTGGGGAGCCCCACCGGGTCGTGGTCGGGGAGGTCGAGGAGGAGCGACAGCACGCGAATCTGCACGTCGGTGAGGTCGCTCACGCGCTCGCGCATCAGCGCGTTGGTGGATCGCGCAAAGTGCTCGCGCCACTCGAGCAGCACGAGGTCGAACGCCTTCTCGGCGGCAAAGCCCTGGCGGATGAGTGTCTCGACACTCGATCGCAGGTCGGCGTCCTCGCAAATGGAGACCTGGACGTCGAAGATGGCTGCTTCTTCCGGCCCGGCGTGCTGCTCGGTGCGGTCGCGCACGCGGCGCAGGCGCTCGACGGCCCTGGCCAGGGCGTCGCCGAGCCGGGCGACCTCGTGATCGACTTCGTGCGACTCGACCATGCGCGCCGGGACCTCGGGCACCTCCCAGCGCAGGAGGTACACCGGCCCGACGACGATCCCGGGCGACGCGGAGATGCCGGTGTAGACCTCGCTCACGTCAACGCTCCCCGAACCTGGACACGATGACCCCGGCGAGCGCGTCGACGGCCGCGTCGGCGTCGTCGCCGTCGGCGCGGATGAGGACCGTGGCGCCGCACTCGGCGGCGAGCATCATGACACCCATGATGCTCTTGCCGTTGACCTCGAGGTCATCGCGGATGATGGTGATGTTGGCGCGGAACCGCCCCGCGACCTTCACGATTTCCGCGGCCGGGCGGGCGTGAATGCCGTGGGCGTTCTGCACCAGGACGGAGCGTTCGACCATCAGCGCATCACCGAGTAGAGGACGAAGATCGCGAGCAGCCCCACGCCAACACGCCAGCCGTCTATTCGAGCCTGCCAGTGGGCCAGCGCCACCGCGAGCGCCAGGGCCAGCGCCAGTTCGAGACCGAACGCCGAGGGCTGCTGCGCCCCGAGGCGCTGCAGCGCGAGCGGAAGCGCCGCGCCAGCCACCAGCGCCGATCCCCGGGCCACGTGCGACGGTCCCTGACGCAGCACGGGGTGCCCGAGCGCCGACGCCACGTGCAGCCCTTCGCGATATCCCGCCCACAGTCCCCATGCGCGCAACCCGACATGCCCCAAATTGAAAATGCCGACAAAGATGCCGACGACGCCAGCCGCCGGCAGTCCGACACCGAACGCCAGCAGCGCGAGCGCTGAGCAGAACGGGAGCCACCCCGCCCAGACCAGGAGGTCGCCGGCGGCTCCGAGCGGACCGCAGCAGGCCGTGCGAAAGCGCTCGATGCGCGCCGGATCCTCTCCGTCGAGTTCCGCGCGGACGAGCGCGCCCACGGCCAGGGCGGCCAGGTAGGGATGCGCATTGAAGTAGCGGCCGTGCCGGGCCATCGCGGCCTTGTACGCCTCGCCCTGCCTCCCGCCGGGGAGCAGGCGAAACGCCGGTTCCGCCGCGTAGGCGATGCCGTTGCCGATCATCACCTCGTAGTTGTATCCGGCCTGCACGGCGAAAAGCCGCGCGAAGATGCGCAGCGACGTGCCCACCGGCAGGGAGCGCGCGCCGCTCATCGCAGGCCCATCACGGCGCCGCCAGCGAGTACCCCGGCCAGCAGCCACCACGCGTATCCCCTGGTGGTGTGCACCACCTTCCAGTACGCGCCGCCGGCGACGCCCACGGCGAGGGTGCCGGCGACGGCGACGGCAAGCGCACCGGGCGCTCCGGAGGCGGCCAGCACGGCGTCTCGCGCCGGCACGAGCACCAGCACGAATGCCGCGGTCAACACGCCGGCGCGCAGGAAG
>JBBTJT010000100.1:18498-20040 GCA_038059315.1 Gemmatimonadota bacterium
GATCCACTGCAGGCCGAGGATCGCCGAGGCGTCGCCCGCCGCAATGTCGTCGCGACGGCGCACGGCAGCGGCGCGATTGAAGCGCCGAAGCCAGATGAGCGTTCGCCCGGCGAGCATGGCCGCGCCGAGCCCGGCGACGACGGCGAAGGGGATGATGCGCGCCGACGCCTCGGGATCGCCGCCGGGGACGGCGGCAACCACACCCGCGGCCACGGACGCCGGACCCCACTCGGGATAGCGCGACGCGCCGAACGGCATGGTCTCCAGCGCAAAGCACTCGAGCAGCAGTCCGACCAGCAGACCCGACACGGGGCTGCCACAGACGGCGCCTCCGAGCGTGGCCGCGACGAGCGGTCGCGACAGCATGGCCTGTGGGAAGGACACGCCATCGAGGCCGACTACGGCGCCGAGCAGCGCGAGGACGGCAAGAGTGGAGGGTTCGATCATTCGCCGTTGCCGGAGAGCACGTCGGCCAGCGGCACGAGGGTCGCGGCCGGCAGATCCTGGGCCGTGACCTCGACGCCGCGCGCCGAAATCGCCAGGAGGTCGGCTTCCTCTTCCGGCGTCAGGAAGACGTAGCGAAGACGCGGCACCCGCTCGGCGCGGTGATGCACGCCGCCGATGTTCACGCGCGGGATGGCGGCGCCCCGCTCCACCAGCGCCCGCATCGTCTCGGTGTCGCCGGTGAGCAGGAGGCCCGGCTGCGTCATCCGCTGGTACTCCGGAAGGCGCGTCAACGCGCTCTCGACGGACTCGAAGAACAGGCGCATCTCGAAGGGGACGCCCATGCGGTAGAGATCCTGTTCCCAGGCGCTCGCCGCCACTTCGTCGTCGACGAGGACGATGAACTCGAGTTCCAGCGGCTGCGCCCAGCCAACCACGACCTGGCCATGGATGAGGCGGTCGTCGATGCGAAATACTTCAATCGGCATTCGGCACCTCCGCAGCGACCAGCATTGAGGCACGCGCCTTGTTCACGGCCTCGCTGAGGGTGGCGGTGCCCTTGTGCGAGGCCACGGCGAACGAAAGCAACAGGGGGAGGTTGACGCCGCAGACGACGGCGAGTCCCGGCACGTCGCGCGCCACGCGGCGCGCGGCAATGGTGCAGCTGCCGGCGGGGAGGTCGGTGAAGACCACCTGCGCCCCCGCCGACAGCACCGCCTGCCGCAGGGCCTCGGCAAGCTCGGCGCCGCCGAGCGTGCGGTTGCTCAGGGGCAGCAGCCGCGCGGCCGCCGCGTCGCCGGCGATGCAGGCGACCGCATTCACCAGCCCGGCCGCGAGGCTTCCATGCGCCGCCACGACGGCGCGCGGCCCGTCACTCATCGTCGTCGAGCAGGTACTTGCCGACGTCGGCGGTGCGCTTGACCATCGTGGACTTGAGCCGTTCATTGAACGCGTGCGCGGCGTCGACGCCGGTGTATCTCAGCAGGTGATTCATGGCGATCACCTCGGAAATGACGGTGATGTTCTTTCCAGGATTCAGCGGCACCGTGATCTTGGGCACTTCGACGCCGAGGATGGAGATCAGCTTGCCGTCGAGCC
>JBBTJT010000101.1:0-16611 GCA_038059315.1 Gemmatimonadota bacterium
TGGATAATGATACGGACAAGACACGGGGCGGGTAGCCTCTCGGCCCCCGCCCCTCGGTAGTATTCTGTCGTGCTCTGTCGTGCTCTGTCGTACTCTGTCGTGCTCTGTCGTACTCTGTCGTTCTCTCTGTCAGAGCGGGAAACGGGACTCGAACCCGCGACCCCAACCTTGGCAAGGTTGTGCTCTACCAACTGAGCTATTCCCGCGCTCAGTGAATTTTAGCCGCTCACCCCAACCCAAGCAACCGCCACCACAAACCGCCAACCACCAACCACCAACCACCAGCCACCAACCGCCGTCAGCTCTCCAGTCGGGCGCCCGCATCCGCCGCGACAAGCCAACTCCGCGGCCGGTTGCCGATGGCCGCCGCGTAGTCCGCGGTGATCGAGCGCGACACCCCCTCCAGCGCGTGCTCTTCCCCGAACACCACGGCGCACCCACCCCACCCCGCCCCGGTCAGGCGCGCACCACTGATGCCCGGCGACCGCATGGCATACTCCACCACCCAGTCGAGTTCGGGCGACGAGCACTCGTAGTCGGTGCGCAGCGACGCGTGCGACTCGAGCGCCAGCGCGCCCGGGAATCGCGCCCCGCCCTCCAGCGCCCGTACCGCTTGTCGCACCCGCTCACACTCGGCAATGACGTGCCGGGCGCGACGACGCTCCACGTCGGGCATCTCCGCGCGATCGAGTTGCTCAGTCGTGGCCTCGGCCAGCACGGTGACCTCGGGCGCGATGCGCTGGATGGCCGCGAGCGCCGCCGCGCATTCGCGCACCCGGTCGGCGTACGCCGATCCGCGCAGGCTGCGCGGCACCGCCGTGTCGACCACCAGCACGGTTTCGGCGAACGGCACGGGGCGCACCATCACCGGCGCGAATCCCATGTGGAGGGCCTGGCCCGGCTCGCCGCACGCCGCGGACAGCTGATCCATGGCGCCGCACGGGACCCCCACGAACTCCCGCTCGGCACGCTGACAAAGCAGCGCCAGCGCCACCCGGTCGGTGTCGAGCCCGAGGAGCGATCGCACCGCGAATCCGAAGGCCACCTCGAGCGCAGCCGACGAACTGAGCCCGCTCCCCGAGGGAATGTCGCTGGCGACGGCCACTTCCATGCCGGGAACGTCGATGCCCGCGCCGATGAGCTGGTCGAGCACGCCCGACGGATAGTCCGTCCACTTCTTTCGGCGCCGCAACTGCCCGTGATCAAGCAAGAGCACGCCGCCGGTTCCCCCGGAGTTGATGCGCGTTACCCGATCACCGGCGCGCAGCCGCACCGCCACCGACGTGCGTCGCTGGATGGCGATGGGCAGCGCCTCGCCGCCGTTGTAATCCACGTGTTCGCCGATCAGGTTCACGCGACCGGCCGCCGAGGCGACGAGCGTCGGTTCGCCCCCGAAGGAGCGGGTGAAGTGCTGGCGCGCCTCGCTGGCCGTCACGGACGAACCCCGAATGCGTGCACCGCGAACCACGTGGCATAGGCGAGCAGCCCGGCCAGCGCCGCGTCACCGCCACCGTCGGTCGCCTCCCCGTCGGCGTCCACGCGCTCGGCGGCCACGCCCAGCGAGAGGGGCGCGCGCCGCAGCCACTGGAGCACCGCGCCGGCATCGGGGCCCATCAGGCGCGCCAGTTGCTGCGCCAGGTATTCGGGCTGGGTCACCTTCTTGGCCGTGCGACGGTACACCGAGTCGCTGCGCTCCACCGTTTCGTACAGGGGGAGCCAGAGCGCCGAGCCGATGGGATCGTCCGCGGCGCTTAGCTGGCCCGCCAGGTCACTGCCGGCCACGAACGCCGACTTGTCGCCGCCCGGTGCAAAGTGGCGGCGCAGCGCCGCCCGCACCCCCTCGGGGTCCTGCAGCGCCTTGATCGCCTCCTCGTCGAGCGTGCGCTTCAGGCAATCGAGGGCGTACGCCACCACGGCATTGCCGTGCAGCATGAACGGTTGCGGCGCGGGAGTCCCGACCAGCGTCACCTCGGTGTGATACAGCGGATGCACCTTGTCACGCCGCGCCATGAGGTCGTCGTTGGACACGTAGAGCGTGTCGGCGAGCACCGGTTCCTCGACGATGCGATCGTCCCCGGTGTCGCGAATGTAGCGGTCGACGGCAATGGCGTACGAGGCACATCCCTCGAGCGTGAAGCCGGGCTCGTAGAGCGTGCCGTCGAAGTAATGCACGCCCTGCCCCGGCGCGTACCCATGCAACTCGCAGGCGCGCAAGATGAGCTCGCGGGCCAGCGGCGGATCGGCGAGTTGCACGGCCGGAATGGTCCAGCAGAGTGCCTCCCAGTCCCGAATGGTCACGCCCGACGGGTTCCAGGGCGCTCGGCTGCGCACGAGGTAGTACTGCGCGTCATCGAGGCCGCGCGCCACGCCGTAGAAGTAGGCGAACAACAGGTTGCGATTGACCAGCAGGTCGAGCGACTCGGCACCGGTGCTCTGTTCCAGCGCCCGCAGGGCCTCGCGGGTCGCCTGCAACAGCACCCGCCAGCCGCGACGGCGCAGCACCGAGAGGGTGGCCTGGGCGCCGTCGCGTTCGGGGCCGGCGCCGATGTAGAACGCGCACTCGGCGCGCTCACCGCCGGCGACGCTGAACTCACGGTGCATCGCATACGTCGGGGCGGCTCCGCCGGTGATCTGCACCGCGGCCTCCTCGTCGCTGCCGATGGCCAGCGCCGCCAACCCCGGCGCGCTGGCGCCATCGAGCACCACGATGCCCGCTCCGCCGGTGCTGATGCGCGACGCATCATCCAGGGCGCGCGGCGTGCGCACGCGCAGCTGGCGGTGACCCAGCGTCCCTTCGAGCGACAGCGTGATGCGATGCTCGGCGGTTCCCCGATTCTCCACGGCCAAGGCGTACACAGCGCCGGCGATGTCGGCATCGAGACCGAAGGGGGCGAACAGCGTCCCGCGGACGATGAGGTCTCCGACCGTCGCCGTGTACGTGGGAAGCCAGTGAAGCGCGCGTTCCCAGGCAATGCCTCCCGTGGCCAGTTCGATGCGCTCCCCGTCCACCGTCAGCACGGGACGCGCCAGGGCGGGCGCGCTTCCGGTCAGGAAATCGGCGGCGCCGGCGAACTCCACGGCGGCACGCGCCCCCCGGTGCAGAATCCCCAGGGCATGAACCGAACCGTCCACCGGGTGTACGCATGGGAGCGACACCCAATGGTTGCCGGTGACCTGCCAGGGAATGCTCGGAAGCGACGCGTCGCGCATTAGGTTTCGGGCGGAATGGTGAGATGTTAAGCTAGCTGCTTCGCGCCCTCAACGCCCCTTTTGTGATGTCCCGACTTCGCCACTTCTCGCTCGCCACTCTCGCCGTGCTGGCCGCCGTGCGCCCGGCGTACGCGCAGCGCGTCCTCGGCATCGGCGAAGACGCCTCCACGTTGCCGAGGGGCGTCTGGCGGGTCACCGCCGGCGTGGTGTGGGACCGCGCCAACGAGCGGTACGACGCCGACGGCAAGCTGCGAGCGCTGGGTGCGGCCGCATCGACGAGTTCGTGGAATGGTCGCTACGATCCGCGCCTCGGCACGGCTGGTCCGCTCGTGGCCGCGCTGTCGGGGCTCCCCGATTTCGACGCGTCGCTGGGCGTGTTGTCCATTGCCCGTCGCGACGCGTCGGTTGACGCGCCGCTCGGCCTCGAGCTGGGGGTGTTGTCGCGCCTGACCGTTGGCGCACAGGTGCGCGTGGCCAGCCACGCCATCGAGCCCTCGGTGGGCATCAATCCTGGGCGCATCGAAGGCGCCATGGGCTTCAACCCCGCGTGGACCAACACCACCGCGCGCGATCGCAACAGCCAGCTGCTGGCCCAGTTCGACAGTGCCACCGCGCAAACGACCCGCCGGATTGTCCAGTGCCAGGCCTCGCCGACCACCGCCGGCTGCGCGAGCGTCCTGGCCAACGTCCCGGGGGCGCAGGCGCTGGTGGCCAACGCGGGAGCGTTCGCGTCGGCACTGAACCAGTTGTACGGTGGGCGTGCCGGTGCCGCCGGCCTGCCGTTCGTCCCGGTGGGCAACGGCGTCGCACAGCAGGCCATCAACCAGCGCGTGCAAGGGTATCGCGACCAGTTCACGGCGCTCGGCAACGGCGCCATCGGCACGCAGGGTCCGGCGGGCAGCGCGCTGTTCTCACCCTCCGACGTGACCCGGCTGTTGGGCGACTCGCTGTATGGCTACCTGCTGCGTCCGATGCGCGCCGTGCACGCCTACGGCCCGGGCGAGATCGCCGTCCGCATGAAGCTCCTGCTCTTCCAGACCACCGGCGACGACACGGCGGCCATTCGCGGGTTCGCCGTGCGGCAAAGCGCCGGCGCGTCGCTGCGGCTCCTTGGCGGATCCGATCCGGCTGCGGACGAGGCGTTTGCGCCGACCACCGGCGAAGGATCGAGCGGTTTCGGGGCGCAGTCGTTCACGGACCTCTGGTACGGGAACCGCCTGTCCGCTTCCATCGTGCTCGGCTTCGACCAGGGCCAGGCCCAGGAGTTCGTGACCCGAATTCCCGACGCGGCCACGCCAAGCATCGGTGGAGCTCCCTTTCCAATTCTACTTGGCGAGCGCGAAGTGACGCTGTCGCGCACGCCGGGATCCCGCCTCGACATCACCGTCACGCCGCGCGTCTCGCTGACGCGCAACATCTGGATCGGCGGTTCGTGGGCGTGGTCGCAGCAGGGAGCCGAGAGTTGGGGCGTGACGGCGTCACGTCCGGAAGACCTCGCCACCCTGGCCGCCGACGCGCAGGCGTGGGCAGCGGGCACCGACTGGTCGGAGCATCGTCTTGGACTCGGCGGCACCTACTCCACGGTGGCCGCGGCGCGGGCGGGGCGTGCGCGTTGGGCCTTCGACGTCACGTACCAGCACCAGCAGACCAGCATCGGCCGCGGCTGGCGCGTGCCGAGGATCACCCGCGACGTGGTGAGCGTGCGCTGGTACCCGCGCTTCTGGGGGCGGTAGCAGGCACGGCCGACGCGGCGGTGGCGCTGGCGGCGGCCAGCTGTTCACGGGCGTGCGCGCGGCTGGTGGCACTGTCGGAGTCACCGCCCAGCATGCGCGCTATTTCCTCGACGCGCGCGTCCCCCACCAGCACTTCGATATCGGCCGTCGTCACGCCGCCTTTGGCCCCTTTCTGCACGCGGATGTGGTGATGGGCGCGCGAGGCGATCTGCGGCAGGTGGGTGATGGCGAACACCTGGTGATGCTCGGCGACGCGGCGCATCGCGTCGCCCACTTGCTGGCCCACCTTGCCGCCGATGCCAGCGTCCACTTCGTCGAAGATCAGCGTCGGCACGCGATCGACGCGCGCCAGAATGGTCTTGAGCGCCAGCATGACGCGGGCGAGTTCTCCCCCTGAGGCAACGCGTGACAGCGCGCGCGCCTCGTGACCGACGTTGAGCGCCACGCGAAACTCGACGTCCTCGGCGCCGACGGCGCCAATCTCGGCACGGGGAGCGAGGACCACGTGAAACTTGCCGGCGGCGAGCCCGAGACCGGGGAACTGCGCCTCCACCTGCTGCTCGAGCCGCGAGGCCGCCTGCGTCCGCGCCTTGGTCAGCCCCCTGGCCGCGTCACGCAACGCAACTTCGGCCGCCGCCACCCGGGCATCGAGTTCCCGCAGGTCGAGCGCCGCGCCGTCGAGCAGCGCCAGTTCAGCGCGGGCCTCGCGCCCCGTCTCGAGCGCGGCGACGACGCTGCCGCCGTACTTCTTGACGAGCCGGAAGACGAGGTCGCGACGGCGCTCCAGCTCGGCCAGCCGTGCCGGGTCGTGTTCGATGCCCTCGCCGTAGGCCAGCGATTCACGCACCAGTTCCTGCAGCGCGTAGTAGGCCGCGTCGTACAGCTCCTGCAGGCGCGCGACCGACGGGTCGATGCGCTGCAGCGCGCCCAGCGCCTTCTGCAGCGCGCCGAGCTGCGGGAGCACCGACGTGTCGTCACCTTCGAGCACGCCGGTGAGTTCGCCGGCCAGTGCGCGCAGCTCCTCGGCGTGGGTGAGGCGGCGCGCCTCGTCGTCCAGGCGCTGCTCCTCGCCCTCCACCAGCCTGGCGTCGCCGATCTCGCGCGCCACGTGCTGCAGGTAGTCGGCGCGCCGCTGGGCCTCATCCCGCCGCGCCTTCAGCTGCGAAACCAGGAGCCGCGCCTCGACGAGCGCCGCGTGGTGGTGGGCGACCATCTCTGCCTGTTCCTGTGCACCTGAGAAGGCATCGAGGATCCGACGCTGCGCTTCGGCGTCGAGCAGCGACTGCGCCTCGTGCTGGCCGTGCACGTTCACGAGAGCGCGCCCGATGTCCGACAGCACCGTGGCCGTCACGGCCGTGCCGTTGATCCACGCCCGCGCCCGGGCGCCGGGTGCAGCCGGCACCTCGCGCTTGAGCACCAGCGTGCCGTCCTCGCAGTCGATCCCACGGTCGTCGAGCAGCGCGCGCAGCTCGACGGCGGCGCCGATCTCGAACGTCCCTTCCACCACCGCACGATCGGCCCCGGCGCGCACCACGTCCGCCGTGGCGCGCTCGCCGATCAGCAGTCCCAGCGCGCCGACGATGATCGACTTCCCCGCCCCCGTTTCGCCCGACAGCACGTTGAGCCCCGGTGCCAGCGGCAGCACCACGGAGTCAATGATCGCGAAGTTGCGGATGCGAAGCTCAGTAAGCAAAGCGGTTGGCGGCTGGCGGTTACTGCGAACTGCGGAACTCCCGATCATGCCGATCGCACGGATCAGTTCGCGAACGGACGGGCATCCGTGCCATTACTCGAAATCGGGAGTTCCGCAGTTGGTAGTGCATCGTTTGCGAACTTCCGTGTTCATCTGTGGAATGCAGTTGGCGATTGGCGGCTATCGGGTCGTTTCGGATGGCGTATGGCGTACAGCGTAGAGCCTACAGCTGCTGTACGCGACTGATCCTATCCATCGCGCCCGGCCAGCCCCCCCCACCCCATCTTGGCGCGCAGGCGGCCGAAGAACGACGCGCCGTCGATGCGCACGATGCGCACCGGCTGCGCAGCCCGGCGCACGGTCAGCGAGTGGCCGTGCAGCAGGGTAGTGCCAACCTGCCCGTCGATCGTCACCAAAACCTCCTCGGGCGCATCATCCGGTTGCATCTCGATCACCGCGTCGGGCGACAGGATGAACGGGCGGATGGCCAGCGCGTGCGCCGCTACCGGAGTCACGACGATCGACGCCAGTGTCGGTTCGACGATCGGCCCGCCCGCCGACAGCGAGTAGGCCGTCGATCCGGTCGGCGTCGAGATCACCAGGCCGTCGGCGGCCAGCGAACCGAGCCGTTCGCCATTCACCGTCACCTGGAGGCGCAGCACGCGCGCAAACCCGCCCTTGTGCAGCACCACGTCGTTGAGCGCCCGCAGCCGCGCGCCCACGGCACCGTCGGATCCGTGCGAGCGCGCCTCGAGCGTCATGCGCTGCTCGGCGGTGAACGCGCCCCGGGCGAAGCGCGGCAGCAGCGCCTCGAACTCCTCGGCACCGCACGTCGTCAGGAAGCCGAGCTTGCCGAGGTTCACGCCGAACACCGGCGCGCTGGCGCCGTCGAGCAGCCGCGCCCCCCGCAGCAGCGTGCCATCGCCGCCGAACGCCAGCAACGCGTCGAGGGAGGCAACGCTGTCGAGGTGTTCCGCCCCGGGTCCCGCGAGATTCAGCAGGCTCTCCTCGAACGACAGCGACAGGCCGAGTCGCGGCGCCTCGGAGACGAGGTGCTGCACCAACTCCTCGAGTCCGTCGTACCCGCTGTGCCCGACGACGCCGACGCGCATCAGACGGCCATCGCTTCGGCGCCGTGCAACGCGCGCACCCGCGCGGCGATGCCCGTCGCGTCGAGTCCGCACTGCGCCAGCTGGCGCGCGCGTGACGCCGCGTAGATCACGCGGTCGGGAACACCGTGGGCCACCACGCGCACCGACGGCTCCAGCTGCTCCACGACGCTCGCCAGGTAGGCGCCGAATCCGTTCACCACCGTTCCTTCCTCCACCACCAGCAACTGCTTGTGATCGTGCATCAGCGCCGCGAGCGACACGTAATCGATGGGCTTCAGGAAGCGACAGTTCACCACCGTGACGTCGAGTCCCTCGGCGGAGAGTGCCTCCGCCGCCAGCATCGCCTGCGCCACCATGGTGCCGACGGCCAGCACCGCCACGTCGTCGCTTCCCTTTCGCAACACGTCCCACGTGCCGTACGGCACCGCGGGAATCCCGCTCGCCGGCCCCACGAGGTCGGGCGAGGCGTCGCGCGGATAGCGGATGGTGAACGGATTGTCGGCGTGCGCCATGGCCGTGCGCAGCAGGCCAATCAGTTCGCTTCCGCTGGCCGGCGCCGTCACCGTCATGTGCGGCACGGCCAGCATGTAGGCGATGTCGTACAGCCCGGCGTGCGTTTCGCCGTCCTCGCCCACCAGGCCGGCACGGTCGAGGCAGAAGATCACCGGCAGGTGCTGGATGGCCACGTCGTGGACGATGCTGTCGTAGCCGCGCTGGAGAAACGTCGAATAGATGGCCGTCACCGGGCGCAGCCCCTGCGTCGCCATGCCGGCGGCAAACGTGACGGCATGACCTTCGGCGATGCCGACGTCGAAGAAGCGGTCGGGGTGCGCCTTCTGCACGAGGTTCGTTCCGGTGCCGCTGGACATCGCCGCCGTGATCACCACCAGCTTCTGGTCCTCTTCCATCAACTCGGCGAGTCCCTTGCCGAAGACCGAGGTGTAGTTGGGATTGGCCGACGACGCCTTGAGCAGCTTGCCGGTGGCCGGGTCATGACCCGGCGGCAGCGCGTGCCACTTCTCGCCGTGTTCGCCGGCCGGGAATCCCTTCCCCTTCTGCGTGATGACGTGCACCAGGCGCGGCCCCTTGAATGCGCGCACGGCCCTGAACGTCTCGATCATGCCGTCGATGTCGTGTCCGTCGATGGGGCCGAAGTACCGGAAGCCGAGCTCCTCGAAGAGCACGCCCGGGGTGAGAAAGGCCTTGGCGCTCTCCTCCATCTTGCGGATGATCGCCCGCACGTCGTGCAGCGGGCCCTTGCCCTTGGCGTACTGTTCGAAGATGTGGCCGATGCTGCTGCGCAGCCGGTTGTACAGCGGATTGCGCTGCACCGAGGTGAGGTACTTGTGCATCGCGCCGACGTTGGGCGCAATCGACATTTCGTTGTCGTTGAGCACCACCACGATGTCGCGGCCGGAATCGCCGGCATTGTTCAGCCCTTCGTAGGCGAGCCCGCTGCCCATCGAGCCGTCGCCGATGACGGCGACCACCTTGAAGTCCTCGTGATTGAGGTCACGCCCGGCGGCGATGCCAAGCGCCGCGGAAATCGACGTCGCCGCGTGCCCGGCGCCGAAGACATCGTAGGGACTTTCACTGCGCTTCAGGAAGCCGGAGAGGCCGCCCTCCTGCCGCAGCGTCGTCATGCGGTCGCGACGCCCCGTGAGCACCTTGTGCGGGTACCCCTGGTGGCCGACGTCCCACACCAGCTGGTCACGCGGCGCATCGAACGCGTAGTGCAGCGCGATCGTCAGCTCCACCACGCCCAGCCCGGCGCCGATGTGGCCGCCGGTGCTCGAGCACGAGGCGATGAGGAACTCCCGCACTTCGTCGGCGAGCTGCTTGAGCTCGGGGGACGAGAGGCCCTTGAGGTCGGCCGGTGAATCGATGCGCGAGAGGATGGTCATGGGACGGGCGGGATTCCGTAGAAATGTATCATTGTTCCGGGCAGCGCCAGTCGGTCACGACCGGCGGGCGACGATGAACTGTGCGGTGGCCTGCAGCGCCGCCGTGAGCACCCCGGCCTCGGCGAGCGCCGCGCACCCCTCCTGCACCAACGCCTCGGCCCGTGCGATGGCTCCCTGAATGCCCAGCAGCGCGGGATACGTGCTTTTCTGGTAGGCAAGGTCCTTCCCCGCCGTCTTGCCCAGCTCGTCGCTGGTGGCCGTGACGTCCAGAACGTCGTCGGCGATCTGGAAGGCCAGCCCGATGCACCGGCCGTAGCGGCCAAAGGCCGCCAGTCGGTCCCCGGACGCGCCGGCCGCGCGGGCCCCCAGTTCCACCGACGCCTCGATGAGCGCGCCGGTCTTGCACCGGTGGATCCGCTCCAGTTCGTCGTACGACAGGCGCTGGCCCTCGCCCTCGAGGTCGAGCAGCTGCCCGCCGATCATGCCGCCACCGCCGGACGCGCGCATCAGGGTGCGGACGATCTCGCCGCTGGCCGCGTCGCTGAGCCCCAGCGCGCGCGAGGCGTCCCACGCCGCGCGCGCGGCGAGCGGCACCATGGCCATTCCCGCCGCCGTCGCCACCGGCACCCCGAACACCTTGTGCACGGTCGGACGCCCGCGGCGCAGGTCGTCGTCGTCCATGCACGGCAGGTCGTCGTGCACCAGCGAGTAGGCGTGCACCACTTCCACGGTGGCCGCCAGCGATGACACGTCGCCGGTGCCGCCGCAGGCGTCGAATGCCGACGACACCAGGATCGCGCGCAGGCGCTTTCCCTCGCCGAGGACCGAGTACCTGATGGCCCCGGCGACGGCGGTGTCGACGCCTTGCAGGTACTGGTCGCAGAACGCGTCGAGCGAGCGCGCCACCTGCGCGCGCTCCATGGAGAAATCGGGGACGGCGCTAGTTGCCGGCATCCCGTTCCTTCAGGGCACCGTCGGCCTGTTCCACGAGCGTCGTGACGCGCCCCTCGGCCCTGGCCAGCGCGTCGGACGCGGCGCGCAGCCGGGCGATGCCCTCCTCGAAGAGGGCGAGCGACTCGTCGAGCGACAGGTCGGCGCGGTCGAGCGCCGCGGCGATTTCTTCCAGGCGATTCAGGTCGGTCTCGAAGCTCATCGGGCCGCTCCCCGCGCCGTGGGAAGGGCGCCGGGGTGCACCGAGGTGACGGTGGCGCCCACCTGCCCGTCGCGCAACACGAGCGAAAAATCCTGCCCGCCCGAAAACGCCGTCACCGAGCCCAGCGCGTGTCCCTGCGCATCGCGGGCCACGGCATAGCCGCGGGCCAGCGTATTGAGCGGGCTCAGCGCATCGATGCGCCCCGCCACCTGCTGCACGCGCGCGCGCCGCCGTTCGACGCTGCGCCGCGCGCGGATGGACAGGTCGCCGGCCATTCGCCGCAGGTCGCGACGGGCGATGGTCCCCCGGCGCTGGACGCCGGCGATCATCGTCTGCTGCAACACGGCGATCCCTGCGACGATTTCGTCGAGCACCGGCACCGCGGCTTCGGCCGCCGCCGACGGCGTGGCCGCCCGCAGGTCAGCCACGAGATCGGCAATCGTGACATCCACTTCATGCCCCACCGCGCTGATCGTCGGCAGCGGGCAGGCCGCGATGGCCCGCGCCACCGCCTCGTCATTGAACGCCCACAGGTCTTCGCGCGATCCGCCGCCGCGTCCGATGATCACCACGTCAGCCCCTCGCCAGCGCGCCACGCGCTCAAGTGCCGCAACGATCGACGCCGGCGCCGACTCCCCTTGCACCGCCGCCGGCACCACGACGATGTCCACCGTCGGATTGCGCCGCGCGATCACCGAGGTGATGTCGTGCAGCGCCGCGCCGTCGGGGCTGGTGACCACGGCGACGCGCGTGGGGAAGCGAGGGATCCGTTTCTTGCGCGCGGGGTCGAGCAGGCCGTCCTTTTCCAGCCGCGCGCGCGTCGCCTCGAACGCCTTGCGCCACAGTCCTTCTCCCTCTGCCTCGAGGGCCCGGACCATGAATTGCATCTGCCCGCGGGCGGCATACACCGACAACTGGCCGTGCGCCATCACCTGCATTCCCTCGTCGGGCATCGCCGGGATGCGCGACGCGTCGCGCGCCCACACCACGCAGGAGATCGCCGCCGAGGCGTCCTTGAGCGTGAAGTACCAGTGCCCGTTGCGGTGCGCGGTGAAGTTGCTCACCTCGCCGCGAATCCAGAGCGGCGGCATCGCGCCCTCGAGAATCGCCTTGGCCGTCTGCGTGAGGTCGGCGATGGTGAGCGCCGTCTCGGCGGTCTCACCCGGAGCCGCGTCGCGCACGAACACGCGCGCCGGCGCGCCGGCGGCCCCGCCCCCATCGAACAGCGACGGAGTCGCGCCACGCTGCGGTGAGCCGCCCCGGCGAGCGGTCAATCGAGGCCCTGGGTGGCGGCGCGCACGGTGTTCTTCAGCAGCATCGCAATGGTCATCGGACCCACGCCACCCGGTACCGGCGTGATCTTCGAGGCGACCGCCGAGACGCCGGAGAATTGCACATCACCGTAGAGCTTGTATCCCCTGGCCTGCGTCGCGTCGTCCACCCGGTTGATGCCCACGTCGATGACCACGGCACCCGGCTTCACCATGTCGGCGGTCACGAACTCCGGCTTGCCTATGGCGGCGATGAGGATGTCGGCCCCGCGCACCACCGACGGCAGGTCGCGCGTCTTGGAATGGCACACGGTCACGGTGGCGCTCGCCGCCACCATCAGCGACACCATGGGCTTGCCGACGATGTTCGACCGGCCGAGGATCACCACGTTCTTCCCCATCACCTCGACGCCGGCCTTCTCCAGCAGCACCATGACCCCGGCGGGCGTGCACGGCGCAAAGCCGGTCTTCTCGCCAATCCAGACGCGCCCGACGTTTACCGGGTGAAAGCCGTCGACGTCCTTGGTCGGCGCGATGCGCAGGATCACCGCCTGCGGGTCGATGTGCTTCGGCACCGGCATCTGCACGAGGATGCCGTGCACCGTGGCATCGGCGTTCAGCCGGTCGATGAGCGCCAGCAGTTTGTCCTGCGGCGTGGTGGCGGGGAGCCGGATGGTCTTCCCATTCATCCCCGCCTCGATGCAGGCCTTCTCCTTGGCGCGCACGTACACGGTGCTCGCCGGATCCTCGCCGACGAGCACCACGGTGAGTCCCGGGGTCACGCCGCGGCGAATCAACGCCTCGGCGTCGCGCGCCACTTCGGCGCGCACGAGCTTGGCGACGGCGACGCCGTCTATCAGTTCAGCGGGCAACGTCTGAGGTCCTCTTTTCACGGATGGCGACGACCTTGATCTGCCCCGGGTACTGCAGCTCGGCCTCGATCCGACGGGCGATCTCGTCGGTGAGCGACTGCATCCGGAGATCGTCCACGTCGTCTGGGTTCACGATGACGCGAATCTCGCGGCCCGCCTGGATGGCGAACACGCGGTCCACGCCACGGTAGCTCGCGGCAATCTTCTCCAGTCCCTCGAGGCGCTTGACGTACGTCTCGAACGCCTCGCGGCGGGCGCCGGGGCGCGATCCGCTGATCGCGTCGGCGGCCTGCACCAGCACCGACTCCTCGCTCTCATGCGGCACGTCGTCGTGGTGGGCGGCAATGCAGTTCACCACCGACGGGCTCTCGCCGTACTTGGTGGCCACTTCCACGCCCAGCTGCACGTGCGTGCCCTCGTGCTCGTGCGTCAGCACCTTGCCCACGTCGTGCAGCAGCGCGCCGCGCTTGCACCGCGCGACGTCGAGCCCGAGTTCTGCGGCCATGATGCCGGCCAGGTGCGCCACTTCCTTTGAGTGATTCAGGATGTTCTGCCCATAGCTGGTGCGCCACTTCATGCGCCCGACGAGCTTCACCAGCTCGGGGTGCAGGCCGTGGATGCCCACATCGTAGGCCGCGCGCTCGCCCGTCTCGATGATGCCGGCCTCGACTTCCTTGCGCGCCTTCTCCACCACTTCCTCGATCCGCCCCGGGTGGATGCGCCCGTCCTCGATGAGGCGCGACAGCGCCAGGCGCGCCGTCTCGCGGCGCACCGGGTCGAAGCACGAGATCACCACGGAATCGGGCGTGTCGTCGATGATCACGTCCACGCCGGTGGCCAGTTCGAAAGCGCGGATGTTGCGCCCTTCGCGGCCGATGATGCGCCCCTTGATCTCGTCCTTGGGGAGCGCCACCGCCGTCTGCGTGATTTCCGACGTGTGTTCGGCGGCGATGCGCTGCACGGCGAGGGCCACGATCTTCTTGGCTTCACGGTCGGAATTGCGCTTGGCCGACTCGCGAATCTCGCGGATCTTGTTGGCGGCGTCGGCGTGGGCCTCCTCCTCCATCCGCTTCATCAGCTCGGCCTTCGCCTCCTGCGCCGACAGTCCGGCCACCTGCTCCAGCCGGCGGCGCTCGTCGCCCACCAGCTTGTCGAGCTCGGCCTGCCGCTCCTCGACGCCCTTTTCCTTGCGACCCAGATCGCTGGCCCGGCGGCCGAGATCGCGATCGCGCTGCTCGAGGAGCTCGACCTTCTTGTCGAGCTGGTTCTCGCGATCGATGAGGCGCTTTTCCTCGATCTCGATCTCTCCGCGACGGTGGCGGGCCTCGGCCTCCCACTCCTCGCGGGACTTCATCACTTCTTCCTTGCCCGCCAGCACCGCGTGCTTGCGCAGGCCGTCGGCATCGCGCTCCGCCTCGCCGACGATGCGCTTGGCCATCTGTTCGGCGGTCTCGCGCGCCGCGTTCCGGGCGTCACGTTCGGCCGACTTGCCCTGCCATCGGCCCACCACGAAGGTGATCACGCTTGCGGCGAGTCCAGCCGCGCCGATGATCACGGCAATCACCAAAGGGGACAACATATTCAGTATGCTCCAAGGGGCGGCGTCGACCACCCGCCGCTATGTGGGAATGGTCCGGAGCATCGTGCGCGCGGGGTGCAGCGCCGTGGGCGGGCACGCCGGCCGGCCGGGCCCCGACGAAAGGGGCGCGGTGGGACGACCTAACTGCCGAGGCTGCTTGAACCTACGCGCTCGAACTCCGAGACACTCTCAATTGTATCCCGTCGATCGCGAGGAGGCAACGGAAGCGGGCGCAGGGGGATGGAGTTCAGGGCGTCGCGAAGCGAAAAGGTGCAGGGAGAGACCCCCTTCCCTGCACCCTGAACCCCTCTCTGTCCCTACACCCTGCACCACACTCGTCCCCCGATACCAGACCCCCGCACCCCGCACTCACCCTTGCCGCTTCGCCGGTGGCAACCACCGCCTCAACTCCCCAGAGAGCGTCCCCATCTCCCCAGCCATCGCGACGTGATCGGCCCGCGCCTGAAAGAGCTCATCGGTAATCTGCAGCGCCGCCAGGATGGCGGCCTTGTGCGATTCCACCACCGTCGCGCTGTCCAGGACCTCGCGGATCTTGGCGTCCACATAGGCTGCCACCGCCCGGGTGTGCTCGGGCGGGGAATCCGAGCGTATGGCGTAATCCTCACCGCAGATCGTGACCTTGGTGCTGTGCTTGGCCGCGCTCACGCTCCGCCCTCCGTGACGTGCTGCTGCCGCAGGAACACCACCTGGTCCAGCATCCTGGACGCCTGCACCTCGGCCTGGGCGAGCCGTTCCCTCAGCCGGGCGTTCTCCGCCTCGAGCTGGGCCACGCGCTCCTCCGCCGCCAGGGACGAACCGCCGGTGCCCGCGGCGATGGTCTTGAGCCGTGCTTCCGCCTGCAGTGCGCGCTTGCGGAATCCGCTCAGTTCCTCACCCACCTGGTGGATCAGAAACGAGAGTTCGCTGAATGCGGCGACGTCAGGCCGTGCGGGGTTTGACACCGAGCTGGTTCTCCAGGGACTTGAGGAGCTGCGTACGGCGACCTTCGATCTCCTTGTCGCGTAGAGTGCGTTCCGGATGCCGGAAGGTCAACCGCCAGGCGAGCGAACGCATGCCGTCCGGAACGCCGTGGCCGCGGAACTCGTCGAACAGTTCCAGGCGCTCCAGCATGTCGCCACCGCTCGTGCGCAGCACGTTTTTCACGTCGCCGGCCGGCATGTCATCGGGCACCAGCAGGGCCAGGTCGAACACGGCGGCCGGCGTGGCGGGGAGCGCCGTGTACTGTACGCGCGGCGCCGGAGGCACCGCCACCGGCGACGCACCACCGTGCGCCGAGGTGCCGGGCGCGGCGACCACCGCAATCGGCATCGCTCCAAGCACGAGTTCAATTCCGAAGGCGGGGGCAGCCCACGGCGGCGCATCGAGCGCCAGACGCCGCACGTCCCCCAACTGCCGACCACCAACCACCAACCTCCAGAGTACTGGCTCCTCGCCGGCAACGAGTTCCACCATGCCGCCCGGGTACGCGGCGCGTGCCACGCGCTCGGCCAGCGCCTTCGCATCCCAGGCGTCGATGACCGCTGGCGTTGCACCGTCGGTGAAATGCCGAGGTGCCCGGGCTCCCATCGTCAGGATACCCACCCGCACCTCTTCCTCCACTGTGCCTGCGCCTCTGCCTCGGAAGACCGACCCTACCTCGAAGATCCGCACGTCACCCTGCATGCGGGTGAGGTTGTACTCGGCCCTCGGCGCGAGGGATTCCAGCATCGAGATGCGCAGGTGCGGCTCGTCTTCGGCGAGCGGATTCGTCACGCGCCAGTGCGACGCATCGTCGCCCTTCACGAACGGAACCGGGCGCACCTCGTCGAGTCCGGCGGCAACCAGTGTGTCGCGAACGCGCACCCCGGTGAGGTGCAGCGGATGATCCGGAACGGTGGTTGGACGATACGCCTCGATGGTGTCGGGCAGGCGATCATAGCCGTGCAGCCGCGCCACGTCCTCGATGAGGTCCACTTCGTGCAGCACATCGTGTCTCCACGACGGCGGTGTCACCACCAATTCACCCGCCACCCCGAACAACCCACCACCCCCCCCCCCGCACCCAAACCCCCTGAGGTATACCC
>JBBTJT010000102.1:0-30743 GCA_038059315.1 Gemmatimonadota bacterium
GACGCGCACCAAGGACGTCGCCAACTCGATCTACACCCAGAACACCGCGCACCTGCGCGGCAAGCCGGCCATCACGACCGAGACGGGGTACCTGGGCCTGGCCGAGCGCGAGATGGTGCAGCGCAACGTCGATGGCGCGCAGCGTGTCATGCGACACCTGGGGATGATCGCCGGGCCGGTTGAACTCTCGGCGGCGCCGGTGTGGCTGGGCAAGTACGAGGTCCTCGCCAGCCCGGAGACGGGCGTCTGGCATCCGCTGGTCGAGCGGGCGCATACCGTCGCCAAGGGCGCGGTGATTGGCCGCGTCACCGATTTCTTCGGGAACGTCATTGGCGAAGTGAAGGCGCCGTTCGACGGCGAAGTGATGTACGTGGTCGGCACGCCGGCCATGAGCAAGGGTGAGCCCGTGGCGATGATCGCCACCAAGTAACGCCTTGAACGGATGCCAGCATGAAACGACGCGATTTCACCCGCACGCTTGCCGCCGCCGCGGCCGCCGCCACGATCCCCGGCGCCCGGCTGGGCGCGATGGCGCCACGCCGCGCACCGAGCGTGAACGGCGCGCGCCTCAATGGCTGGATGACGGCCATCGGCGAGTTTGGCAAGAACCCGCAGGGGGGCGTCACTCGGCTGGCGTACAGCGAGGCCGACATCGCCGCGCGCGCGTTCACCGTGCAACTGATGCGCGACGCCCAGCTCGAGGTGGTGATTGATGCCGCTGGCAACATCTACGGCAAGCGCGCGGGCACCGATGTCTCGGCCAAGCCGGTCATCTTCGGCTCGCACGTCGACTCAGTGCCCGAGGGCGGCAACTACGACGGCAACGTGGGGACGCTCGCCGCCATCGAGGTGGCGCGCACGTTCGCCGAGCAGGGCGTCACGACGAAGCACCCCCTGTGGGTGGCCTGCTGGCAGAACGAGGAAGGCGGCACATGGGGGAGCCACCTGGTGACCACGGAGCCGACGGCCGCCGAGCTGGCCACCGTGGCGCGCAGCGGCAAGAGCATCGGCGAGGGCATTCGCTACATCGGCGGCGACCCCGCGAAGCTGGCCAGTGCGCGCCTGCGCACGGGCGACGCGCACGGGTACCTGGAACTGCACATCGAGCAGGGCGGAAACCTCGATCGCGAGAAGCTCGATATCGGCATCGTCGAGGGCATCGTCGGGCTGCGCGAGTGGGACGTGACCGTCGACGGAGTTGCCAACCACGCCGGCACGACACCGATGGCCGATCGCCATGACGCCATGCTCGCTGCCGCGCGCTTCACCGAGATGGTGAACCGCGTCGCCACGTCCGAACCGGGACGACAGGTGGGGACGGTGGGACGCATCCAGGCCTTCCCGGGAGCGCCCAACGTGGTGCCGGGCAAGGTGCTGTGCACGCTCGAATTGCGCGACCTCGACGACCGGAAGATCCAGCGACTGTACGACGTCATCGTCGCCGAGTCGCGGAAGATCGGGGCGCGAAACGGCACGACATTCGCTTATCACGAGTTCGTCACGCACGAGTCGGCGTTGTGCGACGAGCGGGTGCGCAGCCTCATCGGCACGTCGGCCAGGACGCTCGGCTTCACCACCATGAGCCTGCCCAGCGGGGCGGGGCACGACGCGCAGAACCTGGCACGGGTCTGCCCGATGGGCATGATCTTCATTCCCTCGGTGGGCGGCATCAGCCACGCGCCGAAGGAATACTCGAGACCGCAGGACATCACCAACGGTGCCAACGTGCTGCTGGGCGCGGTGCTGGCGATGGACGGCGCGGTCTTCAGGTAGGTGCACCCGCGATTACGTGTCGCGCCGCTGGCCGGCACACGCCACGCGTGTTACCATCGCTGAGTGACCCATCGACCGCGCCGACGCATCGTGTTGCTGCTGCTCACCGCGGCGGGCGCCTGGTCGTGCGGCGGCGGTCAGGGAAGCGACGGAATGACGTCGCCGCTGTCCTCCTCGTTCAAGCCGGTGCTGTCGTGGGTGAAGCTGGCGGTGACCCCGCCGATCGTGGAGCTCGGAAAGACGGCGACGGCGACCGGCGAAGGCTTCGACCAGAACGGCGGTTCGTTCAACGCGGGTGCGTTCGCCTTCACGAGTTCCGCGCCGGCGATCGCGAGCGTCGATGCCGCCGGGACGATCACGGGCGTCGCTCCCGGAGTGGCGACCATCACCGCGTCCGCGGGTGGAAAATCGGCGATGCATGACGTGACGGTCGTGCCGGTGGCCGTCGCTCTCATCACCATGACGCCGGACGCGCTGGCGCTGGAGTCTGGAGCCTCGGCCACGCTGGTTGCGACACCGTATGATGCAAGGGCAAACGTCCTGGCCGGACGCACCCTCGCGTGGAGCAGTTCCGATACCATGGTTGCGGTCGTGGACGTCACGGGGCGGGTGAGCGCGCGGAGGACTGGCCGCGCCAAGATCACCGCAGCGGCTGACAACAGGTTTGCCTTCGCGGTGGTTTCGGTCGCCGGCGCTGTCGAGCTTGCGGGCGACATGTTGATCTCGTTCGCGGTTCCGCAGCCGGGCGAGATCGTGGGCGACACGCTGGAAGTGTACGCCGATGTTTCGACGGGCCAGCCGCTCGCACGGGTGGAAGCAATCTTCAACGGTGTCGCGCTTCCGCTCGTCAAGGTGGCGGCCGGCGCGCTGGGTGGCGCGTGGTTGTGGCACGGGGTCTTCGACGTTTCCGGTGTCCACTTCGGCCCATACTACGTGCTGGTGACGGCGACAGACATACGCGGCTTCGTCTCCACCGATTCAGTGCTGTTCGAGCGCGACCCCGTGAAGAAGGGTGGCGGTGCGGCGGGGCCTGGGAGGACGAACAAGCTAGTGGCGCCCGTCGCGGCGCCCAGGGTGATACCGCGGCGCCCCCGTGGCATCCAGGCTGGCAAGCCATGACGTCGGCGGCGCTGGACTACGACTGGTTGATCGTCGGTTCCGGATTTGGCGGCAGCGTGTCGGCGCTGCGCCTTACCGAGAAGGGATACCGGGTGGCGGTGCTGGAGGCGGGACGACGGCATGCCGACCACGAGTACGCGACCTCCACCTGGAACCTGCGGCGCTTTCTCTGGGCGCCGTCGCTTGGGTTACGCGGCATTTTCCGGCTGACGCCGTTCAAGGACATCTTCATCGCCAGCGGCGCGGCGGTGGGTGGCGGCAGCGCGGTGTACGCCAACACGCTGTACCGCGCCAAGCCCGCGTTCTTCGAGAACCCGCAATGGAAGGGGCTGGCCGACTGGGCCAGCGAGCTGCGGCCGCACTACGAGGCTGCCGAGCGCATGCTCGGCGTGCAGACGGTTCCCTTCGGCACCGACGGACAGGATCTCCTGAAGGCCGTCGCCGGACACTTCGGCGTGGGGGACACGTTCACGCGCACGCCGGTCGGCGTGTTCTTCGGCAAGGCGGGCGAGGAGGTGCCCGATCCCTACTTCGGCGGCGAGGGCCCGGCGCGCACCGGGTGTACGCGCTGCGGCGCGTGCATGGTGGGATGCCGCGTGGGCGCCAAGAACACGCTGCTCAAGAACTACCTCTGGTTCGCCGAGAAGCAGGGGGCCACGGTGCTCGCCGAGCACGCCGTCGTGGACGTACGACCGATCGGTGCGGCCGACGGCGGCGATGGTTACGCGGTCACGACGGAACGCCCGGGCGCCTGGTTCTTCAGGCGACGGCGCACCTTCACGGCGCGCGGCGTGGTGTTTGCTGGCGGCGCGCTGGGCACCGGCGAGTTGCTGGCGACGCTCAAGCATGGCGGCTCATTGCCGAACATCAGCGACCGCCTGGGCGAACTGGTGCGCACCAACAGCGAGTCGATCCTCGCGGTGACGCTTCCCGATGACCGCCTCAAGCCGTGGGCCGACGTCGCCATCAGCGCGAGCATCCACCCGGACCCTGACACCCACATCGAGTTCTGCACCTACGGCAAGGGCGGCGACTTCATGACGTTCCTGCTGGCGCCGCTCACCGGCAACGGCACGCGGCTGACGCGGCCGCTCATGCTCCTGCGCGAGATCGCGCGGCACCCCCTGCGCTTCGTGCGCGGGCGATGGCCGTTCGGCTGGAGCAAGCGCACGCTGATCGTGTTGGTGATGCAATCGAGCGACAACGCCATGGCGTTCCGCGCCCGGCGGCGGTGGTTGGGGCGTGGCTGGGCAATTGGCACGGAGCAGGATCCGGAGAAGCCGAACCCGACGTTCATCGCCAAGGCCAACGGGGCGGCCGAGTTCCTGGCAGGGCACACCGGCGGGATTGCCCACAGTGGCGTGCTCGAAGCGACGATGAACATCCCGACCACGGCGCACATCCTCGGCGGCGCGGTGATCGGCGCCGACGCGTCACGCGGGGTGGTGGACCGGGACCATCGCGTCTTCGGCTACCGGAACATGCTCGTCTGCGATGGCGCGGCGATGCCCGGAAACCCGGGCGTCAATCCGTCACTGACCATCACGGCACTGGCCGAGCGTGCGATGGCGCAGGTGCCGGCGGCGGCATTGACGTAGGGGGGCTCTCACGGAGACCGGAGCAAATCGAAGGACACGGAGAACGACGAACTCTTGAGGGGGTGTGGCGGACGGTACTGTCCACCGCACTCCCTTGAGTGTGGTTGCAGCTCCGTGTCCTTTGTATGGCTCCGGTCTCCGTGAGAGACACTTCTCCGGTCAGTGAGAGACGACCCTACACCCAGTTCTCCACGAACACCGGCGCCATCAGCCCGGCGTGGGATCGTCCATGCGGGTCCTGGATGGCGCGAATCTCGTTGACGAGTTCGAGGGCCGTCCTGGTGCACGGCGGCAGTTCGCGATCCGACGTGCCCAGCGGCGTGACCCGGTCGCCCCACTTCACGACCAGCGAACAGAACGTGAGGCCACCGCCGAACGCCGGCATCAGCAGCGTCGCGCCGGGCTGCACGCGCCCCTCCTCGAGCGCCTCGACCAGGGCCACTGGCACGGTGGCGGCGCTCATGTTGCCGTACTTCTGCACGGTGAGCATCACCTTGTCCATCGGGACGCCGGCGTACTTGGCCACGCCCTCGATGATGCGGAGGTTGGCCTGGTGCGGGATGCAGAGGTCGACCTGCTCGGACGTGATGCCACAGCTGGCCATCACCTTGGCCGACGCGTCGCTCATGCCCCGGACCGCGCGCTTGAAGATCTGCGGGCCGTCGAAATCCCAGAGTGTGTCGCCGTAGGAGACCCCGAGGTTGGCGTACCCGCAGCCGAAGCCGCGAATGCGCAGCGTGGCGCGCGCCTCGGAGTCGCAGCCCAGCACGCTTCCGAGAACGCCCTCCTCGTTGTCGCTGGCCTGCAGCACCACCGCGGCGGCGCCGTCGCCAAACAGCACGGCGACGTTGCGGTTGCTCCAGTCCATGTACCGGCTGATGAGCTCGACGCCGATGACGACGGCGTTTCGCACCACACCCGTGCGAATCAATGCCGCAGCCGACGACAGGCCGTACAGGAAGCTGGTACAGGCCGTGTTGACGTCCATCGCGGCCGCCTTCCGCGCGCCGAGCGCCAGTTGCACGCCCGACGAGCTGTTGGGCACCTGCTCGTCGTAGCTGCAGCTGCCATAGACGATGAGGTCGACGTCGCCGGCGTCGAGCCCGGCGCAGGCGCGCGCGCGCGCCGCCGCGACGGTGGCCATTTCAATGGCCGTCACGTGTGAAATTCGGCGCTCCTTCATGCCGGTGCGCGAGGTGATCCACTCGTCGTTCGTCTCGAGGAATGTCGAGAGATCGTCGTTGGTGAGCACCGAAGGAGGCATGCACTTGCCCCAACCGGTAATGGCCGCGTACGTCGTGGGCATTGAAATTCGGCGTCTGGATGGTGAGCGGCCGGCCACGCCGGCCCGTGGGGAACCGTCGGGGAAGATGGCGCGCCGGCAAGAAAACACAATGCCACGGCGCGCCCCGTACCGGCAAGGAAACGCCGTCAGGAAACGCCGTCAGGAAACGCCGTCAGGAAACGCCGTCAGGGCATCGGGTAATCCCGCATTGTCCGGTGCCGGCTGGCGGGGCAGGTTGCAGCAGAGTCCCTGAAACAGGCACTGGAGGACCAGATTAAACTCGTCAATTGCGTTGCGGTCATCGCCCTGGGTACCGTGGCTTGCGGTCCGAGCATTCGCGTCTTCCACGATCAGAGCGTGCCGGTGCTGGCGGGGGCAGCGTGGACGTGGGGCGCGTCGGATGCCGGACGGAGCCTTCCGGAAAGGCACCCGATGGTGGACAACGCCACGGTCCACGCGCGCGTCGAGCGTGCGCTCTCCGCGGAGCTGGCGCGAAGGGGATTCATCCGCGCGGCGGACTCGTCGACGGCACGGTTCCTCGTGCACTTCCACATCGGGGTCGAGGAGCGTCACGAGGTGGTGGGCAACGACCGGCCGCCCTGCGTGGGCGACGCCTGCATCATGGATTGGGGATACTGGGGACGCCCGGAGGGCATGTCGCGGGAAATCGCCTACGAGGCGGGCCAACTGATGGTGGATTTCGTGGACCGCGGCTCGCGGAAGGTCATCTGGAGGGGCGTGCTGGAGAGTGATTTCGTGAAACAGGACGTCGAGGAGGCGCAGTTGGCGAAGTATCTCCGCAAGCTCCTTGGCTCGCTGCCGGCGCGGTAAGGGCCGCACGGGTGCAAGGGCCGCACAGTAAGGGCCGCACGGGTTGCGGCGCGGTTGCCATCGTCCGTACAATGCGCAGGTGACCGATACGCAACGGCCGCCACGCGACGTGGATGCGGTAGTGGTGGGAGGCGGCTTCTACGGCGCCCACATCGCCGCATTCCTTGCGCGGCGCCTGCCTTCGGTGGCCCTGCTGGAACGGGAGCCGTCCCTGCTGACGCGCGCCTCGTACAACAACCAGGCCCGGGTGCACGGCAGGTACCATTACCCGCGCAGCATCCTCACGTCGCTGCGCTCGCGCCGGAACTACCCGCGATTCCTGGCCGACTTTCCGGACGCGATCGATCGTTCGTTCACCAAGCTGTATGCGGTGGCGCGCCGGCAGTCGAAGGTCACGGCCGGACAATTCGCCGAGTTCTGCCATCGCATCGGCGCGCCGCTGAAGCCCGCCGCCAAGGCCATGGTGGCGCGCTTCGACGCCGACCTGGTGGAAGCGGTGTTCGAGGTGGAGGAATCGGCGTTTGATGCCCGGGCGCTGGCGGTGGCCGTGCAGGCATCGATGGCGTCGGCCGGCGTGCAGGTGTGCATGGGTACGACGGCGCGGGCCGTCTCACCGGGTGGTGCGCGGCGACTGTGCGTGCGGTGGGGCGAAGCGCCGGGCGAGTGCACGGATGCCGACTGGGTGGTCGCCTGCACCTACGCCGGCCTCAACGACCTGCTGGCCGACTCGGGGCTTCCGCTCGTGCCGCTGGTGCATGAACTGACGGAGATCGCCCTCGTCGAGGCGCCGGCGGCGCTGAAGGGGCTTGGCGTCACCGTCATGGATGGCCCGTTCTGGTCGGCGATGCCGTTTCCGGCGGCCGGCGTGCACTCGCTGAGTCACGTGCGGTACACGCCGCATGCGCGCTGGAACGACGGCGGCGTCGATGGCCACCCGGTGCGCGGCGACGATGTGATGCGCCGGCTCCCCGGCTCCCAGGCGCCGCACATGCAGCGCGACGCGGCGCGCTATCTTCCGGAATTGGCGGCGGCGCGCTATCTCCGGTCGTTGTGGGAGGTGAAGACCATCCTTCCGCGCAGCGACGTGGACGACAGTCGCCCCATCCTGGCGCGCGCCGTGGCGGGCGCGCCGGGGCTGGTCACGGTTCTCGGCGCGAAGATCGACAGCGTGTACGACGTGGAGGAGGCGCTCACGGGCATGGTGGACAGCGAGGAATCGTCATGACGGCCGACCTGTTCGTGTCGGTGGTTGCGCCCGTGCACAACCCGGGCTCGTTGCTGGCGCCGTTCGTGGCCGAGACGGTGCAGGTGCTTCAGCACGCGTTTCGCCACTTCGAACTGATCGTCGTGGACGACGGTTCGCAGTCCGTCGAGCGGGCCACCTGGGACGCCATTCTCTCGAGCCACGACGGCGTGCGCGTGCTGCGCCTGTCGCGCGAGTTCGGCGAGGAGCAGGCCATCGCCGCCGGGCTCGACAGCGCCATCGGCGACTTCGTGGTGACGATGTCGCCGGGCGCCGACCCGCCGGCACTGATCCCGGCGCTGGTGCAGCGCGCGCGCGACGGAGCCGATGTCGTGCTCGGCGTGAAGCGCACGCGCGCGGGCGACCCGTGGTGGCTGCGCGCGGGCGCGGGGCTCTTCTACTGGTACACGCGGCGCATGATGCGGCTGGATCTCCCCGCCAACGCCACGCACTTTCGCTGCCTCTCGCGGCAGGCGCTGAACGCGCTGAACAAGCTGCGCGAGACGGGCTCGCGGCTGCGCGTCTTCTCGTCGTACATCGGCTACGCCAGCGCGGCCTACGTCTACGACCCGGTGGGGCAGACGCTCCGGTCGCGGTCGCGCACGCCGGGCGAGGCGGTGAGCGTGGCGCTGGCCATGGTACTCGACAACACCGCGCACCCGCTGCGCGTGGCCAGCCTGCTGGGCGTGGCGGCGGCGCTGCTGAACCTCGCCTATGCCGTGTACGTGCTGGTGGTCTACGCCATGCGCGCCGACGTCGCGCCGGGGTGGGCGACGATGTCGCTCACCAGCGCCGCGCAGTTCTTCTTCCTGTCCATCATCCTCGCGGTGCTGTGCGAGTACGTGGGGCGGCTGCCCAAGCGATTCGGGTCGGAGCCGGGCTACTACGTGCGCGACGAGCGGTCGAGCGCGGTGCTGCTGCGCGAGGACCGGCCCAACGTGGTGTCCGAGCCATGAGCGGCGGGCCGCGCGCGTGACGTCGGCGCCCCGGAGCGCGGCGGGCGATGGCCCGGACGCGTGGGAGGTGCCGGCGTTCGAGTTCATCAGCTGCGGCACGCGGCGGGCCGACTACGCGCTGTGCGTGTTCGTGCTCAACGAGGGCGAACGCGTGCGCAACCAACTGCGCGCCATGCACACCCTGCAGCTCCCTGTGGACGTCATCATCGCCGACGGGGGCAGCACCGACGGCGCGCTCGACGCGCCGTTTCCCGCCGAGCACGACGTGCGCGCGGTGCTCATCAAGCGCGGTCCGGGCGCGCTCTCGGCGCAGATGCGCATGGCCTTTGCCTGGTGCCTGCGCGAGGGCTACGCGGGCGTCGTGACCATCGACGGCAACGGCAAGGACGATGCGCGCGCCGTGCCGGCGTTCGTGGAGGCCCTGCGCGAGGGCGTGGACCACGTGCAGGGATCGCGCTACGTGCCGGGCGGCCGGGGCGTCAACACGCCGCTGGCGCGGCACCTGGGGGTGACGCTGCTGCATGCGCCGCTCATCTCCATCGCCGCGCGCACGCGCTACACCGACACCACCAACGGATTTCGCGCGTACAGCCGCCGGTTCCTGCTCGACGATCGCGTGCGTCCGTTTCGCAACGTCTTCGTGGGCTACGAGCTGCACTACTACCTGGCCATCCGCGCCGGACGGCTGGGCTTCAGGGTGCGCGAACTCCCGGTGATGCGCGCCTATCCGGCAGGGGGCGCCGTGCCATCGAAGATCAGGGGCTGGCGCGGCAACCTGGGCATCCTGCGTACGCTCTGGCGTTCGGTGCGCGGCGCCTACGACCCCACCTGATCCCATGGACGCACTCATCTGGCATACCGGGTTGGTGGGCGGCACCGTGGCGCGCGCGCGCGCCTTCGACGCAGCGTTTCGCTCGACCGACATCGACGCCATGCGCGGCCGGACGTTCGACCTGGTGGTGTGCGCCGGTGCGCGCGCCGAAAAGTGGAGGGCCAACCTCGATCCGGAGGGTGATCGCGCGGGCATTGCCCGCCTCACCGACGTGCTCGAGACCGTGCGCATTGGCCACCTCGTGCTCGTCTCCACCATCGACGTCTACCCGTCGCCGGTCGGCGTTGACGAGCACACGCCCATCGACGCCGACATCCTGCACGCCTACGGGCGCCACCGGTACGCGCTGGAGCAATTCTGCCAGGACCGTTTCGAGACCACCGTGGTCCGCCTGCCGGGGTTGTTCGGCCACGGCCTGAAGAAGAACGCGATCTTCGACCTGCTGCACGACAACGCCGTGGACAGGATCCATCCGGACTCCGCGTACCAGTTCTACGACCTGGAGCAACTGTGGCGCGACGTCGAGCGGGTACGCGAGTCGGGCATCGCGCTGGTGAACGTTGCGGTGGAGCCCGTTCGCATGGGTGACGTCGCCACGCGGGTGTTTGGCCGCGTGCTGACACCGCCCGACGGCGCTCAGGCGGCGCGCTATGACATGCGCAGCCTGTATGCCGGACGCTTCGGCGGCCGCGAGGGCTACTGGTACGACGCGGAGTCGACCTTCAGCGCCATGGAGCGATTCGTGTCCAACGAGCGTCGCGCGGGCGCGGAGGGCGCGTGAAGCTGGCGATCTCCAATCTCGCGTGGCCGGTGGCCGACGATGCCTCGGTCGCCGATGTCCTGCGCGCGCACGGCGTCAGCGGCGTGGAGCTGGCGCCGTCCAAGGTATGGGTCAGGGCACCGCGCGTGGAATCCGGCGTGGCCGAAGCATACGCCGAGTGGTGGAACGAGGCAGGGTGTGCGGTTGTGGCATTCCAAGCCCTCTTCTTTGGCCAAGTGGACACGACGATCTTCGGTGACGGCGAGGTGCTGGCCGCCACGCAGCGGCACCTGGTGGCGATGGGCACCCTGGCCGCGCGATGCGGTGCGCGCGTGCTCGTGTTCGGTGCGCCAGGCAACCGAAAACGCGGCAGTCGTTCGATGCCATCGGCGATCGCCGCCGCCGCGGCGGCGTTGCGCCCCGTGGCGGAGCAGCTGTCGCCGCTCGGCGTGCACCTCTGCATCGAACCCAATCCGCCACGGTACGGGTGCGACTTCGTGACGACGGCCGCCGAGGCCGGCGTGCTCGCCGATGCCGTGGACCATCCGAACTTCGGCGTGCACCTCGATGCCGCGGCGCTCGCCCTCAGCGGCGAGGCGTCGGAAGCCGCACTCGCCCCCGTGATGAAGCACGTGCGACACTTTCACGTAAGCGAACCGGGCCTGGTGCCGGTGGGGACGACGACGGACATCCCGCACGCCACGCTCGGGCGCGTGCTGCGCACTCTCGGATACGATGGGTGGTACTCGATCGAGATGCGCGGCGGCGAGGATGACGCCTGGCGCGAGACGCTGCCGCGGGCGATCGGGGTGGCGCGGGAGGCGTATGGTTGGTAGACGGTAGACGGTAGACGGTAGACGGTCGATGGTAATCGTCCATCGACTATCGTCTATCGTCTATCTACTGGTACTGCACATACACCGGCCTCGGATTCAGCTTCAGGATCTCCGCGATCGTCGTACGCGGGTGGTCGTTGCGCGCCTTGTAGAACTGCTTCCACCCGACGAACTGCACCGGCTCCGCCTTGATCCACGAGCGAAACGTGCCGCGCTTCAAGTGGGGCGGGCCGAAGCCGTCCATGTGCATGACCACCTGTACGCGCGGGTCGAGCTTGATCCTCGGCGTGTTGGTGACGCCCTTGCGCGTGAAACGGTGCACCACCAGCACCTTGGGCGTCAGCTTGTGCCTGGTGACGATGTCCTGCAGGAACCGGGACGCGTAGTTCACGTCCTCCGCGTCATACGTGCCGATCCTCTTTCCCGGGATTCCACCGTTCTTCATGGAGAACTCGGGGTCGATGCCCAGGTGGAAGTTCGGCCGAGACAGGAACTTCTCCAGCCGCGGCAACTCTTCGGCGAGCGTGCTCTTGCCCACCTGGATGTCAAGGAAGACGAGCGCGTTGCGCCGGGCTGCCCACGCCGCCACGCGTTCGACGAGCGTGTCGGGCATGCGGGCGCGGTACATGCCGTCTGAGCCGGGACCCGCCTGCGCCACCACGGCGATAAGGTGCAGCGCCGGCTGCACCGGCGTGGACGGGTCGGCCAGCGTCCAGGCCTTCACCTCGGCGTCGAGCATTGCCAGCATCTGGTCGGGGGCGTACTCGCCGAGGACGCCCATCCGCTTGGACATCGGGTTGCCGTAGTAGGCGATGATGCGCTTGCCGGGGAGGATCGAGCCCGGCAGCGGATCGGGCCTCTTGACGGGCCACCGCAGGTTGTAGATGGAGTCGAGCTTGGCCTCGCTGTCCACCCGCGCCACCGGCGGCTTGAGCTTCTTCGTGGCGGCCGGCGGCTGGCTGTCGGTGGCCGGCGCTCGGGCGGGCGACTGGGCCTCGGAGCCTGACGCGAAACCGGAAATGGTGGCAGCGAGAAGGAGCGCGCGAAGACAGGTCATGAAGTTGCGAAGGGGGAGCGACGGAGGCGCCGACGGTCAATCTTGAAAGATAACCGCCTCCGCGCCTCTACCGTCTACCGTCTACCGTCCACCGTCTACCGTCCACCGTCTACCGTCTACTTGTCAATGATCTCGATCCGGTGGTCGGCCCGCAGCGCGTACTGTCCGGCAATCTCGATCTCCAGCTGGACGATGTAGGCGCCCTTCTTGAGCGTCGAGATGTTCAATTGCACGGCGCGGGGAGAAATCGTGCGGCCGCGCGCCGACATATCCTGGGTGGAGATGCTCACCGGCGTGGCCTGGCGCACCAGCTGGAGCGCCTTGGACTTGCGCCGCAGGAAGCTGGTCTCCTCGACTTCGCGCACGACGGTCACGGTGAGCTTCATCGCCTCGCCGGTGGGATCGGTGCCGTACGCTTCCCAGTAGACGCCGAGCGGAGCGCTGGAGCGCACGCGTTCCGTCGGGAGCGCCTGCGCAAGGGCTTCTTCGACCGACGTGGGTGGCGCGCCGGACGGCTTGTAAAACAGCAAGTCCGACACGGTCACGCGCGTTCCCACCGCGTATGGCGGGTGCACGCCGTACCGCGCGCGCGCGACGACGCTCGAGTCGGCCGACCACACCTCGCCGCTGAAGAGCAGGGCGCCCCAGGCGCCGTGCACCGACATGGTGCCGCGCTCCGGCGCACGTTCCGCGGTCGTGATGCGCGGAGCTGGCTGTTCGCCTTGCGCCACCACCATGGCAGCGCGACGGCGAGCGGCAGTGCCGAGGCCCGGCACGGTCGATACGTCGTAGGCCATCACCAGCAACGCCGAGTCGCCGCGCCGGAACATCGCCTGCTGGTGCTCGAGGGCGACAAGCCTGCGTGCGTAGGGCGGGGCATAACGGCCGATCACCGGCGGCTGGTGCAGCCGCCATTGCGACGAGTCGGAGACGGCGGGGTTGGCGAGCACGTACCCCGCCGGAAGGTACCGGTACGCCGGCGACGCCTCGTCGCTGACGATGCTGAAGCCGCCCTCGCGCGGATCGCCGGCCCCCCTGGCCCAGTAGCGCGGCCAGCCGAAGCGCAGCAGCAGTTCGCGCTCGTCCTCGTCGAAACCGAACTGGTGCGCGCTCGGTCCGTCCTGGTAGAAGCGCACCATCAGCTGGCGCGCGCTCCATTCCGAACGGGAATCGTTGCCGCGCATGCCGTACAGCGTGCGGGAATACCACCAGAGGCGGTCTTCGAACGCCTCCCGTTCGGCGCCGCAGAGCATCTTGCGGTACGTCTGGCGCGTGTCGTCATCGATGAGCATGGAGACGTCGCGCCAGCTGCAGCGCTCGCGCGCCGACATCTGTTCCTGCACGGCCTGGAACCCGCTGTCGGCCGCCCAGTAGTTGCCGCGCATGTGCTGGCTGAACGCCACCAGGCCGTCGCACCACCAGCCGGACGCCCGACACTCCTGCGCCGCCTTCAGCGCGTCGTCGTAGCGTTCCGATTCTGCCAGGTAGCGGACCCGCTGCCCGGCGATCCACCGGTTGACGGGCACCACGTGCGCCAGGGAATCGAGCATTTGCACGAGCACCGCGCGCGCTTCCGTCACGACCTTTTGCTCGCGGGCCTTCGGCGCCTTCTCGTCATACCAGTAGCAGAACCGGCCCACTTGCTCGTCGCACCGGCCGGGGCGTCCGCTCTGCGCGTTGGGCAGGTTATCGCGCCGGAAGCGTTCGAACTTCACCTGTGCGGCGCGGGCCACGCCTTCGGGCGAGGTCGTGTCCTGGCCGAGTTCAGGAAACGGTGCTGGCGCCGATCGCGGGGCTGGCGGCCCGCCTTGTGATCCCCCACTCGGCGGAAAGGGGCGCTGGGCCCCGGCTGAGCGTGCAGTGGCCGAGGCGGCGGCAACAGCGAGCAGGAGGGCAATTGGGCGGAGGCGCATATGACTGATACAGTAGCGGGAGGCTTCTCGTTCCGTGAGGCCGCACCGACCGGCGCACGGACGATGGGAGACGGGAGAGCGACGATGGCCTAGATTACCGCCACCTCGCGGCATCCCGTCGATTCTCCGGTCATCCGTCTCGTGTCCACCATCATCTTCGAACCGCTGCACCCCGACGTCCTCCCCCCCGGGCGCGCCACCGCGCACAGCGCCGGGTACGACCTGGCCGCCTACCTCGAAGGGCGCGTGGTCCGGGTCTTCGTCGATGGCACGCCCATCGACCGGCCCACGGAACGGCGCGCCGGCAAGAGCGTGCTCGTGCTGAACGCCAGCGAGCGCGCCCTCGTGCCCCTCGGCTTCCGGGCGCGGCTCCCCATCGGCATCGAGGCGCAGGTGCGCCCGCGTTCCGGGACGAGCCTCAAGACCGACATCATCATCGCCAACGCCCCCGGAACGATCGACGCCGACTACCCCGAGGAGTGGTGCGTGCCGGTGCGCCACGGCGGCACCGGGGACCTCGTCATCACGCACGGCGAGCGCATTGCCCAGATGGTGCTCTCGCGCCACGAGGTGCTCGAATTCACGCCCGGCGAAGTGAGCCCGACGACCGACCGCGCTGGCGGCTTCGGGTCCACCGGAACGGGGCGACCATCAAGGTAGGCGGTGCTGCAACCGCGCCGCACACAGTTCCTTAAGGCCCGGCAGGAGCAGTAGAATTCGATCAGGCTGGCGCGACGCCCCACCGGCGCGCCCCCGGATTTCACCTTCTCAATGCAGGAGCACGCGATGCGTCGCTTCACCGCCGCCCTGGCTGCCGTTCTCTTGATTGCGGCGTCCAACGCGCTCGCCCAGGATCCCGCCCGCATCAAGATCGACGCGTACACGCTGCCCAATGGCCTGCGCGTCCAGCTGGTCGAGGATCATTCCAGCCAGGTGGTCGCCGTCGACCTGTGGTACGACGTCGGCGCCCGCAACGAGGTCGCCGGCCGCACCGGCTTCGCCCACCTGTTCGAGCACATGATGTTCCAGGGCTCGAAGAACCTGAAGAAGGTGGAGCACTCGCAGCTGCTCGAGCGCGCCGGCAGCAGCGACGCCAACGCCTCCACGCAGTACGACATCACGTACTATTACGCGACGGTGCCGTCGAACCGGCTGAACCTCGCGCTCTGGCTCGAGGCCGAGCGGATGCGCGGGCTGAACGTCACCGCCGAGGGACTCAAGAACCAGGTCGATGCGGTCAAGGAGGAGCGCCGCCTCCGCGTGGACAACCAGCCGTACTCCAGGGCCATCTGGGAAGGGACGCTCGCCGCCTTCGATGCCAAGTCGTGCTTCGGCTACTCCCACTCGCTCATCGGCTCAATGGCGGATCTCGAGGCGGCGAAGGTCGAGGACGTGCAGTCGTTTTTCAAGACCTACTATGCACCCAACAATGCGGTGCTCACGCTCGTCGGTGACCTCAACCCCGCCGAGGCGAAGCAGTTGATCGCCGAGTACTTCGGCGGCATTCCGCGGCAGCCGACGCCGCCGGCCGTCACCTGCGACCAGCCCTTCAACCCCGGGGCCCTGCGCCAGGAATTGAAGGACGACAAGGCGACGCTTCCGGCGGTGCTCGCGCTCTACCGGATCCCGGCCACCTCGCACGCCGACGGTCCGGCGCTCGACCTCCTGGCCACGATCCTCGGGCAGGGAGAAAGCTCGCGCCTCAACAAGGTGCTTGCGCGGGAGACGAAGGCGGCGCTCGGCACGACGGTGCTCGTGAACCCGTTCGGCCCGCGCCGGGGTCCGGGGATGTTCTTCGGGCTGGCGATTGCCAACCAGGGCGTCACAGCCGACTCGGTGGAGAAGCTGCTCGTGAAGGAGATCACGCAGGTCGCGCAGACCGGCGTGAGCGCCGCGGAATTGACGAAGGCCAGGAACCAGTACCGCGCCGGCAAGATCAACGAGCGTCAGCGGTCCCTGGCGCTCGCCGAAGCCGTGCAGTTTGCCAATACGTACCTCGGTGGGCCGGAGGCCGTGAACACCGACCTCGACCGGTACGCCAGGGTGACCGTCGATGACATCAGGCGCGTGGCCGCCACCTACCTGAGGAGCGACAACGCACTCACCATCACCATCGTGCCGGAGAAGAAGTGATGCGCCCGACACTCCTGACGCTTGCGCTGGTTGCCGCTGCGGGTACGCTCTCGGCGCAGGACTTCCCGACCAGGCCGCCCGCACCGATGCCGGTCAAGGCGGCGCAGTTCCCTCCGTTCCAGGAGGCGACGCTTCCCAACGGCCTGCGACTGCTGGTCGTCGAGAACCACAAGCTTCCCGTCATCTCGGTGCAGCTGGCGTTCCCGGCAGGCGGCACGTACGACCCCAACGGCAAGGTGGGGATGGCCGACATGGTTGCCGGGCTGCTCACCAAGGGCGCCGGGAAGCGCACGGCCGACGAATTCTCGGCGGCCATCGAGGGCATCGGCGGTTCCATCTCGGCGAGTGCCGATCCCGACTTCATGACCATCGGCGCCAACTTCCTCACCGCCGACGCGGAATTCGGCATGGGGCTCATGGCCGATGCGGCGCTGCATTCGAGCTTTGCCGCTACCGAGGTGGAACTCTCGCGCACCCAGACGCTGTCGGCGCTGCAGCTGGAGCAGTCGCAGCCCGAGGCCATCGCGGCACGGTTCTTCGCCAAGGGACTCTACGGTGCCCATCCGTACGGCCGTCGCCCTGATCCGGCGTCGGTGAAGGCCATCACCCAGGCGGACCTCACGGCGTTCCAGGCGACTCGCCTCCGCCCCTCGGGCGCGCTACTCGTCTTCGCCGGTGACATCTCGCTGGCCAAGGCCAAGGCGCTGGCCACGTCGGCGTTCGCCGGATGGACGGGCACGGCGCCGGCGACGGTGGCGGTCACGTTGCCACCGGCGCGCACGGCGACGGAGATCCTGCTGGTGCACCGCGCGGGCTCGGTGCAGAGCAACATCCTCGTCGGCAACCTCACGTGGGGGCCGGACGATCCGCGCGTCTACGGCGCGCGACTCGCCAACCAGGTGCTTGGCGGCGGCGGCGATTCGCGTCTCTTCCTGATCCTGCGCGAGCAGAAGGGCTGGACCTACGGTGCCTACTCCGGCTTCACGCGCTACAAGGGCACCGGCTACTTCCAGGCCAGCGCCGAAGTGCGCACCGACGTCACCGATTCGTCGCTGGTGGAGTTGCTGAACCAGGTGAAGCGCATCGGATCGGAGACGATCGCGACGAAGGAATTCGAGGACGCCAAGTCGTCGCTGGTCGGGCGCTTCCCGCTGCAGGTGGAGACCTCGGCGCAGGTGGCGGGGCAGGTGACGACGGCGCGGCTGCTCGGCCTTCCCGGCGACTACGTGCAGACGTACCGGCAGAAGCTGGCGGCGGTGACGCCGGCCATCGCCCGGGCGGCGGCCAAGGACGGCATCAAGCGCGACGCCGCGCTCATCGTCGTCGTTGGCGACGGCGGCAAGATCTACGAGAAGCTCAGGGCGATCGCGCCGGTGAAGATCATCAGCGTCGATGGTGAACCGATGACGCCCAGCGACTTTGCGGTGAAGGCGCTCGACGTCAACGCCGGCGCGCTGGTGGCGCGCACCGATTCCTTTGCCGTGATGTTGCAGGGCAACGCCATCGGCTCGCAGGTCGCGAGATTCGAGAAGGTCGCCGGCGGCTGGAAGTACACCGAGACCACGGCGATTGCGATGGCCGGCCTGCAGCAGACCACGACGCTGACATTCAGCGACGCGCTGGAGATGCAGGAGCTGCACCAGACCGGCATGCAGGGCGGCCAGGCGTCGAAGATCGACGTCATCTATGCCGGCGGCCGGGCCAAGGGATCGGCGACGACGCCCACCCAGACGGGACCGAAGACGATCGCGGTGGATGCCGAGATGCCCAAGGGGGCAATTGACGACAATGCCATCCAGCCGCTGATCGGGACGATGAAGTGGGCGGCGGGCGCGAAGATTCCGGTGGCGGCGTTCCAAGGCGGCAAGGGGACGCTGACGCAGTTCACCTTCACGGTTTCGGGCGAAGAGAAGGTGAAGGTGGCGGCCGGCGAGTTTGACACGTGGAAGGTGGACCTGAGTGGCGGCGAGGCGCCGATCACGATGTGGGTCACCAAGGTGAACCCACGGGTGGTGAAGATCGTGCCTGCTGGAGCTCCGATTTCACTGGAGCTGGTGAAGTAAGATATAGGAACCCGGATTCCGGACTTCGATTCGAGATCTCGATTTCGGATGGCGATTGACGATGGCGATTGACGATGGAAGGGAGCCTGTGGGCTCCCTTCTTTCGTACCGCACCATCGCCCATCGCAATCCTCAATCGCAATCCCAGATCGCGATCCGAGATCCCAATCATGAATCTCACACCGGTGTCAGCTCCACGCCGCGCGGAAACCTCAGCACCTGCTCCACCTCCGCCTGCGCCGCCAGCATCCGCTCCACTTCCGCCGACACATCTGCGGCGAGGCCAATATGCGTGGTGAGGCCCGCCACCGTCAGCGATCCGGCGCGCAGGCGCAGCAGGTTCAGCCGGATGGTCTCGAGCGCGCCCACCGTCTCCGCCAGCTTGGCCTGAATGGCGTCCCGGTCACGCAGGGCGGGCGCGTAGGCGGCGGTCGACGCGGCCTCGCCGGCGTCACTCAACGCTTCCTGCAGCTCGTCGAGGTGCCGGCGCAGCGCCTGCGCGTCGTCCTGCAGGCGCTGCAGGATTGCCGGCAGGTCGCCCAGTTCGTCGCGTGTCTCCCTGGGGAGGCTTTCGTACAGGTGTTCGGCGGCCATGCCGAGCGACAGCTCGGTGGCGCGGTGCGTGATGGCCGACTCCACCGCCTTGCCGCGCAGCAGGCGCCGGGCGATGGCCCACGCGGTGCGACCGACGCGTCCGTTCCAGAGCTTTGCCCAGAACCCGGTGTCGACGTCACGGCGGCCCTGGAGAAGGCTGAGGTAGCCGATCAGGGAGGGGAAGAACGCCGCACCGGCGCCAAAGTACAGGCGGATTCCCCATGCGCCGGGATAACTGCGCGACGAAAAGAACGAGAGGGCGATCTCGATGATCGAGATCACCATCGCGACACCGGTGACTTTCGCGGTCAGCTTCAGGACGCTCTCGAGGGCCGAGGGTCCGCGCGCCTGCGCCAACGCGTGCTCCTCGCGCGAATTCTCGAGCTCCAGCTTGAAGGCGGGGGCGAGATCCATGTGGGCAAAGCCCATCTTCGCGAGACGACGCGCGGCATCCACCAGCGCGGCGAACGGCAGCAGGGTCAGGCCCATACCGAGCGATGCCCATCCAGCCGTGCCGCCAAGGCCGATGGCCACGACGATGGATCCCGCCAGCACGCCGGTCAACATGAAGAGTGTGCCGCCGCCGTCGAGCCGCCCGTTGCGCCGCACGAACGCGCGCAGCGCCACCGGCAGTTCGCGCCGCTGTTCGAGTGCCACACCAAGCTGTTCGGCCAGCGCGCTGGCGCTCGCCGGTCGATGAGAGGGGTCCTTGGCAAGGCAACGGTCGATCAGCGACGCCACCTTGCGCGGCACCGAGAGGCCCTGGGCAGAGAGCAGGGGAGCTTGTTGGGTGACCTGCTTGGCCAGCACCTCGGTGGCCGTGCGTCCCTCGAACGGCAGACGCCCCGAAAACGCGTAGAACGCCGTCGCGCCCAGCGAGTAGAGGTCGCTGCGTGCGTCGACGTCGTGTCCCAGGGCCTGCTCGGGGCTCATGAACTCCGGCGTGCCGCTGATGCCGTCGCCCGACGCGTCCCCTGCGGCAGCGGCAATGCCGAAGTCGGCCACCAGCACGCGGTGTGATCCCTCCTCGATGAGGATGTTGTCGGGCTTCACGTCGCGGTGAACGAGCCCCTGCGCATGGGCGCTGGCCAGCGCCCACGCGGCCTCTCGCAGCACGCGCACGCCCTCCGACGCGGCGAGCGGTCCGCGGCTGCGCACGCGCTGGGCCAGCGACTCGCCGTCCACGAACGACATCACATAGTACACGAACCCGTCGGTCTCGTCGACCGCGTGGATGGGGATGATGTTCGGGTGCGAGAGCTTGGCGGCAAGCCGCGCCTCGCGCAGGAAGCGCTCGCGCAGGGTCGTGTCGGCGGCGCGGTCCGGCGGCAACAGCTTGATGGCCACCAGGCGGTCCAGATCCACTTCACGGGCCAAGTACACCACGCCCATGCCGCCGCGTCCCAACTCGCGGTCGATGGAATACCGGCCGGCCAGGGCCGTCTGGAAGGCGACGAACAGGTCGTCGAGGTCGGGGGACACCCGACTATCCTACCACCGAAGCCGTTGCGCCGGAACACGGCGTACCGCCGTGCCTGCCCAGGCGCAATGTGCTACGGCGTCGGCGAGGGCGACTGCCCCAGCACCCGGGACAGGGCGCCCAGGAGTTCGTCGACGTCCACGGGCTTGGAGAGGAAGACATCGGCTCCAAGCTTCCTGACCGATGGTTCAGCCTCGGGATCGGTGCTCCCGCTCAGCACGATCACCGGAATCTGCGAGGTCTTGGTGGACGCCTTCAGCCGTTCCAGCACCAGCATGCCGGTGCCGCCCGGCATCTGGATGTCGAGAACAATCACGTCGGGTTTGGTGCGAATGGCGGTGGTGAACGTCTGGGTCGCATCGAACGCCGAATCCACTCGGTAACCCCTGGCCCGGAGCACCGAGGAGAGCATCAGGGTCTGGACCTTGTCGTCATCGGCAAGCAGGACGGTCAATCCGGGCGCCATTATTTCAGCTCCTCCAGAACCGGCTTGAGACGCTCGAGTTCCACTTCCAGCGCGACGAGGGCCTGCTCCGACCCGGTGAGGTCGCCGTCGCGGCCCATCAGTTCCAGGCTCAGGGCAGCCTGCGAGGCCCGGCGCGCCGTGAAGTTCGAGACCGAACCCCTCAACGCGTGCGCGGCACCCTCGAGCGACCGGGCGTCGCGGCTGACCACGGCCTGGCGGATGCCGGAGACATGCCTGGGGCATTCGTCGAGGAACAGCGCGGCCATCTCACCCAGAAGCCCGGCATCGCCTCCGACACGCGCCAGCAGGGCATCCCTGCCGACAATATCCTGCGGCGCCTCCGGCGACGGCGTTCCGGCATCAGCCGTCACGGCGCGCTCGGTGGCGATGCGATCGGCGGGTTCCTGTGGCATGCAGCAATGATACGTTCGCGCCGGCGGTTCGGGAATGCGGGATTGCCTCAGGGCGTCACCCGTGGCCAGAACGCATCCATTCGCGTCATGACGGCCGCAAAGACGTCGATGCCATCCCAGAGGTTCTGCAGGCGGAGGTTCTCGTCCTTGGCGTGCTGGTTGTCATCGTGATTGGCGATCGGCAGGATCACCAGCGGCGCGCCAAGGGTGCGACTGAACAGGTACGTCGGCAGCGAGCCGCCGAGCGTCGGCACGCGCAGCACGGGCTTGCCGAGCATCTCGTCGAGCGCGCCGGTGAGCGCCGTCGCCACCGGCAGCTCCATGGAGGCGCGCGTCGCCTCGTACCCTCCTTCCCACGCCAGGCGCACGACCTTGCGGTGCGCAAGTCGCTCGGCGTCGGTGGGTGCCGCGTGCGCGATGAACCAGCCGTTCTTCGCCAGGTGGGCTTCCACGAGTTCGCGGATGCGCCCTGGGGTCTGCTTCGGAACGAGGCGGAAGTCGATCGAGGCCTTGGCCTCCACCGGCACGGCGTTGGATGCGAGCGCTTCCACCTGTCCCACGCGCATGCCGCGGACGTTGAGCGCCGGCAGCATGATGCGCTCGGCGAGCAGCGCATCGCCAGCCTCGGTGCCGCCGAGCAGGAGGTCCCGCTTGAGTGCGGCATCCGCCGGGGGGAGGGCGCGGATGGCGGCCAGCTCGGCGGCGCTCGGCGGTACCACGTCGTCGTAGAAGCCGCGTACGAGGATGTGGCCATCGACGTCGCGCAGCGAGGTCACGAGGTCGGCAAGCAGCATGCCCGGGTTCGGCGCCCAGTTGCCGTAGTGGCCGCTGTGCAACGCCTTGGCCGGGCCGAAGACCGTGAGTTCGAGCCCCATCACGCCGCGCACGCCGAAGACCACCTGCAACTCGCGGCTCGCGTGCGCCGGACCATCGCAGAACAGCCACGCGTCGGCCTTCAGCAGCGTCGCGTTGCGCTGCAGGAGTTCCTCCAGATGCGCCGAACCGGCCTCTTCCTCGCCCTCGAAGAAGAACTTCAGGTTGATGCTCGGGCGGCGGCCGGCGGCGTTGATCGCGTCGAGCGCGTTGAGGATCGCGATGATCGGCGCCTTGTCATCACCGGCGCCGCGCGCAAAGATGCGCGCCTCGGGGTTGAGCCGTCCGCTGGCCGGGAGCGCAATGTCCACCCATTCCGCGCCGCGCTGCTCGCGCAGCTGTGCCGACCACGGGGCGCCGCCGCGCCATTCCCCGGGGTCCACGGGCTGGCCGTCGTAGTGCGCGTACAGGACGATGGTGCGCGTCGCCCCCGGCGTCTTCAGTTCGCCATAGACCGCCGGCGGCCACTTCCCGTTTTCCAGGATGCGCGCCGAGACGCCGCGGCGCTCGAGCATCCCGGTGATGTGCCGCGCGTTGCGCCAGATGTTCACCGAGTCGCTGGCAACGTTGGGAATCGCCAGGAGTTCCGCGAACTCGCGGATGATCTGCGGTTCGCGGGCCTCGCGCCACGTGCGGACCTGGTCGCGCAGCGACTGCGAGTGAAGAGATGCCGGCAGCAGCAGCAACGGGGCGAGGACGCGGAGGCGCATGTGCATGGGCATGGAGGGGAGACGAGGGGGTCTCTCACAGAGACCGGAGCGGACGGAGCTGCACGGAGATTACTTCACAAAGGGGGCCCGGCGGAAGGATCTGTCCGCCGAGCCCCTCCAGTGTTTGGCCGTCCTCCGTGGCCTCCGTCTTCCTTCGGTCTCCGTGAGAGACGTCTGCGAATGATCTATCGTTTGAGCAGCCCGCGCCCCGCCATGACGCCCGTCGGCTGCCCGTCCGCCACCGCCGCCTTCCCGTTCACGAACACCCACTGCATGCCGACGCTCAGCTTCTCGGGTTCCACGTACGTCGCCAGTTCGCGGATCGTCTTTGGGTCGAAAACGATCACGTCCGCGAAGTACCCCTGCTTCAGCGCGCCGCGCTCCTTGATGCCGTAGACCTCGGCCACCTGCGCCGCCGACGACTGCACCATGCGCTGCATGGTGATCACCGGCTTGTCGAGCACGTAGTTCCGGATCTTGCGCGGGTAGGTGCCGTAGAGGCGAGGGTGGCCGCCCGAGCCGTCGGAACTCGTCATCACGAACGGGTCCTTCATGAAGGTCTCGATGTCCTTCTCGTTCATGTTGAACGAGGCGTGCCCATGTCGATGCCGGTGCGGATCAGCTCGAGCGCCGTCTCCACAGCCGGCGTTTCCTTTTCGGCGGCCACCTGCTTGAGGGTCTTGCCGATATACGGTCTGGCGTTCGGACCGCCGTTGATCAGCAGGATGGTGTTGTCGCCGCCGCGGCGGCGCAGGTTGTCGCGCATCTCCACGAGGATCTTCGCGCGCGTGGCCGGGTCGGCGATGCGCGCCTGCAACGAGTCGCGCCCGCCCGCCTGCGACCACCGCGGCAGCAGGGCCGCGCTCAGCCCGGTGCCGCTCGCCGTCCACGGATACTGGTCGGCCACCACCATCTGCCCGGAGGCGCGCGCCGCGCGCATCAGGCGCAGCACGCTGTCGGCGTATCCCCACACGTCCACGCCAAGCGCCTTCACGTGGCCGAGGTTGGTGGTGAGTCCCGACTCGCGGCCGATGCGGATGGCTTCGCGCACCGAGTTCATGAGGCCGATGGTGTACGAGCTTTCGTCGCGCTGGTGCGTGTCGTACACGCCGCCGTACGGCTTGGCCGCCGAGATCACGGCAATGGCTTCCTCAGTGGAGGCGTAGCTCTGCGGCGTATAGAACAAACTCGACCCCACGCCGTAGGCGCCCTCGCGCATCGCCTGGTCGACGAGCTTGCGCATGCTGTCGACCTGGGCCGGGGTGGCGGGTGCGGAGCTGCTCCCCATGACGGCGCTGCGCACGGCGCCGAATCCGACCATCGCATACGTGTTGGTGCCGAGTCCCTTCTTCTCCGTCTCGCCCTGGATGCGGGCGACGTCCCAGAAGCCGCGGCCGTCCGGGCCGGCGGTGACGGTGGTGACACCCTGCATCAGGGCGCTGATGTTCTTGCGGCGCTCGTCGCTGAAGTTCGCAACGCCTTCCATGGAGTGCGTGTGCGGGTCGATGAAACCCGGCGCGACGATCAACCCGTGCGCGTCGATCACCTTGCCGGCCTTCAACTGCGCCCGGGCCGCGTCGCCGATGAAGACGATGCGGTCGCCGCGAACGCCGATGTCGGTGACGCGCGCGGCACCGCCCGAGCCGTCGTAGACGGTGCCGCGCCTCACGAGGACGTCCACGGAGTCGGCGCGGGCAACCGTGAAGGCGAGGAGCAGCGGAAGCAGGACAGTCATCTTGAGCTCGGCGAGAGTGTCGGGACGAACGCTCGGGGACGCTGAGTTACAACGGCACAGGGAGGCGCAGCGTTGGCAGCGGACGGCGTAAAGCGTAGAGCGTACAGCTTACGGCTGCTGTACGCTCTACGCAGTCCGTCGACCGTCGCTGCTCACGGATCGGCCTCGATGACAAGGCCTGCGGGGAGCGTGAACGAGGCGGTCATTCCCGTGGTGATGCCGTGGGAAGCAAACCACCCCTGGTTGACTTCGAGCGCATAACGCATCAGCGGCCCGCCGTGGGTCGTCAGGGTGTTCGGCGCCATGTCCTCGATCAATACGATCTTCCGGTTCGCATCGATGAAGGCGATGGACAGGGGGATGCTGGTGTCCTTCATCCAGAAGAAGCGCTGCCGGTCGTCGGCGAAGACGAACAGCATGCCGTTGTTGGCGCCGAGGCTCGGCACGCCCATCAGCCCCTGCTCGCGGGCGGCACGCGTGGCGGCGACGGTGACGGTCGCCGTGGCGCCGTTGATGGTGACCGTCGATTGCCCGGGCGCCGGCGTGCCGCTGTCCGTCGGAGACTCGTCCCCGCCGCAGGTCGCAGCCCCAACGGCCGCCGCGGCGGCCGCGTAGCGGACAAATCGTCTGGAGAGACAGGTCATGAACTCGTAAGAATGCGTGGGGGCGGCGGCGTCCGCCACCTCATCGGGGCTTGCGGGCCCCTTTCTCGCCCAGGGGCGCCGCGCGCGGTGCCCCCGAGCCGATGGAGGCATCCCCATACTTCTCGCGCACGCGGTCCATGGCGCGCGAGAGCGCCCGGTCCCTGGGGCTCTCCACCTCGGGCGCGGCCCCGAAGATCGAGAGCTGCTCCGCATCGCGTGCCGGCCGGAAGTTCGACAACGCGACGCCGGCCAGGCGTACCGGCACGGTCCATTGCGCGCGCAGCTTGGCCAGCAGCGCCTCGGCGACCCTCGTGATCGCCGCTCCCGATTCAATGGGCTCGGCGAGGGTCTGGCTCGCCGTGCGGGCCGTGAAGGTCCTGTCCTTCACCTTCACGGTGACGGTGCGCGCGGTGAGCCGGTCGCCGCGCAGGTCGGCGGCCACCCGCTCGGCCAGCGTCCGGAGTTCGCGCCGCAGCACTCGCTCGTCGGAGATGTCGCGGTCAAACGTCTCCTCGCGGCTCACCTGCCTGGCGGGCGCGCTCGGCTCCACGGCGCCATCGCTTTCGCCGCGGGCCTTCCGCAGCACGCGATGCGCGGTTTCGCGCCCCAGCCACCGCACGAGATCCGCTGGCTGCGCGGCCAGCAGGTCGCGAACGGACACCAGGCCGACGCTCGCCAGCTTTTCCTGCAGTTTGGGACCGATCCCCGTGATGTCGCCGAGCTGCAGGGAGGCCATGAAGGCGGCCACGCCGTCGTCGTCGACCACGTGCACGCCGGTGGCGCCGCTCCCCGGCTTCGGCTTGGCGCGTTCGGCGGCGAGCTTGGCCACCAGCTTGTTGGGACCCACGCCGATGGAAACGTGCATGCTCGTTTGTGCAAGGACGGTGTCGCGGATGCGCCGTGCGGTGACGTCGATCGGCTCGTGGTGATAGAGCGCCTCCGTGCCCGACAGGTCCAGGTACCACTCGTCGATGCTCGCCCCCTCCACTGCGGGAGTGAACTGGTCGAGCACGCGGCGAATGGCGCGGCTCGTGTCGGCGCAGGCGTGTCGTGGCACCGGCACGCAGGTGGCCTGCGGGCAGAGGCGCAGCGCCTGGGAGATGGGCATGCCGCTGCGCACCCCGAAGGCCCGGGTCTCGTACGACGCCGAGCAGACGACGCCGCGCGACCCCGGGCGGCCGCCGACGATCAGCAGGGACGCCTGGCCGGCGACCCCGGGATCGACCTGGCGGGCCACGGCGACGAAGAAGGCGTCGGCGTCGACGAGGAGGATTCTGGACACGAGGCGATTGAGGATATGGAATCCGGAACTGGATATACGACTACGATAACGGATCGCGAATTGCGATGGGGGGCCCCGAAGGAGCCCCCCATCCCAATCCTATCGTAAGTCGCGATCGTGAATCGGAATCCTCAATCTCGTTCCGGATTCCAGATCCTCAATCGTCCTATCTGTTCGTCGTATTATCCAGAAACAAGGACGTCGTCCCACGCACCGTGATGGTGTACACACGACCCGCCAAGAACGACACCGCCGTCCGGGTGACCTTGGACACGCCGCCGGCATCCCTGGCGGCCAGGGTGTACGACCCCGTCGGGACCCCAACGAACGCGCTCCCGCCCTTGTACGCCGTGATGGCGCCAATGGCGGCTTCTGGTGCGGCCGTGGTCGTGTTGGTCCCGTAGAGCGTCAGCGGGGCCGAGGTCGGGCCGGCGTTGACGAACCGGACATAAGCCTGCGTCCAGTCCATGTTCACGGGGAAATTGTCTTCCACCACAAACGCCTCCGCCGTCTTGGTCCCGGCGTCGTACACGCCGCTGATGTAGTACGAGTAGTACTTGCCGGACGCGATGGACGTGGAGACCGTCGAAACGACCGTGGCGCGCTGCGTCGTGTCGGCGAGCTGCGCCTTGAGGTCATACGACCCGGGGGCGATGGCGCTGTAATAACCGCCCGAGGTGACGTTGGTGTACGTCGTGCCCGTCACTGACTCCTTGCCGCTGGTCACGATGCCGGTCGCCGCGTCGATGACCGCGGTACCGATGATGCCGGCCACCTTGTTGCCGTTGGCGTAGAAGTACACGCCCGGCGTGCCGACTCCGAAGTTGAAAAACTTGATGCGGGACTCCGCCATGGGACCGGTGATGTCCGGGAAAGCTTCCTTTCCACAGGAGGAGAGCACGGTCGCGCTAAGCAGCAGCACCGCAATGGATGTGAGTTTTTTCATGGTCCGTTACGGTTGAGTGATCCAGAGCGGCTTGGTGTGATAATCGGTGGCGTCTGCGCCGATCACCTTGAGCGATGCCAGGTTCCACACGTACTCGGAGTTGTAGCGCGGACGAACGCGCTGTACGGGCTTGCCCGCGTTGTCGCCATACATCGTCGTCGTCGGCAGCACGAAGCCCGGGAAGACCTGCCGTCCACTCGCTGGGTCGACGTCCGTGTAGTGGTAGCGGCGCATGTCCATCCAGACTTCGTTGTGGCCCCAGCCCCACTGCGCGATGTACTTCTGCGACATAACGTGGGTGAGGGTCAGCCCCGCCGCCGTGGCCGGCACGATGTTCGGGTTGGCCAGGAAGGCGGCCTTCTCCGCCGCAGTGATTTGCGTGGCATTCGACCTGGCGTCGAGGTTGCGCGCGTTCACGAAGTCAAGGTGCGCGGCGATGGCGTTCTTGTACGCGGTCAGCGCCGTCGCCTTGTCGCCCATCCGGTACGCCGCCTCGGCCTTCACGAACTGCAGCTGCGCGTACGTCATCGCCGGGAAACGCGACTTGTCGTCGAAGATGTAGCGTGTTGGCTCGCCCGATGCCGGCCGTGCCGCCGTGCCCCAGATGTTGTTTGGCCGCTGGGCCGTGGACAGCGCTCCGTTGTTTCCAATAGCAGGGTCCAAACCGCGGAACATGCCGTCCGGCGCCGGCGAGAGCATGCGGCTCATGCGCGGATCCACCGTGCCGCCGAACTGCGTCCCGTCCATCAGCCCCACGACGAAGTACGTCTGGCGGTACGACGTCATGTTGTTGCGGGTCGGGCCGTAGAAGTTGCGGTCATCATTTACCAGCGCCGGGAACTGAAGCAGCGCGTCGTCGGCGTTACTCGCGAATGACAGGTCCACGTTCGCGATCACGTCGGCCGGCTTGTACGACGCCTTATTGGAGAAGCGATTGAGGGTCATGGCCTTGAGGCCGTACACCACCTTCAGCCACTTCTCTCGGTTGCCGGCGTAGATCTTGTCCGTCCGGCCCAGGTACGTGGCGTTGACGGCGCCGTCTGTGCGCTTGAGGTTCTCGATCGCCTTGTCGAACAGGCGCAAGGTCTCCGTGTAGGCGTACTCTTCGGTGTCGTAGTTGAAATAGAACTTGGACTGGTCGATGGCCTCCTTGACGATGATCTCGCCGTGGTGGCCGCTCAGCGCCATCCAGCCCCATCCCTTGAGCATGTAGCCCACGCCGAGCACGTCCCAGCGCTCCTCGGCCTCGGCCTTGGTCATCATGTCCACCAGGTTCTGGCCAAAGGTCCAGTACACGTCGCGCCACTGCTGCGCGCCGTTGTCCGAGCCCGGATCATAGCCCATGCGGTCCCAGGTGCTGGGAGAGCTGGTGACGAAGATGAGCTGCTGCGTGTAACGGCTGAGCATGCGGCCGTCCCATTGGGAGGCCGACACCCACCAATGCAGCATGGGCGGGAGGTAGAGGTTCGCCGACGCCGTCTCTGGCCCGTTCGGGTTTGTGTTGACGTCGAGGAAGTCCTTGCAGCTCGCCGTCAACGCCAGTGAACCCGCGAGCGCTGCTGCGAAGAGTCTTTTCATGGGTATCTTCGTAATCACTGAAGGAGAGAGCCTGCGATGCGCGGGAGTTCTGTTGGTCGGTGTCATGGTCAGAACCCCACCTTGAGCCCGAACGCGAGCCCCTTCGGCATCGGGAAATTGCCCCAGTCGATGCCGGCCGCGCCCGCGCCGCCGAGGGCGGCCGTGTTTCCGCTCACGATCGGGTCGAGGCCGGTGTAGTTGGTCTCCAGCCACAGGTCCGTGCCGGTGATGTAGACGCTGACATCCCGCGCGTTCAGCCATTGGCCCGGGAGCTGGTAGCGGACCGTCACGTCCTTCAGTCGGATCCAGTTGATGTCCTTTTCGATGAACAGCTCCGGGCTCATCCCGACGTAGTAGTTCGTGTTAACCGCCGGAATCACGACGATGTTGTTCACCGTGGGGGTCGCGCTGTTCTCCAGACCGTCGCGGATTACGCCCTTGATGACGCGCGGCTCATTACGGTCGAGCGTACGCATGCTGAGCCCGCGCTGCGTCAAATACCAGTCGGTCCCGTTCAAGACGTCGCCACCCTTCCGGATGTCGAGCAGGACGGAGACCTGCAGCTTCTTGTAGCGAATCGTGTTCTGCAGCCCGAGCGTGAAATCGGGCTGACGGTCATAGCCGCGGTCCACGAAGACCGAATTCGTGAGCGGCAGCCCCGTGGTCGGGTTGATCAGGATATCCCCGGCCTTGTTGCGTTGGTAGAAGAAGCCGGTGAGCGAGCGCGTGCTCGTTCCGGGTTTCACGCCGCTGCGGACGTTCCCAACGATCCACGTGTCGGAGTTGTACGATTCCGGCAGTTCGTTCGGCAGCGAGACGGTGCGGCCGAACGAGTGGTCGAAGTTGGCCACCACGTCCCACGAGAGGTCGTTGCTCAGGTACGGCGTGCCTCGCAGCGTGATCTCGGTGCCTTCGTTCTTCGTCTTGGCGCCGTTCAGGTTGAACAGGACGAAGCCGGTCGCGTAAGAACCGCGGATGTTGTCGACGATCTGGTCCGTCGTCTCCTTTCGGTACCAGGTCAGGTCGAGGCCGATCCGGTCATCCAGGAACGCCAGTTCGGTGCCGAACTCGTACGCCTTGGCGAACTCCGGCTTGAGGGCCAGGTTCGGGCCCCAGAAGCCGTAGCCGTAGCCACCGTACGACGTCGCCTTGTATTCCAGCGCCGGGCGGTAGGCGTAGGGGCGGGCGTCCTTGCCGACCTGGGCGTATCCGGCGCGGAGCTTGCCGCTGGTCACGTATTTCGTGAGCGAAGGGAACGCGTCCGTGAAGATGAAGCTGCTGTTCACGGAGGGATAGAAGAACGAATTCCGCTCCTCCGGAATCGTCGACGTCCAGTCGTTTCGCCCGGTCACCGTCACGTACAGGTACTTGTTGTAGTCTACCGTGGCGCTGCCGAACACGCTGACAAGGCGGCGCTGCGAGATCGTCGTGCGCGCCGTGCGCGAGTTCGTGTTGTTGACCGAGATGAAGTTCGGGTCGAGGAAGCCCAACCCCTGCTGCGCATCGGTGTTCGACTTGTAGTCGCTCACCGCGTTGCCGACGACGCCGCCGATCGAGAGCCCTTGCCAGATCTGCCGGCTGTTGATGTTCAGCAGGGTCTGGGTCGAGATGCTGCGCGTCAGG
>JBBTJT010000103.1:0-12934 GCA_038059315.1 Gemmatimonadota bacterium
CCTGATCGCCCTTCCCATCGCCTCTTGACAGACTACCTCAGATAGCTTCGTGGTGAGAACCTCCGTACTCTTACCCCGAAAACGCCTCCCACCCCCGCGCCCGCACCAGCGCCCCGTGTTCGTCGAGCAGCGGCGGCGGCCGGCGCACTGCGGCCGGGGCCAACGGCGCGACACCAGTGAGCGGCGAGGCCGAGACCTCACGCAGCGCCTCCAGCACGGGCTTCACCACGCCACAGGGAACGCCCGCCGCTCGAGCGCCGGCAGCCACACCGACGCCGGCCGTGTCCGGACCCGCTCGCGGATGGCACCGACCACCGCCGCGCGGTGTTCGAGGCGCCCGGCGTTGGTGGCATACCGGGCGTCGGCCCCGAGCGCTTTCAGCCCGAGCGAGCGGGCACAGGCCACGAACTGCGCATCACTCCCCACCGCGATGACGATGGGCCGGTCGAGCGCCTCAAACAGCTCGTACGGCACGAGGTTGGGATGCGCGTTCCCCCACCGGGATGCCTCCCGTCCGGTGACGAGCGAGTTCTGCGCGACATTCACCAGGGCCGCGGTCGCGCTGTGCACCAGCGAGACGAACAGGCGCCGCGCGGTCACGTCGCCGCAGCGTGCGCCGCCATCGCGCGCGCGTGCCGCCAGGGCCGCCAGGATGGTGATCGCGGCGTCCTTGCCGGCCAGCACGTCTGCCAAGGCCACCCCAACCTTCATCGGCCTGCCGTGGTCCTCACCGGTGATGGCCATCCACCCCGACTCGGCCTGCACCACGAAGTCGTAGCCCGGACGATCGCTGTCGACGCCGAACCCCGTGATGGTGCACCAGATCAGCCGCGGGTTGGCTTCCAGCAGGCTCTCGGGATTGATGCCACGCTGCTCGAGGGTGCCACGCCGGTAGTTGTCCACGACGACATCCGACCCCTCGGCCATGGTGCGAAGCCAGCGCAGGTCCGCGGCGTTGTCGAGGTCGGCGGCCACCGACAACTTGCTCCGGTTGACGGACAGGAAGTACGCGCTTCGGCCCCGTTCGTCGAACGGAGGCCCCCAGCCACGGGTGTCGTCACCGACCCCCGGTCGCTCGATCTTGAGCACATTCGCCCCAAGATCTCCGAGGATCATGGTGGCGAGGGGACCGGCCAGCACGCGAGTCAGATCGAGGATTCGCACGTCGGAGAGCGGAAATGTCATGTTAATGGCGTCTTAATGGCTTGATAATGTTGCTCAAATACGCATGATTCGCCAAATTGCGTGTCATTTTATTCGCCTCAAGTAACAGGTCGTTTCACCTTGATTATCCCCACGAAAATCATATACTTGCCACCGATCTACGGGGGGCGTCCTATTCTAGTAGCCAAGTGCCCCCGATCCCCGCCGCGCGAATGCTCGATGCGGTGGGGTAGAACGCCGGCAGCCTGACCGGCGGCTCGAGCAAGGAGCAGCACGCATGACCGAGAAACTCCCGGCAAAGCCCGATGCACCTGTGGTCGTGCCTCCGCGCCGCCACCCCGGCCACCGCGGCCAGGATGCGCGCGATGCCGTCGCCGAAATGGCCGCGAAGGCCGCCGAAATATCGATGGAAGCCGGCAGCAAGATGGCCGCCGCCATGAAAGAAGTCATCAACGCGGCCGCCGGTCTCACCGGTTTCGCGATCGAAAGCGCTCGCGACGTCGTGCAGTTCATGGTGCGGCGCGGCCAGATGACGCAGGACGAAGCCGACAAGCTGCTCCACGGCGTCGAGGAAGCCTACAGCAAGAAGCACAAGGGCGCGAAGCCGCCGCTCTCGGCGCTGCTGCCGGCCGTGAAGGCCGCGGCGAAGGCCGTGGCCCATGCGGTGACTCCGGCGCACAAGCCGGCGCACAAGCCGCTGCACACGCCCGCCGCGAAGAAGGCGGCTCCGGCCAAGAAGGCCGCAGGCGCCAAGAAGGCGGCTCCGGCGAAGAGGGCCCCCGCTGCCAAGAAGGCGGCCAAGGCCAAGAAGGCACCGACCGCCAGGAAGCCCGCGCCGAAGAAGTAGTGTCCGGCAGCTTCCACGCCACACGACGAGCGCGCACTTTCCCAAGTGCGCGCTTGTCCTTTTCCCGTGCCTCTTCCCCTGCACTCTCTATTGCCCGTGACCCTCGCTCCGCCGCCGCGCGGTGACGCCGTCGCCCTCGCCAGGGCGCTCATTGCCGTGGACTCCCGCAACCCGTCGCTCGCCCCGGGCGCTTCGGGCGAGGGCGACTGCGCGCGCACGCTCGCCGAGACCCTCGGCAACTGGGGCTTTCGCGTCGCGCTCGTCGAGAGCCTTCCCGAACGCCCCAGCGTGGTGGCGCGCATCGGGCGCGCCGGTGGTCGCACGCTGATGTTCAACGGGCATCTCGACACGGTGGGCGTGGAGGGCATGACGCACGCGCCGTTCGACCCGGTGATCACCGACGGCAACATCTTCGGCCGCGGCAGTTGCGACATGAAGGGGGGCGTCGCCGCCATGTGCGCGGCCGCGGTGCACGCGGCCGACGCGGACATCGCCGGCGAGATCGTGATTGCCGCCGTCATCGACGAGGAGTGGCAGTCAGCCGGCACGGTGTCATTGCTTGCCCGCGGCGTCCGGGCCGACGCGGCGATCGTCACCGAGCCGACACGCCTGGCCATCGGGCCGGCGCATCGCGGCTTCGCCTGGGCCGTGGTGACGGTGCATGGCGTGGCCGCGCACGGGTCGCGCTACGACGTGGGCGTGGACGCCAACACCATGGCCGGCGTGCTGCTCGCCGAACTCGACGAGTACCAGCGGACCGTGCTGCCGCGGCGCACGCACGCGCTGCTCGGACGCGGCTCGTTTCACGCGGCGCAGATCAGCGGTGGCGTGGGATTGTCCACCTACGCCGAGGCGTGCCGGGTGGAACTGGAGCGCCGCACGCTTCCCGGGGACACGGGAGAGAGCTTCGCCGACGAGCTGCGCGCGGCCTGTGCGCGCGTCGCCGCTCGCGACCCTCGCTTCAGGGCCGACGTCACGGTGACCTTTGTGCAATCGCCCAACGACATCGCGCTGAACGAGCCGATCGTCCGTACGCTCGCGCGCGCCGTGGAGCAGGTCGAAGGTGTGCCGGCGGCCATCGAGGGACTGTCGTACTGGACCGACGCCGCCCTTCTTTCGGCGGCGGGGATCCCCGCCATCTGTTACGGGCCGGGCGACATTCGCCTGGCGCACAGCGCCACGGAGTGGGTGCCGGTGTCCGAGGTGCGGCGCGCCACAGTGGTGCTCGCCAAGGCCGCCATCGACTGGTTCGGGGAGCAACGCTAAGTGCAGATGTCCGTCAGGCAGTACGACGCGCTCGAGCGCGCCATCACCGACGGGTGCCGCATCTCGGTGTTTCGCCGCGGCACCGAGTTCCTGGTGATCCCCGAGCGCCTGGTGCTGCGCAACCGTCGCGAGTGCATCGAGGCGCGACACCCCACCACCGGCGATCACCTGACGCTGTGGATCGACGAGGCCGATGCGGTCGAGATCGTGCGATGAGCGATGAGCTGGTGGCGATCTACGCCGATGAATCGTGCCTCGGCAACGGCAGGGACGGCGACAATCCCGGCGCGGCCGGGGTGCTCGTCGAGTACCAGCGGCGCGGCGGTGGCCTGGTGCGTCGTGACCTGTGGGTGAGCGAGCGGGCCACTACCAACAACCGGATGGCGCTGCGCTCGGTCAGCGAGGCCATGCGTGCCATTGGCGCCAAGGGCGGGCGTTTTCGCGTCTGCTTCACCACCGACTCGCGCTACATCGTGGACGGCATGACGAAGTGGGTGCACGGCTGGGCACGCAATGACTGGAAACGGAAGACAGGCGCCATCGAGAACCTGGAGTTGTGGAAGGACGCGATCCGGGCGTGCCAGGGGCACGCCATTGCCTGGCACTGGGTGCGCGGGCACAGCGGGCACGCGCAGAACGAGTTCGCCGACCACCTGGCCAACCGCGCGGCCACCGAACAGACATCGAGCCTCGGGCTGGTGGACTCCGAGTTCGACGATTGGATGGCCGCGCAGCTGGCCGGGCGCAAGCAGGTGAGGCCGCCCGGCGCGTTCCCCGATGGCGCGACCTTCACGCCTAACGCATCTTTGCCCCGGGTATGATCGCGCCAACACCGGGAGGGTTGCATGCGCGTCGCATTGGGGCTCTTGCTGGGCTTGGCTGCCGGATACAGCTACGGATTCTACGACGGCCGTCATCACACGCAGCCGACCGTCGTGGGCGTGGTCAGGGGGTTCACGAATCCCGTCGACCAGGCAAAAGTGCTGAGGGACTCAATCGCCGCCGACGCCTCGGCCAAGCTGCAGAAGAATGCCGACGACAAGATGAAGGCGGCGGAACGCTAAATGGCTGACGAACTCGAGCGCCTGTTTCGCGCGCTGGTCCTGCGCGTACGGGATGTGCGGCCCGAGAACCTGTCGCGGGCGTTCGAGGTGGCCGACGTCCTGCGCACGTTCGTGCCGTACCGGGCCACCCGCGCGGAGGTGGGCGTGGAGACGGCGGAAGACTACGAAGTGCTCATCCTGCGGCTCCTGTCGGGCGAGCGCGGCTTCGTGTTCACCGACGAGGGAATGCAGGAGGACCTGCGTCGCGAACTCGACTCGGGAAATCCGGACCTGCGCGCCTTGCAGGCGTACGGCACCGCCAAGGTGACGCTCGCGCAGCACGCCATGCGGCAGGTGCTGGAGGCGGTGGCGCGGGAGCCCGGGGCGCCGAAGTCGGTGACCCCACCGGAACGAGAGCGCGAGGCGCCGAGAGGCGCGGCGCCGCCGGCCGCGCTCGACGCTCTGCCCGCGCCGCTGCCGCCCATGCTCGGCGACCTCGGCGAGGCGATCGGAGCGGTGGGCGAGGGACGAGCGCGACACTCCTTCCAGGCGCGCACTTCGCGCATTCCCGATCCGACGGCCGAGACGACCTCTCGCGCGCCGCGCCCGGGGTGCCGGTTCTGCAGCCAGCCGCTCCCCGAGGGTCGCGACGTCACGTTCTGCCCGCACTGCGGCCAGAACCTGAAGGTGCTCCGTTGCCCGGGGTGCAGCGCCGAGATGGAACTGGGGTGGAAGTTCTGCGTCAGCTGCGGCCGGGTCGCCGCCGGCTGACCGCGCCTGCTTCGCACACCGCCGCAACCTCCGCTTCGCATCGCGCGTAGTGGGGTACGGGATGCGCGCGGCCTCCCGCAGTCCCTTCGACCTGATCATGCCCCTTCGACAGTTGCTCCTCCCGTTGCTCGCCGTCACCTGCCTCGCCACGCCGGTGACGGCGCAGTCGCGCGATACCTTGCCTTCGCGCGCCGACCAGTGGCCTGTGAAGACGCGGGAGTTCGTGGACCTCTGGCTCCACGGCTTCGCACTGCTGACCGACGATTCTTCGCAGGTTCCGCTGTTTCGCCGCGGTTATCGCGACGCCGTGACGGTGGAGAAGAACCGCCGGGGTATCGTGTCGGACCTCGACGCCAACGCGGACGCGCTGCGCGCACGACTCGTCGCCCACCCGGCGCTGGCCGGTGCGCAGTTTGCGGTGCTGGCGTTCGACAGCGAAGCGGAGATGGATCGCGGGTTCGAGGCGTTCTTCGCGGCCAAGGGCGAACCGCGCAAGACATCGAACCAGCAGGCGGCGCAGATGGTCGCCTATCTGGCCGGCTACTTTCCGCTGGCCGAGGATCGTGACTGGGCGCGGAAGTTCACGAACGCGCTCAAGAGCGAGCGCGCGAAGTTCCACCACGCCTGGTGGGTGGAAGAGCAGCGCCGCCGCTCCGCCGCCCTCGCCGCCGGTGACTCGTTGTGGCAGCGGAGTCTCCGTCCGGCGCTGGGCCGGTTCCTCAGCGGCTCCAGGCAGGAGGGTGGCAACCTGCTGTTCTCGCTGCCGCTGGAGGGCGAAGGCCGCACCGTGTCCTTCGGCCGGCGGCAGAACGTGATCGTCGTTCCGTTGCCCGACAGCGCCGCTGCCGCCGCCGAGGCCCTGTACGTCGCAACGCACGAACTGGTGGGTGCGGTGACGTCGCCGGCCATCGAAGACAACCTGTCGCCGGCGCAGAAGCGCGCCGGCGAGGGAGAGCGACTGTCGGCCATCGCGCTCGTGCGCGGCGGCCTGATGCTGCTGCAGCGGGCCGCGCCGGAGATGGCCGAGGGGTACGCGCGCTTTTATCTGCGCGTGGCACGGGTCGGGTACACCGGTGATCCACTCGGGGCTTTGGAGCGGGCCTTCCCGCTGAACGCCGAGTTCTCGGGCACGTTGCGCCGGCAGATCGACCTGGCATTCGGCGGCATCTGAATGGCCTCCTTCCACACCTTCCGATGACAAGCAAGGGTTCCCTGCCCACCGATTCCCGCGCGCTCGACCGTGCGGCCCTCGAGCGCGTGCTGGCGCGCGCCATGGAATTGCACGTGCGCAGCGACGCGGCGGATGGCAGCGACCAGTTGAGCGAAACGCGCGTGCTCGACATCGCCCGTGAAGTCGGGATTTCCCCGGAAGCGGTGCGCCAGGCCATGGCCGAGGAGCGCGCGCGGTCGCCGCTCGCCGCGGCGCAACGCCAGGGCGACCAGATGCTGGCGGACCCCGCCGTGTCGACGGCTCGCGTGCTTCCCGGCGCGCCGGACGAGCTGCTCGGCCGGCTCGAGGCGCTGCTGACGCGCGACGAGACGCTGGGGGTCATTCGCCGCTTTCCCGATCGGCTGGTGATGGAGCCGCGCCAGGGGCTGGTGGACCAGCTCGCCCGGGGCATGGATTTCGGCGGCAAGGGATATTACCTGTCGCGGGCCAGTGAGGTGGTGGTGAGCGTGGGAGTGGTGGCCGCCGGACGCACGCACGTGGCGCTGGCCGCCGACCTGCGGCCGGCACGGAGCAAGCGACTGGCGCTTCCCGTGGTGCTGCTCGTGCTCGGCGCACTCGCCGGCGCGCCGCTGGTGGTGCTGACGCCGTACCCGTGGCTCGCCGCGATTCCGCCCCTGGTGCTCGGGTGGATCGGCTGGCAGTGGGCGCGCAGTTCGTGGCGGGCCCTGCGCCGCCAGGCACTGGTGTCGCTGGAGCGGCTGCTCGACCGGCTGGAGTATCCGGAGAAGCCGTCGCCGGCGCAGCAGCTGATCGAGGGGCTAACCAAGCGGATGCTGCCGCCGAAATAGCGCGGCCACGCTCGCGGTGAATTGGTGCGGCCTCGCTCGTCGACACGGGTGAGCTTGCGGGCATGGGCAACTTCACACCACGAAGTCACGAAGGACGCGAAGGGCTGCGAAGGGGATTGACCACGGACCCGTGGTCATCCCGTGTCATTGGTGCTGCCATTGAGGTGCACCGTGCGCTCGGGCCAGGACTCCTCGAGTCCGTATACCAATCAGCACTTTCAGCGGAGTTCGCATATCAGCGCCTGCCTTTTGAGCGTGAATGGCCGATTCCGATACTCTATCGGGACAGGGCGCTTGACACGCACTACCGTCTTGACTTCCTGGTCGGCGGCCTGCTTGTCGTCGAACTGAAGGCAGTGGACGCGGTCCTTCCCGTGCATACAGCGCAGTTGCTCACGTACCTCCGGCTTGGTGGATTCCGAACCGGACTGCTCATCAACTTCAATGTGCCTCTTCTTCGACAAGGGATCATCCGTAGAGTGCTGTGACCTTTCGTGAACCTTCGTGCCCTTCGTGACTTCGTGGTGTGCAGTCGCTCTCTGCTGCGGGAGGATGCCCAGGAAGCGACGCGACGATAGATTTGCCCCGATGCCCACGCCCGACTCGCCAGCCCGCATTCGTGACGCCGAACGCTTCGCGCGCGACGTCCTGCCGTCGGTCTCGCGCACGTTCTCGCTCTCCGTGCGGGTGCTTCCGGGCGAACTGGGGCGTTCGGTGCTGTGCGCGTACCTGCTGTGCCGCATCGCCGACACGATCGAGGACGATGGGCGCGCGGCGCCGGCGCGCAAGGCGGAGTTGCTGGCGGAGTTCCTGCACTGCCTCGACGACGCCGCCGCGGCCGAGGCCTTTCCGGAACGCTCGGCCGATATTCGCGGCGACGATGCGCACGTGCGGCTGCTCCGGCGGACCGACTGCGTGTGCGTGCTCTTCCGCTCCCTGCCGCCCCGGTCGCGCGACCGCGTCGGACACTGGGTGCGCGAGATGGGACACGGAATGGCGGCGTTCATCCTGCGGCATCCGCGCGGCCTGCGCATCCAGACGATGGAGGAGTACCGCGAGTACTGCTTCTACGTGGCGGGCACCGTGGGGTGCATGCTCACCGAGCTCTTTCGTGAGCACGGGCCAGCGCTTTCGGCGCAGCGCTACGAGGCCCTATGGGCACGCTGCAAGCTGTTCGGCGAGGCGCTGCAGACCGTGAACATCCTCAAGGACATCGCGGTCGACGCGGAGCGGGAGAACGCGATCTACGTTCCCGAACAGATGCTGGAAGCGCACGGCAGCTCGCACGGGTCTCTGCTCGATCCGGCGCGCGCCGTGGAAAATCGCGCGGCGGTTGGCGAGTTCATCGCGCTGGCGTGGACCGACCTCGACACGGCCTTCGAATACCTGCTGTTGCTGCCACGCCGCGCGCTGGCCATTCGCGCATTCTGTGTCCTCCCGCTGCTGTACGCCTACGCCACGCTGCGGGAACTCACGGGCACCGATGCGATGCTGCGTCCCGGCGGCACGGTGAAGATCTCCCGGCGCGAGGTGAGATCGTTGATGTTCGCCGGCCTGGCCGCGCTGGCCAGCAATGCGCTGCTGCGCCGCCTGGTCGCGGTAGTGCGCGAGCGCCCGTTCACCCCGCTGGCCAGCGCCCCGGGGATGACCGCGTGAGCACCCACCTGGCCCCCGACCGCACGCTGCTGAGGCCCGAGAGCTTTCGCGGTGTCTTTCGCACCGACGCGCCGGCGTGCGCCGTCTACAGCGAGAGTGCCGGAATTGCCCGCCTCATCCCGGACGCCGTCGCGGTCCCGGCCGACGCTGATGACGTGGTGACGCTCGTTCGCTGGGCCGCCCAGCACGGTATCTCGCTGGTTCCGCGCGGCTCGGCAAGCTCGATGGCCAATGGCGCGGTGGGACCCGGCGTGGCCCTCGACCTCTCGCGCCTCGACTGGATCGATGCGGTGGACGCGGCCTCGGCGTCGGTCACGTGCGGGCCTGGTGCGCTGCGCGACGCGGTGGACGCCGCGGCGCGGCCGCACGGGCTGCGCTTTGCCGTGGACCCGTCGTCGGGCGCGTTCTGCACCATGGGTGGAATGGCCGCGTGCAATGCCGCGGGGGCGCGCAGCGTCAAGCTGGGCGCAACGCGCGCCTGGGTGCGGGGCCTCGACTGCGTCTTTGCCGACGGCACGCGCGCCTGGGTGCGCCGAGGCGAACCGCGCCCCAAGGTGGAGGCGCTGCGCGCGTTCCACGCGGACGTGTCGCGCGACGCGATGGAGCGGGGCACCAGGCTTGCCCACGCCGGAGTGCGCAAGGAGTCGAGCGGCTACGCACTGGCCGACTACGCGCGCAGCGGCGACCTCGTGGATATCCTGGTGGGAAGCGAGGGAACGCTCGCCGTCTTCGTCGGCATCGACCTGGGACTCGCCCCGCTTCCGGCGGCCAGCGTCTCTCTGCTCGCCTCCTTCCCGACCCTCGAGGGCGCGGTGCAGGCGGCGACTCGCGCGGCGGCGCTTGGGGCGGCGGCGGTGGAACTGCTCGACCGCACGTTCCTGGACGTGGTTCGCGCGGAGGCCACGTCGCTCGCCATTCCCGCGGCGACCGAGGCCGTGCTGCTGATCGAGGCCGAGGGGGGCACGCACGCCGAGACCGATACGCTCGCGCTGCGCCTCGCCGATGCCTGCCGCGCGGCGGGCGCGGCCGCGCTGGTGGCGGCGCCCGATGCGGCGACGGCGGAGCGCATCTGGCACATTCGTCACGCGGCGAGCCCCATCCTCAACGCGCTCGACCCGAATCTGTCATCGATGCAGTTGATCGAGGACGGTGCCGTGCCTCCGGCGCGGTTTCCCGACTACGTGCGCGGCGTGCGTGCCGCGCTCGATCGCAACCGGGTGCGCGGCGTGATCTTCGGTCACGCCGGCGACGCGCACGCGCACGTGAACGCCCTGGTCGACGTGCGCGACGCCGATTGGAAGAAGCGGACCGGCGCGCTGCTGCAGGAGGTGACCGACCTGGTGGCGCTGCTTGGCGGCACCCTGACGGCCGAGCACGGCGACGGCCGGCTGCGCACCCCGCTGATGTTCGCGGTCTGGGACGCGCGCGCGATGGCGCTGTTCGCGCGGGTCAAGCAGGCGTTCGATCCTGCCGGCATCCTGAATCCGGGCGTCAAGGTGCCGCGCGTCGGCGACGACCCGCTGGCATCGATCAAGTACGACCCGTCGCTGCCGGCACTGCCGCACGACGCGCGCATTGCGCTCGACACGGTGGTGCGGGAGCGCGCGTGGGCGGCGTACCGGCTGGGGCTGCTGCCGGAGGGGTAGTTCTCCATCTACCGCGAAGGGCAAAGTGCGCGAAGGAACGCGAAGGAACGCGAAGGAAGACCAATGAGGGGGAACTGCGCCGTTGCAGTTTCCCTCGAGCATTCCTTCGCGTCCCTTCGCGCGCTTTGCCCTTCGTGGTGGCAGGTGCAGTACGGTACTCACGCCAACGCGGCGCACCCAATAAATTCGTCGATCGCACCCTCTCACCGATCGCCCTCGATGCCGCAATTCTATACTGAACCGAAGGTCAGCGTCCTCGCCCGTCCCGTCTTCTCCGAGCCGGCGCATCTCGCCGTGCAGTGGATGGGCGAGAGCACCGATGGCGAACGCCTGGCCGAGTTTGCCGGCCGGTTGTGCTACATGAGCCAGAAGAACCCGGCCAACCGGTCGACGCGCGACTACCTGGAGAACATCAAGAAGCAGGGGCATGGGTCGGTGCTCGAGCACGCCACCTACTCGCTGCTGCTCGAGGGCGTCAGCCGGTCGCTGACGCATGAACTCGTGCGACATCGCGCCGGGTTCGCCTACTCACAGCTGTCGCAGCGCTACGTCGACGAGAGCAAGGCGGCGTTCGTGGTCCCGCCGGCGATCATCGGCGACGAGGCGCTCACGGCACAGTGGACGGCACAGGTTGAGGGAGCGCAGGCCACCTACATCGCGCTCGTCGAGAAGCTGATGGAGCGCTACGGCTGGGTGCAGGACAAGGTGCACCGCCGCAAGATGGCGCGCGAGGCGGCGCGCGGCGTGCTGCCCAACTCCACGGAAACCAAGATCGTCGTCACGGCCAACGCGCGCGCCTGGCGCACGATGCTCGAGTTGCGCTCGAGCGAGGGCGCCGAGCAGGAGATCCGCCGGCTGGCGGTGCTGGTGCTGCGCACGTTGTCGAGCGAGGCGCCGGGCTTCTTTGCCGACTTCGAGGTCTACCTGGCCGAGGATCGCGTGGAGGCGGCGCGGATTTCGTACCACAAGGTCTGAGCCTTCGCTTTGAGGCGAGTATCACCGCACACCACGAAGGCACGAAAGGCACGAAGATCCACGAAGGGAACACCTCGGGGGAACTGCAGCGGCGCCGCAGTTCCCCCCATTTGCGTCCTTCGTGGCCCTTCGTGTCCTTCGCGTCTTCGTGGTGAGCAGTTCACGAAAGGCTACGGCAACCGCAGCCCCGTGTCCCGCTTGCCGCTCTTCGCAGAACGCGCGTCGGGCGCCATGAGCCGTGCCGTCGGATCACCCGGCCCACCGGCACCCATCGTGTTGCGCGGCGTCAGCACCCCGGTGGCCCCGTCGAGTTCGAACACCGTCCACAGCGTGCCCCCCTGCTGGGGCACCGCATAGCTGGCAACCTGCTGGGCTGCATTGAACACGCGCACCTGGGCGCCCGACAGCATCAGCGTGCTGTCGCTGCCCGAACTCGGAGCATTGTAGTTCTGCACGTAGAACCTGTAGGTGCCGGCGCCGAGCTGGCTGATGGTCAGCGTCTCGGGTCCCGGCGCGACCGACGCGTCCTTGTCGAGGCAGGCGAAGGGTGCGGCGGCGCAGTTTCCCGGTTGCAGGAAGTAGACCTGCTGTCGCGCGCTCCCCGCCCCTGGAAGCGTGAGGTAGAGGTCGAGGTCGCGCCCGGCCGCGCCCCCCGCCAGCCCGACGCGCCATTGGTTGGCGGCGGCATTCGCTGAAAGCGTGAGGTCCTGGCCGGCCGCGGTGGAACCGCCGGCCGCGACAGCGGTGCGTGATGTCTGGGCGTAGCCCGCGCCGCGCATGGTCAGGGTGTAGGTGCCTGCCGGCAGGCCGGTCACGCTGTACGATCCGTCGGCCGCAGTGATGGTCGCCAGGATGGCCAGCCCGGTGGTGGCCCCCATGCCGTCGCGCACTTCCACGGCGATGCCCGTCGTTATGGGCTGGTTGGTGCTGGCGTTGCGGGCGACCCCGCTCAAGCCGCCCGTCGCGACGCTCGTGCGCGCCAATGGGATGTTCTCGACCGTGAGTGCGCCGGTAACCGGCACCGGTGCCACCGTGGTGCTCACGAAGTTCGCGGCACTGACCGAGAGCCCCAGCACGCTCCCCGAGGCAAGGCTGGCGAGCGTCCAGTTGCCGCCGGCATCGGTGAGCACGGTGGCGATCACCAGCTCGTTGGCATCGGTGGCGGTGACGCGCGCGCCGGCAATCGCCGTGCCGGCAGGCGCCTCGACCACCCGACCGGACATCGCGAAGGTGACCGCGGAGTTGGGGATGACGGTGATCACCCTCGTGCCGTTCGCGCCCTCGCAGGTCGCCGTGATGGTCGATGTGCCGGCGACCACGCCGGTGACGATACCGGTGGACGCCCCCACGGTCGCCACCGTCGTATTGCCCGAACTCCACGTCACCGTCCGGCCAACCAGGGCGTTGCCCTGCGCGTCGCTCACGGTCGCCTGCAACGCCAGCGCGGTCCCCGCGGCCACCTGAGTGGTCGCGGTGACAATGGCCACCGTCGCCACCGGCACGGCTGCCACGGTGATCGCCGCGGTGCCGACCTTGCCGCTCTGGTC
>JBBTJT010000104.1:0-13763 GCA_038059315.1 Gemmatimonadota bacterium
GCGTCGGAGTTCGGGCTCGGCGTGCCGGCGAACATCGCCGGCTTCGTGCTGCCGCTTGGCTCGACGATGTGCATGAATGGCACGTCGATTTTCGAGGGAATCACGGTCATCTTCCTTTGCCAGGTGTTCGGCATCGACCTGTCGATCGGCGGGATGATCATCGTCATCGTGATGTCGGTGATCACGGCGGTCGGGGCGGCCGGCGTACCCGGGGGCTCCATCCCGCTGCTGGTCGGCATCCTGGCGATGATGGGCGTGCCGGGCGAGGGCATCGCCATCGTGCTTGGCGTCGACCGCATCCTCGACATGACGCGCACGGCAGTGAATGTCGCCGGCGACATCTCGGCCACGGCATTCGTCGCGAAGTCGGAGGGGCTGTGGGACGCCAGCAAGGTGCCGGTGACGTCGCAAGCCGAGTAGGCGACCGGGCAGGGGCACGCGATCGGCTATCGTCGGTGATGACCGTCCGGTAGTTTCCGCGCGTGCCTCTCGCTCCCGCCTCCGAAGCCCCGCACGCCGACCGGCTGCTGGTCGTCATCGGCGCCGTCAGCGGTGCGACCATCGCGCTGTCGCGCCTGGCCTCGTCCACCGATGCGACCGGCGTGTCGTGGCTGATGGTGCTCATCCAGGCCGCGGTGGCGGCGCAGGGCGGTGCCGCGCTCCTGTGGGTGGTGCGCGCCTTCCTCCGCTGGCTCGTGGGCCGGTGGTCACGGTCGCTCGCCGTGCGCGAGGCCTATGCGAGCGCCGACACGCCCACCTACGCCTTCTTCCTCCTGACGCTGGCCACCGCCCTCGGCGTGCAGCTCGTGGCTCCGGTGGTGTGGGCGCTGATCGCCCTGTTCGGCGCTGCCCAGGCCGTGGTCATGCGACGGGCGTTTCCTCGACGCGAGCGCACGTCGGCCGACGGGCAGGTCGCGGCACTCTCGGCGCTCTTCCTTGTCTCCGGCGTCGCCGCGCTGGTCTACCAGGTGGCCTGGCAGCGCACGCTGTTCCGCTACTTCGGTGTCAACATGGAGGCGGTGACGATCATCGTCTCCGTGTTCATGCTTGGCCTCGGCCTGGGGGCACTCGCCGGCGGCCGGCTGTCGCGTGCCGCGCCCGAGCGGCTTCCCGCCGTCTTCGTGGCCATCGAACTGGGCATCGGGCTCTTCGGTGCTGTCAGCCTTCCGCTCATCTACACGGTGGGTGAGGCGGCGCGCGAATCGTCGCTGCTGTTCGTGACGGTGGCCGTGTACGCGCTGCTCGCCGTGCCGACGTTCCTGATGGGAGCCACGCTGCCGGTGCTCGTGGCGTGGCTGCACCACGCGTACCACGACGTCGGCCGCTCGGTGGCCCGGCTCTACTTCGTGAACACGCTGGGGAGTGCGGTGGCCTGTTTTCTCACCGCCGACGTGATCTTCGCGTTCACGGGACTGCGCGGGGCGACGTGGGTGGCGGCCAGCGGCAACCTGGCGGTCGCAGCGCTCGCCTTCGTCATCTTCATGCGACGCACGCGGCGAACGAGCGAGGCGGCGCATGCCTGAGCGGAACACGCCGACCCGCCGCCTGCTGTACCTGCTGGCCGGCGCCACGGGCTTCCTGTCGATCAGCCAGGAGACGCTCTGGATCAAGGTGATCGGCAGCGCAAACGACAACCGCCCGGAGACCTTTGCGCACGCGCTGGGCTTCTTCCTGCTCGGACTGGCGTTCGGCGCGATCGGCGGCCGCGCGCTGCAGGACCGACTGCGGCTCGGCAACCTGCGATACGTCGCGGTCCTCGTGGCGCTGTCGGGCTTCGTCTTCTACTGGGCCATGCCGGTGGGAGCGGCGGTGCTGACCCGCGATGCGGCCCTCGGTCGCTACGTGCTCTACACGGCCACGGCGCTCACCGCCGCGGCCATGGGCGGCATCCTGCCGCTGCTCTGCGAGGCCGCAGCCGCAAGTGGACTGTCGGCAGGCGCCGCCACCGCGCGCGTGTTGCTGGCCAACGTGCTGGGGGCGGCGGCGGCGCCGCTGGTCACCGGGTACGTCATGCTCGAGGTGGAGACGCTCGAGCACAACATCCTGTTCGTGGCGCTGGCGGCGGCGGGGCTGGCGCAGGCACTCTGGCTCACGGCGCCCGAGCGCCGCCGCCGCGCCGGCGTCACGGTGTTTGCGCTCGGGGCGCTGCTGGTGCTGGCGGCGCACAAGCCGCTGTTCGACATGTTCCTTCCGAAGATCCACTTCGGCACCGACGGATACCAGCCGGGATACCAGTACCTCGCGCAAGGACGCGCCGGGATCGTCGGCGTCTGGCCGACGGGGACCGAGTACGGCGAGGGGTTGTACGACGGCGCGTTCAACCTCGACCCCGAGACGAACACCAACCTGATCAACCGGGCCTTCTTCGTGCCGGCGCTGCACCGGGCGCCTCGCCGGGTGCTCGAGATCGGGCTGGGCACCGGGTCATGGGCGCGCATCATCGCCGATGTGCCGGACGTCGATTCGCTGACCATCGTGGAACTCGACCCGGCGTACGTCGATGTCATGTGGCACTTCCCCGACATCGCCAGCGTGCTCGACGACCCGCGGGTGCGCCTGCATTTTGACGACGGGCGCCGCTGGCTGGCGCGCCATCCCCACCGCCGCTTCGACATGATCGTGATCAACGGCACGTGGCACTGGCGGTCCGGGGCGACGCACATCCTGTCGGCCGAGTTCCTGCGTGAACTCAAGGCGCACCTTGCCCCCGGGGGCGTGGCCTACTTCAACACCACCGGGTCGCTGGACGTGCCGTACACCGCGGCCGGAGTGTGGCGCCACGTCATTCGCGTGTCGAATTTCGTGGCGGCCAGCGATGCACCGTTCGACCTGACGCCCGAGGAGCGGCGTGCCGCGATGCTCCGGATTGCCGGACCCGACGGCGTGGCGCGAATCCGCGGTGAGCATGCCGAGCGTACGCTGCAGGCCTTTCTCGAGGCGGCCAGCGACGAGATGGCGCCCGAGCTGCGGCGGGCCAACGACCTCTGGAACATCACCGACGACAACATGGCCACCGAGTTCAAGGCGAACGGGGCCGGTCGGTGGTGGCGCGCGCTTCCCGCCCGCGTCTGGCGCCCCGACCGCGCGTGGCCGACGATCCTGTTCTGATGCCGGCCGAGCGGCCGTCGCCGGGTGAGCACCGCGACCGCGACACGCGGGCCCACCTCGCCGTGCAGGTGGCCCTCGTGGTCTTTGCGTTCACCACCATGGTGCAGGCGCAACTCTTCCTGCGGTACGTCGCGCCGATCAGGGCCAGCGGCAAGCCGACCGGCATGTTCCTGCTGGCGCTGCCGTTCCTTCAGTGGCAATCGCTCGTCGCCGCGCTGCTCGTGGGGGCGGCCGTCTTCTGGGGGACGCGCCGGCGTTCATGGTCGTGGGGCGCCTGGTTGCTGGCCACCGCGGTGCTGGTGCTCGTCGTGTCCGACCAGCTGGTGTTCAAGCGGTTTCACGATCACATGACGCTGTCGCAGACCGACGGCGGGGTGCTCGAACTCGGCGTGGCGATTCCGCGGCTGCTCGGTTCCGCGGGGAGTGACGCCGACTGGATGACCTACCTCAACCTCGGGTTCCTCGCCCTGGTGGTGCCAGCGCTCTTCCGGGCGCTGGTGGCGCGTGAACACGCACGAGCGCGCTCGCCCCGGGTGGCGCCGGTGCTCTTCGCCGTCGGCGCGTATGCCGCACTGGCGGTGCCGGTGGTGCGCAACGTGCGCGACCGCTATGAACTCGACCGGTTCCCGCTGCTCGGGCTCGTCTGGCCGGAGCCCGATGCGGTGGCGGTGCCGCGCGGCCCGGCGCCGGCCGTCGGCGACCTGTTCCGCTTGCGCGACCCCGGGTGGCGCAACGACTCAGCGGAGGACGCCGCGCTGTTCGCGCGCTCGGCGGCGCTGCGCGGCGCGCGCCGGCGGCACGTGGTCTTCTTCGTGCTCGAGTCGGTCGGCTCGGGCCAGTTGCTGCGCGGTGGACGCCCAGACCCGGTAGTGACGCCCAACCTGGCCCGGCTGGCGGAGGACGCGCTGATCTTCCCGGAAATCTACGGCGTCTACCCGGCCACCACGCGCGCGCATGTGCCCATCATGACCGGTGGGCGCGCCATCACGTGGGGAAGCGTCGGCGACGAGCTGACGCTGCCGCTCCGCGCGCCCACGCTGGTGAGTGCCTTCCGCGACGCCGGGTATCGCACCGGGCTGTTCGCCGCCCCCGACCTGCGGTTCGGCTACCTGGCCGAGTACTACCGCACGATGCCGTGGGACACCGTCGTGCACTATCAGGATGGCACGCCGGCGCTCGACGCGAGCCAGGAGATCACCTCGTGGGGAGCCAACGAGGACGCCATGCGTCCCCTGGTCACGCAGTGGCTCGACCGTGCGGGGCGCGGCGACCAGCCGTTCTTCGTGGAATTCCAGACCATCGCGTCGCACCACCCGTATGGCACGTGGGGAAACGACCGGGGGCCATCGGACGGCGAGGACGATGCCTCGCGCTACGCGAACTCCCTGCATTACGTCGATGCCGCGATTGGACGGTTGCTCGATGACCTGGACAAGCGTGGCCTGCTGGACGAGACGCTCATCGTGGTAACCGGCGATCACGGCGAGGCGTTTGCCGACCTGCACACCGACAACTGGGTGCATCGCAACCGGCTCTACGAAGAGAACATCCGCAACTTCATGATGGTCGCCGCGCCGGGACTGGGCGGCGGAGGCGCGGTGTCCCGCCGGCTGGGCCAACACGGCGACGTGATGCCGACCATGCTGTCCCTGCTCGGGATCCCCAGTCCCCCCGTGCCCGGCCAGGACCTGACGGCGCCCACCTACACCTCGCGGATCGCCTACTTCCACAAGGACTCGCGTCCGGCACAGTTCGGCCTCCGCGACGGCCGCTGGAAGTACATCGCGCACCTCGACGGACGACAGCCGGAATTGTACGACCTCACCACCGACGCCACCGAACAGAAGAACGTGGCGCCGCGCAATCTCGAGCGCGTGCGCACCTATCGCGACCTCGCGGCCGACTGGTACGTGTGGTCCAACTATGACTACGCACGACGGCTGGTCGGGTACGACACGACGAAGCGACGGGTGGTGACGCGCGCCAACTATGCGCGCGTCGAGCCGCCGCAACTGCGGGTCGGGCACTTTTCTCGCGGTGAGGGCGAGGGCTTCGTCGAGACGCCCGTCATGGCACCCAACGACCCCGTGTTCATCTGGAACCGCTGGAGCTTCCTCCCCGACGACATCACCGTGCGCATTCGCCTGGTTTCGCCCCGGCGCGCCGTGTACGAGTACGACTTCGATATCTCGGCGGAGTGGGAGGTCAGCTGGTACCATCCGGGGATTGACCTGGCCAAGGAAGAGGGCATCTGGCAGGTCAGCGTCTGGTCGAGGGGAGACCGCCTGGCCAGCGAGCGGTTCGAGGTGCGCCGGTCCCGCGTGCCGGCCCTTCGTGATGCCCGATAGGGGAAATCCGTCATTGTCATTGACGTTTAGAGGTTGGCAGCCCATGTTACGCGGTCGTTACCCCCACAAGACGAGATCTTGACTTGATGACTCCCGATGCGCGTGCCAATCGAATGCTGTCCACGGCGATCGTCCTCTGTGGCGTTCTCGTGGCGGCGTGCTCCCCCGAGCGCATCCCCGGATCGACCGTCGATCAGGGCGACGCGGGCGTGTCGTTCCTGCGCACGGGCACCAGTGCCTCAGGCGCCATCGCCAGCAGTTCGTCCTCCAGTTCCTCGTATGGCAGCGGCGGGTCATCGGGTTCCTCCTCCGGCAGTTCGACCAGCGGGAGCTCGGGCGGCGGCAACCCGTCGCAGTCGGGCGGCAAGTCCTGCGCCTGGTACTCGGGCAGCGGCCCGGGTGGCTTCTCCGATGTCGGCCCGGGTCCTGCGGCGCCGCCGGGATGGGATCACGGTCAGGGACTTGGGCGGGACAACTGGTACGACAAGAACTGCCGGGGTTCAGGCTCGAGCGGTTCCCGGTAGATCCAGGCGGACAGCACGACGGGGCGTCTTTGATGAGGCGCCCCGCTTTTCATGCGTGTCTCGGTCCGCCGTCCGGCGTTCCACCGCGAGAGTTGCACCCGCAGGCTCGGATTGACAACAGCCCCGCCGCGAGGAGCGGCGGGGCGGTCGGTCCCACGGCACGGTGCAACCGTGTCAGGGCGCCATGACGGGCGGTTTCTCCTTGTTCCAGACGAAGCGCTTGAGGAAGAGGTCGGTGCGCTCCCACGTGTCGATCCAGTTCTTGTGGAGCATCGACTCGTGGGTGTCGTCCGGCACGACCGTCAGCTCGTAGTAGATGCCCCGCGCACGCAACAGCTGCACCAGGCCGACCGTCTGCGCGAAGTCCACGTTGCGGTCATCGTCGCCGTGCACGAGCAGCACCGGCGACTTCCATTGGTCGATGGCGCCGACGGCCGACGACTTGAACGAGAGCGCCGCGGTGTCGAGCGAACTGCCGTACAGGTGCACGCCGGCGTAATCGACGCCGGCCACGAAGAGGTCGCTGTTGCGGGCGAGCGCCTGCGCGGTGAGCAGGCCGCCGTACGACAGCCCCCAGATGCCGAGGCGTGACGCGTCGACGTCGTCACGGCTCCGCAGGTACAGCGCGCCGGCCACGACGTCCTGGTACTCGCTGTTGCCCAGCGCCTGGGCGTTCGCCGCGGTCTGGAAGGAGCGGCCGTAACCAATGCCCCTCCGGTAGTTGATCGACATCACGATGTAGCCCTGCGCGGCCAGCCACTGGTTGTACGCGTACGACCAGTGGTAGAACTCCATGTAGTGGTAGGCCGGGAGCATCTGCCGCATGGGGCCGCCGTGCACGAAGACCATCGTGGGTCGCTTCTCGCCCGGCTTGAGGTCCCTGGGCAGGAAGAGCTGGTTGCTCACGGACACGCCGTCCGCGGCCTTGGTCCAGACGATCTGCGGCTTCACGTGCGCGTCGCGCGGAAACGCCTTGCCGAGCACGGGGAAGATCGTTTTCGCCTTGTCGGCACCGCTGGCCACGATGCCCACGGACGCGGGCGTGTTCCAGTCGAAGTAGAGCACGGCGATGGCCTTGCCCGATGCGAGCTTCACCGGCGACGTCTCGACGCCCTCCCCCGTGGTCAGCTGCTGCGGCGTGCCGCCGGCCACCGGCACCGACCAGATATGGCGGCGCTCGATGTCCCTGGCGTTGGTGGCGTAGAAAAGCGTCTTGCCGTCGGCCGAAAGCTCCACCGAACCGGCGCCTTCGATGAGGCCGTCGGAGGTCGTCAGGAGCACCGGCGCTTTGGCCGGGTTCGCGAGGTCGATCGAGAACCAGCGGTCCCACTCGTCGTTCGGCACCGTGGCCGGGAAGACCACGTGGCCCGCCGCGTACCGCATACCATTCAGCGTGGTGAACGAGCGCTCACCGGGCTCGTTGTGCCACACTTCGCCGGCAATGCGCGTCGAGACGTCGGCCATCATCAGCGACAGCGTGTAGCCACCCGGGAATCGCGCCTGGAAGAAACCGGGGCGCTGCGCCGCCTGGGCGGCCCGAGCCTGGGCCTGCTGCGCCGCGGCGGCCGCCGCGCCACCGCCGCCACCGCCGCCGAAGCCGCCTCCGCACGGCGGGCCGAAGCCGCCGTTGCGCAGCCGCTGGAGCGCCTGTGCGATGCCCGTGGGGGTACCCGCCGACTGGCCGACGCCGGCTCCGTCCTGGTTCTGCGCGCCGAATGGCGTGCCCGGGCGCCGCGTGAAGACGATCCGCTTCGAGTCGTCGGTCCAGACGGGATTGCCGTCGCAGTCCACGCTGGGATCGAGGTACGCCAGCGTCCGGGACTTCACGTCGTAGACGGCGATGAAGGCGTGGTTCTCGCGGTCGCTCACGAACGCGATCTTCCGGCCGTCGGGCGACCAGCGCGGGTTGCTCTGCCGTCCCCAGGCCGTGATGAACGGCTTCTCGCCCTTGTCCATCGCGGTGGTCGCGGTGCCGGGGAGCACGCGCGCGCGGTAGATCTGCCCGTCCTTCACGTAGAGGACGGACTTCCCGTCCGGCGACAGCACCGGCGCGGCCCCCACGGCCACCTTCCACGCCGGGCCGCCGCTGGTCTTCACCGCCCAGATGGCGCGTTCCGGGCCGTTGGGGTCGTGCGACGGGTTGGCGACCCAGTCGCGCGAGTTCGGCGCCGAGCCGCGGACGAACACGGCCACCGATCCGTCGTCGGACAGCGCGATGGCCGAGATGTCGAGGCCGTTGTCCTCGCGGAAGTTCGTGAGGTTCACCGGTCGCCACAGCGGTGCGGCAGCCGTGTAGACATTGCGCATTCCCTTCTCGTACGTCTTCCACGCCACACGGTCCACCTTGGCGGCGGAAGTGAGCGTAAGCGGGGATGCGACGTTGAAGTACGGCTCGAACCTTGTGCCGGCCTTCAGGTCGGTGCGCTGCGCGGCGAGCGGCGCGGATAGCAGCACCGCGGCGGCAGCGAGCAGGGAATATCGGACGCGTGACATACGGCCTCGACGGTCGGGAGACGGTAGACGGCAGAACGCTACCAGAATGTACGAAACCGTGGGCGGGGGCGTTGGGGCTGCGCCCGGCATTCAGAGGTCTCTCACGAAGACCTGAGCAAAACGGAGGACACGGAGTCAGCGACAACTTCAACAGGGGACTTGGCGGGGATATCCTCCCGCCAATCCCCATCAAGTCGTTTGCCTCCTCCGCGTCCTCCGTATCGCTCCGGTCTCCGTGAGAGACCTCGCGAGGCCAGCGCTACGCCCGCGGCGACAGCTTGTGCAGCGCCACGCGCACCGCGCCGCGCGCCGGGACCACCGGCTCCGCGCGCACGGTCGCGCCGGGCGTCGCGCTCTTCAGCCGGTGCTCGACGAGCTTGCGCAGGAACGAGCCGCGCTCCATCAGTCCGCCGGCCAGCGCCACCGGAATCGTCGCGCGCTCCTCCATGAACAGCTGCCGCGCCAGCGCGCGCACGTGCGTCACCAACTCCTCGGCGGCCATCGTCAGCAGGGAGTTGGCCCGCTGGTCTCCCAGGGCGGCCACCGTGATGACCGTGCTCGCCAGGCGAGCCAGCGTGGCGGGGGTGGCGGCCTGCGCCCAGCCAATGAGCCCATCGCTGTTCTCGAGTTCGAGAACCGTGAGCACGGCGCCGAGCAGCGCCGTTTCCGGCTCGCGGCCGTCGGCGGCCGCCGAGACGATGCTCAGCGCCCGCTTGCCGATCCACGCGCCGCTTCCTTCATCACCGATGCTTGGCCCCCAGCCGCCGCAGCGACCAAAGACGCCAGCGGGCGATCGTCCGAAGCACGAAGAGCCGGTGCCGCTCACGAGCAGGATGCCCGGGCCATCGCCGAAGGCGTCCTCGAGCGCGATGGTCGCGTCGGGTTCGACGATGACGAGGTCGGCCACGTTGAGCCGCCGCAGCGCCTCGCGCACGGCAAGACGCTCGGGCTCTCGTCCCGCACCCGACAGGCCGGCGCAGAGCACACTCGGCGTCTCATCAGCGAGCGAGCCCGCGGCGAGCGCCTCGCGCACCGTCTGGGCGATGACCTCCGCCGAATGCGACGCCCCGCCCGGCGGCCGCACGGCGCTTCCCGGTCCGGACGCCGTCGCCAATTCGCGTCCCTGCTCATCGGCCACGATGACCCTGGTCTTCGTGCCGCCGCCATCAACGCCAACAATGAGTCTGCTCATGAGTTCCGGGGAGTGGTCGCGGGGCGCGGCGCCGTCACGAGGTGGCGCCGCGCGATCCGTCGGAGGAGTGCGACAGCGAGCTCAGCAGGCCGGTGAGCACGGTGATCGTGGTGCCGATCAGCACGTACCACGGCCAGGCGATGCTGTCGATGGGATGCAGCACCGGTACGAGGATCGGCACCGCCGCCTCCACCAGCTTGGCGAAGACCACCACCGCCATCGACGCCAGGCCGACGCACATGCCGGTGATGGCGTCCCGCTGCCGGGCGCGCTTGACGAGGATGCCCAGGAAGAACCCGCCGAGCAGCGCGCCGTAGGTGAACGACGCGATGGACAGCGCAATCACCACCACCGGCGTGCGCCCCTCGGGAAAAAGCAGGGCGCCGAGCGTCAGCACCACGCCCCAGACGAGCGCGAACCGTCGCCCGATCTTGAACGTGTGCGGATCCTCGGCCTTCCGCCCGGTGAGCGGCATGTAGATGTCGTGCGTCGTCGTGGCGGCCAGCGCGTTGATGGCGCCCGAGTGCGTGCTCATCGTCGCCGCCACGATTGCCGCGACGATCAGGCCGAGCAGGCCGGTGGGCATCCGCTCCACGATGAAGGTCGGGAAGATGGCGTCCGGCGTGGTGAACACCCTCCCTTGGTAGAACGACCAGAGGCCGATTCCCACCATCAGGAAGAGCGTGAATTGCACAAAGACCACCAGTCCGCTGCCGATGATGGCGCGCTGGGCGTCCTTGAGTGACCGCGCCGACAACAGCCGTTGCACGATCAACTGGTCGGCGCCGTGCGACGCCATCGACAGGAAGGCGCCGCCGATGAGGCCGGCAAAGATGGTGTGCGGCTTGTCGAGCGCCGTCGAGAAGTCGTGCAGTTGCAGCTTGCCGGCGACGCCAGCCTGCTGGAGGATGCCGCTCCACCCGCCGTTGGACGCCTTGCCGAGCAGCACGATCGCCGAGATGCCACCCGCCACGTACACGGCGGCCTGCAGGAGTTCGGTCCACACCACGGCGCGCATGCCGCCCTTGTACGTGTAGAGCACGGTGAGGAAACCGAGCACCAGGATGGCCGTGGGCATGAGGTATTGCCGCGGCATCACCGGACCGATGATGAGCGCGATGGGAATGGCCGTCGCGAAGACGCGCACGGCATCGGCCAGCGCGCGCGTGGCCATGAAGACGATGCTCGTGAAGCGGCGCGTGGTCAGGCCGAACCGGGTCTCGAGCAGCGCGTACGCCGTCACCAGCTGCCCCTCGAAGTAGCGCGGCAGCAGCACGTAGGCGACGACGATGCGTCCCATGATGTAGCCGGCCACCACCTGCAGGAACCCGAGGTCGCCGAGGTACGCGAGGCCCGGGATCGAGATGAAGGTGAGCGCGCTCGTCTCCGAGGCGACCACCGAGAACATGACCGCCCACCACGGAATGTTGCGGTCGGCGACGAAGTAGTCGTTGGAGTTCTTCTGGTGCCGGCCCAGCCAGAGGCCGAGTACGGTGGTGCCGACGAGGTACGTGACGAGCACCAGCAGGTCGATGAGGCCGAACCGGCTGGCGGTCACTGCGCTCCTCGGGCGAAACGGCTAGTCGACGACATACGCCTCCATTGCGAAATATTCGGCCAGCCCGAGCGCGTCGAGGATCGCCGCCGTGTCCTTGTTGCGCTGCTCCACGCGCTGCCAAAACTCGCGGTCGTCCTGCCCGGGGAAGGGCGCCGAGTCCTTCTGGCTCTGGTGCTTGAAGATCGCCTGGATCTTGCGCTTCAGTTCTTCCTGGGCCAGCGGCACCAGCCAGGTGGCCTCGGTGACCGGCCACTCCTGCCAGGCGCCACGATACAGCCAGACTTCCGGCGCGTGCCGCACCAGCGGCGGGTCGGCGGCGCGGCGGCCGTCGTCCGATTGCGGCCCGCGCGGGCGGTTGGGCCATAGCTCGTCGAGCGCGGCGTCAATCGCTTCCTTGCACATGCGGTGCGTGCCGTGCGGGTCGGACAGGTCACCGGCGACGAAGATGTACTCGGGGTTGGTCTCCTCGAGCAGCGCCCGCACGATGGCCACGTCGGCCGGGCCGATCGGGTCCTTCTTCACCTTGCCCGTCTGGTAGAACGGGAGGTTGAGGAACCGCCCGTTCTCCGAGCCGAGCCCGATCGTCTCGAGGCCGCTGATGGCCTCGGTCTCGCGAATGATGCGCTTGATGTCCTGCACTTCGGGAATGTCGACGTCGCCCGGCTGCTTGCGCGCCAGGAACGCGTGGACCTTCTCGACCAGCGCGTCCACCTGGGTGCCGCAGCTGCTGTCGTCGCCGTGCAGGCGCAGCAGGAACTCCATGTGACGGCGCACGTCGTGGTCGAAGACGGCGATGTTGCCGCTCGTCATGTAGGCCACGGTGATGTGGTTGCCGTTCTCCGTCAGCTTGCGCAGGATGCCGCCCATGGAGATGACGTCATCGTCGGGGTGGGGCGAGAAACAGACGATGCGCCGGCCCCGCGGCAGCTTGCTCTTGCCGCGGATGCGCGCCCCCAGCTGGTTGAACACCAGGCCGTTCACCGCGCCGGGCGTTCCGTGCCGGGCGACGAGCGACGACATCTGGTGTTCGGCGTAATCGGCCTGCGTGAGCTTGAGGATCGCCTTCCCGGTCTTGCGCGACAGCCAGGTGACGGCCTGCTGGGTGCGCGTCGACGTCCACTCGACCTCGTCGAGCAGCCACGGCGTGGCGATGCGCGTGAGGTCGGCCGCGGCCGCGGCGTCCACGTAGAACGTGGTGTGGGGGTGCCGCTGCAGGAACGTGGCGGCCACCTCGAGGTCGATCTGCCCCTCGACGGAGCGGCGCACGATGCTCGCCTTGTGCTCGCCGGTGGCCAGGATGACGATCTCGCGGGCATCGAGGATGGTGGCCACGCCCATCGTCACCGCCTCGCGCGGCACGAACTCCTCGCCAAAGAAGTCGGCCGCGGCATCACGCCGCGTCACCGCGTCGAGGTGCACCAGGCGCGTGCGGCTCTGCTCGCCCGAGCCCGGCTCGTTGAAGCCGATGTGGCCGGTCTTTCCGATGCCGAGGATCTGGATGTCGATGCCGCCCAGGTCGCGAATGCGCTGCTCATACTGCTCGCACCACGCGTCGAGCTGGTCGCCCGGTACCGTGCCATCGGGGATGTGCACCTGGGCCGGGTCGGCGTCGACCTGCGAGAACAGGTTCTCCCACATGAAGCGATGGTAGGAGTGCATGCTCTCCCGGGCCATCGGGTAGTACTCGTCAAGGTTGAAGCTCACGACCCGCGCGAACGACAGGCCCTCCTCCCGGTGCATCCGGATGAGCTCGCGGTAGACGCCAATGGGCGTCGAGCCGGTGGCAAGGCCGAGCACCGCGGGGCGACCCTCGGCATTGCGGGCGCGGATGATGTCGGCGATCCGGCGCGCCACCTGCACGGCGAGCGCCTGGTGGTCGCTGACGACCACGGTGGGAATGCGTTCGAGCGAAGTGAGGGCGCCGGAATTAAGAGAAGGCCCGCGATGCGTCGGCAAAACGGCGTCGCGGGCCTTCCCAGCTTCTCCGGCGTCGTGGCGCGCGCCAGATGTCATTGCACGAGACTCGTGGTTATGCGGAGAACGAGCTGCCGCAGCCGCAGCCGCCGGTTGAGTTCGGGTTCTTGAAGGTGAAGCCGGAGCCCTGCATCGACGACACGTAGTCGATGATGACCCCGTTCAGGTACTGAATCGAGAACGGGTCGACAAAGACCCTGTACCCATCCTGCTGGAGCACCGTGTCGTCGTCCGCGGCCTGGTCCTCGATGAGCAGGCTGTACTTGAATCCCGAGCAGCCGCCCGGCTGGACGCTCACGCGCAGGCCACCGACGTCGGGCGTGATGCCTTCGGCGGCCATGAACTTCTTGACCTCGACCGTGGCGTTCGCGGAGATGACCAAGGCGACTTCGGGGGTGTTCATCGTGCTCATATTGCAGCCTCCGGATGGGGGGGCCCGCCACGGCAACCGGGCGGCGCCCAACTCTTAGCTGAATCTATAGGGGAGGTCATACACCTTCAACCGCAGGAAGGGTGCGGGGTGCGGGGGTTTGGCGCGGGGTGGTGAGTGGAGAAGGAGAGCCGGG
>JBBTJT010000104.1:13773-24074 GCA_038059315.1 Gemmatimonadota bacterium
CCCCCCCCGCCCCCCCCCAAACCCCCCCCCCCCCCCCCCCACTTGCCCTCGCCCTCAGAGATCCTCAGGGCCGCGAAGCGGCCCTGAGTACTTCTTCGGCCATGTCGGCCACCGCCTGCCGCACTCCGCCGATCTTCGCGTTCTGGCGCGTCGGGTTCACCCGGTTGGTGAGGAGCACCACGAACAGGTCGTTCGTCGGGTCGACCCAGATGCTGGTCCCCGTGAACCCCGTGTGGCCGAACGCCGGGCGTTTCATCAGTCGGCCGGCCGAGTTGGTGCCGTTGGGCGTTTCCCACCCCAGGGCGCGATTGGAGAACGCCGGATCCTGGGCAGTGGTGAACAGGGCAATCGTCTCGGGGCTCCAGATGCGTGCGCCGTCCAGCGTGCCGCCGTTCAGGTAGGCCTGCGTGAGGCGCGTCACGTCGCGCGCCGTGGAAAACAGGCCGGCGTGGCCCGAGACCCCGCCGAGCATGAACGCGTTCTCGTCGTGCACCTCGCCCCGGATGTGGCGCGCTCGCCAGGGATCGATCTCGGTGGGCGCGATGCGCGGCAGCAGCGACGTGTCGGGGAGGTACTGGGTGTCGTCCATCTTCAGCGGGCCGAACACGTGTTCACGCGCGTACCTGTCCAGGCGCTGGCCGCTGACGCGCTGCACGACCTGCCCGAGCAGGATCGCCCCGAGGTCGCTGTACACCGTGCGTGCGCCGGGAACGGTGTCGAGCGGCGTCTGCAGGACGAGCAGCAGCGCCTGCCCGGCCGACGTCGCTTCCTTGTAGAGCGGCCGCCAGCCGGGAAGCCCCGACGAATGCGTCAGCAGGTGTCGCACCGTCACCCGGTCCTTGTTCGGCCCCGTCCAGTCGGGAAGGTACTTCTGCACCGGCGCGTCGAGGTCGACCTTCTTCTGCTCGACCAACTGCATCATCGACGACGTCAGGGCGACGACCTTGGTGAGCGACGCCATGTCCCAGAGCGTCCGGTCATCGGGAGCCGGGGATTCCTTCCAGTCCAGGTGCCCCGCGCTCACGGTGGCGAGCAGGCGGTCGCGGCGGCCGACGACGGCGACGACACCGGGGAACGCCGAGTCGCGGACGGCGCGGTCGAGCAGGCCCTGCAGCGAATCCTTCATGACGGTCGGGAGCGCTTCGCGCGCGAACGGGAGGAGGCGCGGAATGCCGTCACCGCGCGAGTAGAAGCCTGGCAGCGAAATGGGTGCACGGCCGCTGATGGCGGCCCGGCCGGTCATGGCCCTGGCCGCGGCGTTCTCGAGCGTCGCGCCGGTGCCGTAGGCCAGCATGTAGGTGCCGATATTGCGGAACTGGCGGATCACATACGGGTTGCCATGCGCTACCAGCGCCACCGGACGCGCGGCGGCCACCGAGTCGAGCCACTGCGCGACCTGCGGCGCCACGGCCAGCTTGCCCTCGCCTTCAATTGTGCGGCCGTGCGTGGAGAAGACCACGCGCTCGGCGCCACGGCCCAGCGAGTCGAGTTCGGCGCGTGGCGTGCGCGGTCCGATGCGCTGCGAGCGCGTGCCGCCGCCCAGCCCGGCGCGCAACTCGGCGACGAAGGCGCGTCCGGCCTCGATGTCGGCCTCGGGCGAGTAGGTGAGCACGAGCGTCGATGCGCCGCGCGACAGCGGCACCAGGCCGGCGCCGTCGCGCACCAGCGTCATGGCGCGTTCGGCGATGACCTGGGCCACCCGCCGGTGCTCGGCGGCGCCCACCGAGTCACGCAGCGCCTCGAGCGACACCACCGGACGGTGGATCACCCCCACGCGCAACTTGAGTTCGAGCAGTCGGCGCACCGACTGGTCGATGCGCGCGGGCGAGATCTCTCCCCGCTCGACGGCCGCCACCACCGCGTCGATGGCGCGCCGCACGTCGGTGGGCTTGAGCAGCACGTCGGCGCCGGCCTGCACGGCCATCACCGCGCTCTTCTCCACGGTGAAGCCCGCGCCGATGCCCTCCATGGACATCGCGTCGGTGATCGCCACGCCCTTGAACCCGAGCGTGTCGCGCAGCAGCGCGGTGATGATCTCCGGGCGCAGGGTCGCCGGCGTGTTGTCGTTGCCGAGGGCCGGCAGCGCGATGTGCGCCGACATCACGCCCATGACGCCGGCGGCGATGGCCGCGCGGAACGGCATCAGTTCCACCTGGTTGAGGCGATTGCGGTCGCTCTTGACCACCGGAAGCGCCAGGTGGGAATCGGTGTCGGTATCGCCATGCCCCGGGAAGTGCTTGGCGGTGGCGGCCGCCCCCGCGCTCTGCACGCCGCGCACGAACGCCGCCGAGAGCCTGGCAACCTGCACCGGGTCTTCGCCGAAGGAGCGCGTGTTGATGACCGGGTTGGCCGGGTTGTTGTTCACATCGACCGTCGGCGCGAAGACGAGCGTGATGCCGACGGCCATCGCTTCGCGCCCAATGATCTCGCCGGCCCGACGGGCGAGTTCCGCATCGCCGGTGGCCCCGATGGCCATGTTGGCCGGAATCACCGTCGCCGAACCGGCGCGATACGTGTAGGGCGCGAACAGGCCCCCCTCGAGGCGTCCCAGGTTGGGCTCGAGGTCCGAGTGGATCATCAGCGGGATCCGCGCCAGCCGCTGGAGGTCGTTCACCTTGGAGGCGACCTCGATCGGCGTGCCCAGCGACATGGTGATGCCGCCGATCCCGTCCTTCACCACCCACTCGCGCGCCTCGATGAAGGTGGGGTCGCTGGTGCTCGTGTAGTCGCCGAGTAGCCACGCGGTGGTCATCTGCCCAACTTTCTGCCGGAGCGTCATGCCGGCGAGTGTTTGCTCGATCCACGCGCGCGCGGCATCGTTCAGCGGGGCGGTGAGCGACGGCGTGAACGCCGGCGGGCCCAGGCGGGTAGAAGCAGACGGGGACAGCGGGGCCGCCGGATGGGCGCGGCCACACGCCGCCGCGGCGAACGCGGCAACGGCCATGAGAGAAACGAGACGACGAGCGTGCATCGGATCAGGACCTGGGTAGTCGGGATGGTCTTCACGGCGGCCTGCGCGTCGCAGCAGCCACCACTGGAAGATGCGACTCGGCCGCGCGCAGAGAAAGTGCGGGCCAGCATGACGGTGCTCGTCCAGGACAGCCTCCGCCTGCTCGCCGGGCGAGGCGTTCTCTGGATCACGGACACTCCCGGCGCCCACTCCGGGCTGCCACGGCCGGACGAGCTCAGGGATGACGCGCGCTTCCGGCGGATGAACGTGCACCTGCTCGCCGTGCTGGGCCCCGAGGCCGCCCAGCACGATTCCGCGTGGCGCGGGGTGAACGGCGTGGTCATCGACCTCAACGACGGCGGCTTCGCGGCGCGCTCGTCGATCGCCGCGCTGCATCGCCTCGTCGCGCTGGCCGCGTCGCACAAGGCGCGCATCGTCATTCTCGACCATCCGCCGGCGCTCGGCGGGGACCAGCACGACGGTCCCATGTGGCGTCCCATTGCCGGCAGCGATATCGCCCTGCCGCTGCGCTACGGCCTGTCGGTGGGGGAGGCGCTCAAGCTGTATGCCGCGGCGCTCCCCGCCGATGCCGACCTGCACGTCGTGCCGGCGCGTGGGGTGCGCCGCTCGCAGTTCTGGGGGCGCGAGAGCAAGCTGCCGTGGACATCGCCCGTCGACGAGGTGAAGTCGGTCGAAGACCTGCTCATCGCCTCCGCCCTCCTCTCCCTCGAGGGAACAACCCTCTCGCTGGGCCGCGGCACCGCAGACCCTCTCGTCCGCATCGGCGCGCCGTGGCTCGATGCCAGGCGCGTGCTCGACGAACTCGCTGACCGGCCGAATGCCGGCGTGAAATTCGAGGCCGAGCGCTTCACGCCGAGGAATCCGTCGGATGGCAAGTACGACGGACGATCGATCGCCGGCATTCGCGTGCGCGTGGTAGACCGCGAGCGCGTGCAGACCGGCCGGCTGGCCCTCGACCTCGCGTGGGCGGTCTGGAAGGTGCACGGTGATTCCCTCCGGCTCGCCGGAGCGGCGGGCGCTCCGGGACTGGGAACCGCCCTCGCCCTGGTGGCGCGCGGCGCCGACCCCGACTCGCTGGTCGATTCCAGCCTGCCGGCCCTGGTCGCATTCCAGAAGCGCGCACGGGCCGTGATGTTGTATCGTTAAGGAGCCCTCCGCATCCCGCATCCCCACCACGAATGAGTTCCGTCTGGGAGTCGAGCAAAGCCGTCTACCTGCGCGCCGTCGAGCCGTTCATCGGCTTCCTCGTGCAGCGTCAGGTCAGTCCGAACACGCTCACGACCATCGGCACGGTCTTCTCGTGCGCCGCCGGTGTCGTCTTCGCCACCGGGCACATTCGCACGGCGGGCTGGCTTCTCGGCATCACCGCGGTCTTCGACCTCGCCGACGGCATGGTGGCGCGCCGCACGAACCGCAGCTCGGTCTTCGGCGCCTTCTACGATTCGACGCTCGACCGCATCGCCGACGGGTTCCTGCTGGGCGGGCTCACGTTCTTCTTCGCGTCCAGCACGTGGCACCGTTCGCTGCCCATGGTGGCGGTCGGGCTCGTCGGGATGATCGCCACGTTCATCATCTCGTACACCCGCTCGCGCGCCGAGGCGCTGGGCATCGACATGAAGGGTGTCGGCATGATGGAACGGGCGGAGCGCATCGTCCTGCTCTCGGCGCCGCAGGCGCTCTTCGGGCTCGCGCTCGACGGCATGGTGCTGCGCTTCATTCTCTCGCTGCTCGCGGCCACGTCCATCGTCACGGCGGTGCAGCGCATTCTCCACGTTCGCCGGGCCACGCAGCCCCCCAAGCCTTCCGCGGCCAGCGCCAAGGATGAGGCTCCGGTGGGCTTCCCCGTTCCATGAGTCTCGCGATCTTCCGGAGTCTCCCGTGACTTCACCCAATACGACCGCCATTCGACCCGCCCGCGGCAAGCTGGGCGTGCTCACCCCCGGACTGGGCGCTGTCGCCACCACCTTCATGGCCGGCGTCGAGAGCGTTCGCCGTGGCCTCAGCAAGCCCATCGGGTCGCTCACGCAACTGGCGACCATCCGGCTGGGAAAGCGCACCGACAACCGGGCGCCGCTCATTCGCGACTTCGTGCCGCTGGCCGGTCTCGACGACATCGTCTTCGGCGCGTGGGATCCCATTCCCGACGACGCGTACACGGCGGCCCGCAAGGCCGGCGTGCTCGAGGAGAAGCACCTTGAGCCGCTCCGGGAGTTCCTCTCGGCCATCAAGCCGATGCCGGCGGTCTTCGACCAGCACTACGTGACCCGCATCAACGGGACGAACGTGAAGTCGGGGGCCACCAAGCGCGACCTCGCCGAGCAGCTGCGCGCGGACATCCGCGACTTCAAGGCTCGCCACGGGTGCGACCGGCTGGTGGCCGTCTGGTGCGGCTCGACCGAGATCTTCATCAAGCTCTCCGCCGTGCACCAGAGCATCGGGTCGTTCGAGCAGGGCATGCTCGACAACCACGCTGACATCGCGCCGTCCATGCTGTACGCGTGGGCCTGCATCATGGAGGGGGTGCCGTATGCGAATGGTGCACCGAATCTCGCGGTCGACACCCCCGCACTCCAAGCCCTTGCCCTGCGCCAGGGGGTTCCGATCTCCGGCAAGGACTTCAAGACCGGGCAGACCTGGCTGAAGACCGTCATCGCTCCCGCGCTGAAGGCGCGCATGCTGGGCCTTGCCGGCTGGTACTCCACGAACATCCTCGGCAACCGCGACGGCGAGGTGCTCGATGATCCGGCGTCGTTCAAGACCAAGGAAGAATCGAAATTGAGCGTGCTGCACAACATCCTGCAGCCCGAGACGTACCCCGACCTCTACAAGGGCTTCTCGCACGTCGTGCGCATCAACTACTACCCGCCGCGCGGAGACAACAAGGAAGGGTGGGACAACATCGACATCGTCGGGTGGATGGGCTACCCGATGCAGATCAAGGTGAACTTCCTCTGCCGCGACTCGATCCTCGCGGCCCCCATCGTGCTCGACCTGGCGCTGTTCAGCGATTTTGCCCACCGGGCTAGCATGAAGGGGATTCAGGAATGGTTAAGCTTCTATTACAAGTCGCCGATGGCCGCTGCGGGACTGCAGCCGGAGCACGATCTTTTCATTCAGCAGACCAAGCTGAAGAACACGCTCCGTCATCTCATGGGTGAGGAGCAGATCACCCACCTCGGCCTCGAGTACTACCCATGACACCGCACCGCATCCTGGTCTTGCTGGCCGTCGCCGGAGCACTCGCCTCCTGCGCACCGCCGAACCGCCCGAATACCGACATCCGCCTCTGGACCGCGGACTTCGAGATCCGCGCGTGGAGCGACGTCACCCCGCCGGTGTCGCTCGAGCCCATCCATTACACCATCTTCGTCCGCGACAAGAAGACCCGGGAACCCATCGCCGACGGGCAGGGACGCATCTACGTTACCAATGCGGACGGCCTCACCAAGTGGGACGGCTTCAAGTACGGTCCCGAGGTGGGCACGTATCACGCCACGCTGATGTTCCCCGCCTCCGGCGAATGGGCGCTGGGCATACAGTTCCGTCGCGATTCCACGCAGCTCCTGCAGAAGACCGAAAACTGGCGGCAAACCGTCTTCACGGGCTCCGAGCCCGGCGAACCCAACAAGCCCTGACCCCACCATGAAGCACTTCCATCGCACCTCCGTCCTGCCCGCGACGGTCCTCGCCGAGGCCGACGCCTTCTTCCCGACGATCGGCCTCACGCTGACGCACACGACCAACAGCTCACGCACCTTCCAGGGCATCGTGGGAACCCCGGAGGTGCCTGCCACGCTGGTGCTCTCCGTGAGGATGGAGGGCGGGCACTACACCTTCGTGGAAGGAAGCACCGACCAGATGGGCGAAAGCCGCCTGGACCGGAACGTCAAGAAGTTCTTCGTGCGGCTCCACCGTCAGGTAGACTCGCGGCACGCGATGTCGGCCGCTTACTGACGACATGCCACCTCGCGACAAGGCGCCGGTGCGGGTGGTGGCGCGTCGGGGTGGCGTGGCGCCGTCGGCTGGCCTGAGCCGCGAGCAGAAACTCGAGCTGTACTACTGGATGCGGCTCACCCGCACGCTCGAGGAACGGCTGGTCGGGCTCCTGGGCGAGGGGAAGGTCGTCGGCGAACTGTTCCGCTCGCTCGGCCAGGAAGCCGCCGCCGTGGGCAGTTGCTTCGCGCTCGAACGCCACGACGTGATGTCGCCGGCCGCCCGCGACCTGGGCGCCATGCTGGTCAAGGGCGCGACCCCCACGGAGGTGCTGAGGCAGTACCTCGGCCGGGCCGACGCGCCCTCGCGCGGCCGTGAGCGCAACCTCCGGTTCGCCGACCTCGACCGCGGCTTCGTCGGGCAACTCTCGCCCCCGGGCGACATGGTGCCGGTGATGGCCGGCGTGACGCTCTCGTTCAGGTTGCGCGGCGAGAATCGCGTGGGACTCGTCGTCGTGGGCGACGGCGCCACGAGCACCGGCGCGTTTCACGAGGGCATCAACTTCGCGGCGGTGAACAAGTGCCCGCTGGTCGTGGTCGTCGAAAACAACGGCTACGCGCACTCGACGCCGACCAGCAGTCAGACCCTGGCGCGTCAGCTCGTCGACAAGGCCGTCGGCTACGGCGTGCCGGGTGAGCAGGCCGACGGCAACGACGTGCTGGCCGTCTACGATGCCGTGAGGCGTGCCGTCGATCACGCGCGGGCCGGCGAAGGCGTTACCCTCGTTGAACTCCTGACGTACCGTCGCGCGGGGCACGCCGAACACGACGACCAGTCCTACGTGCCGCACGGCGAAGTCGACACGTGGGCGGCCGAGAACGACCCGCTCGACCGGTTCGCGCGCGTCCTCGGCGGGCGCGACAAGGTGCCCGCGACGGAACTCGAGGCCATCGATCAACGGGTGCGCTCGGAGGTGCAGCAAGCCGCCGCGCTCGCCGAAGCTTCGCCGCTACCGGACGCGAGCGACGCGCTGTCGGGCGTGTTCGCCGACCCGCCAGTGGTGACACCGCTCTGGTTTCGTTCGCCGGATGTCGCGAGCTCCGGGCCTGACGGTACCGAGGAGTGGGGCACCTACGACACCGGGCACGTCTGATGGCCGGGATCAGCTACCTCGAGGCCATTCGCGAGGCCCTCGACGAAGAGATGGCCCGCGATCCCGACGTCTTCCTGCTTGGTGCGGACGTCGGCGCGGCCGGCGGCGCATTCAAGGTCACCGACGGGCTGCTGGCCAGGTACGGCGCCTCGCGCGTCATCGACACGCCCTTGTCGGAACTCGCGATCGTCGGCGTGGCGGCCGGCGCCGCGCACATGGGGATGCGCCCGGTGGTTGAGCTGCCGGGGCTGGGAGCCATGGTCAACGCGTCCGACGTGCTCACCAACTACGTGGCGGCGGCGCGCTACCGGGCAGGCCTGCCGTGCCCGATGGTCGTGCGGGGACGCGCCGGCGGGTATGGCGGCGGGCCGTTTCACTCACGGAGCGCCGAGGCTGGTTTCGTGCATGCACCCGGCCTCAAGGTGGTCTACCCGGCCACCGCCGAGGACGCGAAAGGACTGCTGAAGGCCGCGATACGCGACGACGACTGCGTGCTGTTCTTCGAACACGCGGACCTGTACCACCGCATCAGGGGCGTCATGCCCGCCGGCGACCACGTGGTGCCCATCGGCAAGGCGCGCGTGGCCCGCGAGGGCACGGACGTCTCGATCATCACGTACGCAGCGGCGCTCTGGAAGGCGCTCGACGCGGCCAGGGAACTGGCGCTCGGGGGCATTTCCACGGAGGTGCTCGACCTCCGGACGCTGGCCCCCCTCGACGACGAGGCGATCGACTCAAGCGTGCGAAAGACGCACCGGGCGCTCGTGGTGCACGAGGACAGCCGAACCGGCGGCCTGGCCGGCGAAATCACCGCCCGGATCAACGAGCGCTGCTTTGAGTGGCTCGATGCGCCGGTGCTCCGGGTGACAGCCCACGACGTTCCATTACCTTTCGTTCCGGCACTCGAGGACGTTGTCCTCCCCCAGACTCCGGATATCGTCCTGGCTGTGAAACGCCTGGTGAGCTACTAAGATGGATACTGGTAAGGAAACACCGGCGGCGCAGGTCGCCCCGTGGTCGCGAACGCTTGCCATCGGCTGCTTCCTGGCCCCCATCGGCTTCTTTTCCGGGGGCATGATCGCGGCGTTCGCCTCGAAGCTGCTGGCGTACGTCACGCACGCGAAGGCTTGTGAGGGTGTTCCCGCGTGCAACTGGCTGGAATTCACAGTGGTCGGAGGTGCGATCGGCATGATCACGCTCCCGGCACTCGTCATGCGGGCGCTGCGCTCGCCCAAGCGCCCGAATACGTAAGGAGACTCCCGTGGCTCGTGTGGACGTGGTGATGCCGCAGATGGGCGAGTCAATTGCCGAGGGAACGCTCTCCCGGTGGTTGAAGCAGGTGGGCGACGAGGTGAAACGCGACGAACCGATCTTCGAGATTTCCACCGACAAGGTGGACGCCGAGATCCCGTCGCCGACGAGCGGCGTGATCGCCGAGATCGTGATTGCCGAGGGAGCGACGGTGCCGGTGCAGACGATCGTGGCGCGGATAGAGACGGAGAAGGGCGCGTCCCTGACTCCGGCGCCGGCACCGAGCGGTACAGCGGCTGCAAGCTCTACGCTGTCCGCTGTAGGCTCTACGCCAACGGCGGCAGGTACTGCGCCAACGCCGCCCGCGCCCGTCGCGCCGGCCAGGCCACTATCGACTATCGACACTCGACTATCGACTAACTCCTTCGAGGAGCGCGTCCGCACCAGGAGCTCCCCGCTGGTGCGCCGCATGGCGGCCGAGCACGGGGTGGAGATTGCCGCGCTCTCCGGATCCGGCATCGCCGGGCGCGTCACCAGGAAGGACCTGGTCACGTACCTCGAAACCGGTGTTCGCGCACCGACGGCGATGCCTGCCGGCCTTCCGGGTGGCATGATGGTGCCGATGGGCGAAGTGCACGCCCCCGGCGCCACGCCGTGGCCGGGCGACGTCGTCGAGCCGATGTCCAAGATCCGCCGCCTGACATCGGATCACATGGCCATGGCCATCCGCGTCGCCGCGCACGTCACCACCTTCCACGAGATTGACCTGACGCGCGTGGCCCGCGTGCGCGCGCGCCTGCGGGTCGCCCTCGAGGCGCAGTCGGGGCAAAAGCTCACCTTCCTCCCGTTCATCATGAAGGCCATCGCCGAGGCCTTCCGCTCCCACCCGAGCCTCAACGCCACCGTGGACGAGGCGGCCGGGTCCTACACGGTCCGCGCGGCCCGCAACTTCGGCATCGCGGTGGACACCGACGCCGGCCTCATCGTCCCGGT
>JBBTJT010000104.1:24084-26226 GCA_038059315.1 Gemmatimonadota bacterium
CCGTTCATCATCCATGCCGTGGTGGCGACGCTCAAGCGCCACCCGATGATGAACGCGACCGTGAACGGCACGGAGCTCATCCTGCGCAAGCGCTACAACATCGGCCTGGCCGTGGCGCTCGATCCCACCGGGCTCATCGTGCCGGTGATCAAGCACGCCGAGGACCTGTCGCTCTCCGGGCTCAGCAAGTCGGCCAACGACCTCGCGCTGCGCGCCCGCAGCAAGCGGCTCAATCCCGCCGAGGTGCAGGACGCCACGTTCACCATCACGAACCCGGGCGTTTTCGGCTCGCTCATGGGTACGCCGATCATTCCCGTGGGCACCACGGCCATCCTCGGCGTCGGCGCCATCGAAAAGCGTCCCAAGGTCGTCACCGGCCCCGACGGCGAGGATACCATCGCCATCCGCACCTGCGCCTACTTCTCCTGTTCCTTCGACCACATGGGGGTCGACGGCGCCGACGCCGACCGCTTCATGGCCGACCTCCGGCAGACGCTGGAGCAGATTCCCGAGCAGGGATTCTGAAACCGTCCATGCCCCGTTCGCTCAGCATGCAGCGCACCGTCGTCACGCCCGGTGACCGCGAGAAGTTCTTCGAGCGGATGACGACGCGAAAGGCGCACTACACGGCGGCCGGGTGCCAGTTCTGGGTGTTCGAGGAGGCGGCGATGTCGGGAGCATTCATCGAGTTCACCGAGGCTCCCGACATCGTCACCCTGCGCCGCGCGCACGCCACGGCCTCCGAACCGCCGCTCGATCCATCCCGCATCTACTCACTCGTGGAGCTTCCCTGATGCCCTCCCGCAGCCTTTCCATCGACGGCGCCGACTGGCAGGTCTCGCCGTCCGGCTTCGTCACGCAGTATGACGGCGACGAATTCGCCCTGCTGTTCGCGCGTGGCAGCGGCAACGCGCGTGAAGTGCGCGTCACCCGCTTCTCGCCCACGGGCACCCGCTCGCGCGAACAGGCGCTGGCCGAGATGGCGGACGCGGAACTGCGCGTGCTGTTCGCCAGGTCGCAACGCAGCGACACGTCGCCCGAGGCGGGCTACGCCAAGTGACGAGCCCGCACGGCGCCAGCGCGCCGGCGGCCGCTCCCCGCATTGACCTTCACGCACACAGCACGGCATCCGACGGCACGGCGTCGCCCACCCAGTTCGCCGAGACGGCCGCCCTGGCCGGGCTGAACGTCGTGGCGCTCACCGACCACGATACCGTCGACGGTGTCGCCGAGGCCGTGGCGGCAGCCGCGGCGCTCGGCGTGCGCGTGGTGCCCGGTGTGGAACTCAGCGTGATGGCCGGCCGGGACGAAGTGCACCTGCTCGGGCTGCACCTCGCCAACATCGAGGCCATCGCCAGCGCTCTCGTCACGTTTCAGCGGGGGCGCCGCGAGCGCGCCGAGGCGATGGTGCGCATGCTCAACACGCACGCCATCCCGGTGACGATGGACGAGGTGCTGGCTCAGGCGGCCGGCGGTGCGGTGGGGCGACCGCACATGGCGCGCGCGCTCATTGCCGGCGGCTGGGTGGCCGACGCGCGCGAGGCGTTCGACAAGTGGCTGGGCGCCGGTCGCCCGGCGTTCGTCGAGAAGCCGCGTCTCGAAGTCGCCGACGGCGTCGCACTGGTGCACGCGGCCGGTGGACTGGCGATTTGGGCGCATCCGGGCGGCGACGGCCGCCGCGCGCGCTTTGAACGATTGGTGGCGGCCGGCATCGACGGCGCGGAAGTGCGGCACCCGGGACACGACGCCAGTGACGTGGCGCGCATCGGTGCGCTGGTGGAGTTCTTCCATCTCGTGCCGAGCGGCGGCTCCGACTGGCACGGCGCGATGGGCGGACCGCGCGCGCTTGGCGCCGTACAGTTGCCCCCGGAGTGGCTCGAACGACACGAGGAGCGCCTGGCCATGCGCCGCTCGGCGGTGCCGGTGAACGAATCGTGACCAGCCTCGCCGGACGGATCGCGCTCGTCACCGGCGCCGGCCGGCGCGTCGGACAGTCCATCGCGCTGGCCCTCGGTGCGGAGGGTTGCCGCGTGGCCGTCCACTACCACGGGTCCAAGGCCGGTGCGCACAAGACCGCGGCCGCGCTGCGCGGACTCGGCGTGGAGACGGAGGTCTTTGCCGCCGACCTGTCGAAGCCCGACG
>JBBTJT010000105.1:0-18903 GCA_038059315.1 Gemmatimonadota bacterium
CAACGCGCCTAGTCGGGGCTGCGCTGCGCCAGCAAGCGGGCTACCGCCGCGTCTCCCTCGGCGAACGGGAGCAGCGCAGCCACCACGCCCTGGTCGCTCTCTCCTTCGACGGCCATCAGTGGAGGCGGTCGACGACCGGCGCTGATGCCGCGTGGACTGGAGTCGCGCCGGTCCACCTCGATGACGGCGCGCACCGGTGATCCGCCGTCAGGAGTCAGACGGCGAATCCTCACGACGGCCCCCTCCGGCATCAGTCGCTCATACAAGACTTCTGACACTGTCCAAGTCCTCGACAGTTTGACTGGTTAATATCTGTGGTAAGCCGGAGCCAACCGCAAGTCAGCTTGGGCCGGATTTGTTTGGCGGGGGGTAGAAGACGGCGCTCGCTACTGGGCGCCCATCGCGAAGATGCTCCACCACGATGCGCTCGAGAAGGTCGCTGGTGACACCGCCGTACCAGATCCCCTCCGGATAGACAGCAAGGATGGGGCCGCCCGCGCAGACACCGAGACACGGGGCTTCACTGCGCTTCACGCGGGTGGGTCCGAACAGCAGGTCCTCGCGCTGGAGCAGCAGGGTAAGCTGCGCATAGATTGCCCGCCCCCGGCGATCGGCGGAGCAGTACCCGCCCGTGCACACGAGCACGTGGCGGGCATAGGGTTCCATCGCGGGGGGTTGGTTGTCGTACATACCGCTCGGTTGCGGGAGTCGGCCGCAATCTACCAGGGTTCCGCGCAATTATGCCTTGCCCGGTGATGTGCCTTCATGGCATCGTCAACGGATGAGACCACTCCTCGGTTCCGTCGCGCTCAGCGCGATTCTCGTCGCCAGCGCGGCTGGCGCCCAGCAGGTTGCACCAAAACTCACCGACGCCCTCCCGGTGGACCCCGCCATCGTGCAGGGGACGCTGCCCAACGGCCTGCGGTATTTCGTGCGCAGAAACGAGAAGCCGCAGAAGCGCGCCGAGTTGCGGCTCGTCGTGCGGGCCGGCTCGATTCTCGAGGACGACGACCAGCGGGGGCTCGCGCACTTCGTCGAGCACATGGCCTTCAACGGCACCCGACGATTCCCCAAGCAGGCCATCGTCTCGTTTCTCGAGAAGGCGGGCATGCGGTTTGGCGCCGACCTCAACGCGTACACGAGTTTCGACGAGACCGTGTACATGCTGCAGATTCCCACCGACACCGCGGGGCTGCTGAACACGGCGCTCGACGTGCTGCAGGAGTGGGCGTCGGCCGTGTCGTTCGACACGACGGAGTTCGCCAAGGAACGCGGCGTGGTGATCGAGGAGTGGCGCACCGGGCGCGGGGCGGGGCAGCGCATCCGCGACAAGCAGCTCGCCGTGCAGTTCAAGGGCTCGCGCTACGCCGAACGCCTTCCCATCGGCAGCCAGGGAAGCCTCGACTCGGCGACCCACGCGGCCATCACGCGCTTCTATCGCGACTGGTACCGCCCCGACCTCATGGCCGTCGTCGCCGTCGGCGACTTCGACGCCGCGGAGATGGAGCGCGCCATCAAGGACCGCTTTGCCGGGCTCGTGAATCCCGCCAGGTCGCGCGAGCGTACCACCTACGACGTCCCCGACCACGCCGACACGCGCATTTCGCTGGCCTCCGACAAGGAATTTCCGCAGAGCATCGCGCGGGTGAACTGGATGTTGCCCGCCACGGAGCGCGGTACCGTCGGCTGGTGGCGCGAGTCGCTGGTGGCCGGCATGTACACGGGACTCCTTGGCCAGCGTCTGGGCGAACTGTCGCAGCGCGCCAGCACGCCGTTTGCCATCGCCTTCGCCGGACGCGGCTCCCTGCTGCCGAAGCGTGACGTTTTCCAGGCGGCCGCCATCGTCAAGGACGGCAAGTTCACGGACGCACTGGTTGCGACGCTCGCCGAGGTGGAGCGTGCCAATCGCTTCGGCTTCACCAGCACGGAGTTCGAGCGGCAGAAGACGACCATGGTCCGCGGGCTCGAGCGCGCCGTTACCGAGGCAGCGAAGACGGATTCGAAGGTGTACACCAGCCAGCTGGTGTCGCACGTGCTGACGCAGGCGAGCCTGGCCAGCGCGGCTCAGGTGCAGCAGCTTGCCACCGCCATCCTGCCCGGCATCACGCTGGCCGAGGTGAACGGCGCGGCGAAGACATGGATGCCCGAGGGAAACCGCACCCTCATGGTGGCCGCGCCGGCGCGGGCGGACATCGTGCTCCCCACCGATTCCGCACTGCTGGCGATCTTCGGCCGCGTGAAGGAGGGGACGCTCGTGGCCTACGTCGACTCCGCCGCCAACCAGCCGCTCGTCGCGCGGGCACCGACCCCGGGCAAGGTGGCCAGGACGTCGGGCATCGCCGACCTCGGCATCACCGAGTGGACGCTGTCCAACGGCATTCGCGTGCTGCTCAAGCCCACCGACTTCAAGAACGACCAGGTGCTGCTGCGCGGGCGCCGGCCGGGCGGCTTCTCGCTGCTCGACGACGCAGACCACAACGTCGCCACGCTCTCCGGCCATGTGCTGGGCGGCGCGGGCACGTTCAGCGACAACCAGCTGCGCCGCATGCTCACCGGCAAGGTGGCCAGCGCCGGCGTCTCGGTGGGCGAGAACGGCGAGTCGGCCTACGGCTCGGCATCGCCCAAGGACCTGCCGACGATGTTCCAGCTGCTCTGGCTGCGCGCCACCGCGCCGCGCCTCGACACGGCGCTCTTTTCCGCCGGCCGCTCGATGATGAAGGCGGCGATGCAGAACAGCCGCAACACGCCGGCCCAGGCATTCGGCGACACCGTCTCCGTGGTCATGGCCAACTACCACCCGCGTTTCCGGCTCTTCCAGCCGGAGCTGCTCGACTCGCTCGACGTGCCGCGCGCCTTCCAGCTGTACAAGTCACGCCTCGCCGACTTCAGCGGCTTCACGTTCTACCTCGTCGGCAACTTCACGCTCGACAGCATCAAGCCGCTGGTGGAGCAGTACCTGGGTTCGCTCCCCACCGGAGGCAAGGCGACGACCTTCGTGGACCGCGGCATCCGCCCGCCCAAGGGCACCGTCACCCGCGTCGTGCGCAAGGGAACCGACCCCAAGGCGCAGTCGCGCATCACCTTCCACGGCGATTTCGCGTACTCGTGGGAGAACCGCTTCGAACTCAGCGCGCTGCGACAACTGCTCGACATGCGCCTGCGCGACGCGTTGCGCGAGGACGCGGGGGGCACGTACGGCGTCGGGGTCAGCGCCTCGGGCAACTCCATTCCGTACCAGCGCTACAGCGTGACCTTCAGTTTCGGCTCGGCACCCGAGCGCGTCGAGGAACTGGTCGCGACGGCCTTCACCGTCATCGACTCCGTGAAGCGGGCCGGGCCGAGCGCGGAGGAACTGGTGAAGATCAAGGAGACCCTGGCGCGAGCGCACGAGACCGGGATGCGCGAGAACGCGGCATGGCTGGGGTGGATGAGCGATCACGACGAGGACGGACGCGACCAGCACGCCACCGTCCAGTATCCGGCGCTGGTGAAGAACCTCACCGCCCAGCAGCTGCGCGACGCCGCCCGACGCTACCTGAACACCAGCCAGTTTGCGCGCTTCACCTTGCTGCCCGAGGAGCCACGGAAGGTCACGCCGTAGGCGGAACCTGTTCGGGCACCTTGTTGTCGCCGGGTGGCGCGACGTAGCGGAGCGCGTCCACCGGGCGATTGCCCACCAGGTGCTCGCTGACGATCTGCGTCGCGTCGGAGGGCTGCACCTTGTTGTACCAGACGTCGTCGGGGTAGACCACGACCATCGGGCCGTGGCCGCATTGCCCCAGGCAACCGGAGTGGTTCACGCGGACGTGCCCCTTGATGCCCGCGTCCACGACGGCGGTGCGGATTGCCGCGAAGACGTCCTTTGAATCCTGCGTGGGGCAGGTCTTGCCCGACGTGCAGACGAAAACGTGGCGTTCGTATTGTCCCATGCCCGCAAGCTAACGAGCCGCATCCTCGCGACGCGACCTGGTGCGCCGTCGGGCGGGGAGCGCTAGCTTCGCGGGATGCCGACGCCACAGGATTTCTTCGACATCGACATTCGTGTGGGGACGGTGCTGCGCGCCGAGCGCTTCGACCGCGCCGTGAAGCCGGCAATCCGCCTCGAAATAGACTTCGGCCCCGAACTGGGCATCAAGCAGTCGAGCGCCCAGTTGACCGCGCACTACACGCCCGAGACGCTCGTCGGCCGCCAGGTGGTGGCCGTCACCAACATCGGGACGCGCAACATCGCCGGGTTCACGAGCGAGGTGCTGGTGCTCGGGGCCATGCCCGGCCCCGCCGAAGTCGTGCTGCTCCACCCGGATCACCCGGTGGCCAACGGGGTGCGCATCGGTTGACGTGGCCGGGGGCGACCGGTTTGCGTTCAACTGCGGAACTCCCGATTGCTGATCCGTGTGATCGGGAGTTCCACAGTCCAGCTGGCCTCATTACCGAGGATGCCGCAGTGAGTGAGATTCGCGCCGACAACCGTGTGCAGATCCAGTGGGCCGGCGAGCACCGCTTTGACGCCGGGCGTCCCGGCGGACCCCAGATCCGCATCGACGCTTCGGCCGAGACCGGCCCCGGACCGGTGGACTCCCTGCTCATCGGCCTTGGCTGCTGCACGGGCGTGGACGTGGTGGACATCCTCGCCAAGCGGCGCACGCCGGTGGCATCGATGGGCATCGAGGTGCAGGGCGAGCGCAAGCAGGACCCGCCGCGTCGCGTCGTGAAGGCCCACCTCGTCTATCGCATCGACGGCGAGGGCATCGAACGCGCGCACGCCGAGCGCGCCGTGGAACTCGCCGTCACCAGGTATTGCAGCGTGAGGGACTCGCTCGATCCGACGATCCCGGTCACCTGGTCGGTGGTGCTGAACGGCGCGTGAACCCAACCTGGTACCACGCCTCGCAGGGAGGCCCGTGTCCGCCGACTTTTCGCTCTTCCTGCCGCTCGGGTTCCGGCACATTGCCGACCTGCGCTCTGCGGATCACATCCTCTTCGTCGCCGCGCTGTCGGCCGCCTACGCGCCACGCGAGTGGACGCGCATCGCCTGGCTGGTGACCGCCTTCACCGTGGGACATTCGGTGTCGCTGGCCCTGACGACCGTCGAGCGGCAGGACGCCAAGGACATCGTCGGCGACGAGTCGAAGGGATCGGGATATTACCGCTTCACCATCGAGCAGAAGGGCGGCCTGGTGATGCCGGTGGAGATGGAGATCACCTACACCGACGGCACCAGGGAGCGCGTCGCTTTACCGGCCGACATCTGGCGGATGAACGAGAAGGTGTTCACGCACGGGATGTTCACCAGCAAGGATGTCGCCCAGGTGGTGCTCGATCCCGACCTCGCGTTCGCCGACGTCAACCGCGACAACAACACGTGGAAGAAGCCGGCGGCCGCGGCACGACTTGCACGTATCGCACACGCGGCTCGTCATCGAAGAAACTGAGGTCCTCGGCCGGGTGCGGCTCTTCCGGGACGACGCAACGAAGGCATTCAGGCGGCCGTACAGGCGCGACGCCGACACCGACCGGGCAGTGCTGGCCTACCTCGACGACCACCTGCAACTGCGCGCCAAGCCGACGATGCTCGACGCCGGCACGGAGAAGGACGACAGTGGAGTGGAGAGCTGGTGGGTGCTGCTTTCGTTCGGCGTGGCGCACGCGCCGCGCACCATCGGCATCACCAACACGCTGCTGTTCGACATCTACGGCGACCAGCAGAACCTCGTCGCCATCCTCCGGAACCCCGGTGGCCAGCGCTCGTCGCTCTACTTTCAGCCCGGCGACCGCACCGAACAGGTGGTGAGGTTCTGAGCGGCGCGGCCGTGCGGCACTAGCGCTTCAGTTCCCGCAGGGCGTGCTTCAGTTCGGGCAGGAGCAGGCGTGTCATCGCCAGTTCGACCGCCGCCTTGGAGCCCGGCATCACGACCACGAACTTGCCGTGCGACACACCGGCCAGCGCGCGGCTCAGCATGGCCGCCGCACCCACCTGCTCGAGGTAGCTGAGCAGGCGGAACAGCTCGCCGAAGCCGGGGAGCTCTCGCTCGAGCAGGGGACGCACCACCTCGACCGAGCGGTCGCGCAAGCCGAGTCCGGTTCCGCCGGTGCAGAGCACGGCATCGACGTCGGCGCGGCCCAGCGCCTCTTCCAGCCGGCTGCGAATCTGCGCGTCGTCATTGGGCAGCAGGTGCCGCACCACCACGCCGTGTCCGGCGCCAAGCAGCAGTTGCTCGATGAGCGCCCCCGACTCGTCGGTGGCCACCGTCCGCGAGTCGCTGATGGTCAGCACCACGCAGCGGGCGCCGGAGCGCAGCGCCGCTTCGCTGCGGTGGGCCGCCGTGCTCGGCGATGGCTCGTCGGCAGCCGTCACGGCATGAGCCCCTGGGCGTGCAGCATGTCGATGACGCGCGCCCGGAGCGCCGTGGGCGCCGGGTCCGAGGACCGCGCCCTCGCCACGGCGTCGAGGAAGGCGCGCTCGAACTCTTGGTGGTGCAGGCAGGGCCGGCAGGCTGCAAGGTGCGCCCGCATGGCGGCCTCGCGCTCGGGGCTCAATTCGTCATCGAGATAGTCCCACAGGATTTCAGCGGCTTCGGCGCAGCTCAGCGCGCCGGCCGTTGGCGACGAAGGTCCGTCAATCATGTCGTGCTCCGGGCAGGCCGGCATCGCGCGCGAACGCCATCAGCTGCTCCTGCAGAATGCGCCGGCCACGGAAGAGCCGCGATCGGACCGTGCCGACCGGCACCCCGAGAATCGCCGATGCATCGTCGTACGAATGGTCTTCCAGGTCAACCAATATGACCGCCGACCGAAAAGGTTCCTGAAGGGCATCGAGCGCCCGTTCCACCGCCGGCTTGAGGTCGAGTCGCAGCAGGGCCACGCCCATCCCTTGGCGCAATGACGCCGCCCGCTGTTCCACGGCCTGAAGCGTCTCGCCCTCGTCATCCTGTAAAGGCGCATACCGCTGTTCCCGTTCCCGCGCCCGGAGATAGACATTGCGACAGATGGTGAACAGCCAGCGCCGGATGTCGCTTCCGGGCAGGAAGGTGCGCCACGACCGGAAGGCGCGCAGGTACGTTTCCTGCACCAGGTCGTCGGCGTCCGCTGCATTGCGGGCCAGCGACCAGGCGAATCGGTGCACGTCGTTCAGCGCGTCCAGCGTCAGGGCGCTGAACTCCGGACTGACGGGTGTGGGAGGCGGTTCAGCTTCCATGAGTGCATGATGCCATGACGGCGTGCGCGGCGCCACCCGAACGGAGCCGGGTTGGGGAACGGCGGTAGCGCCACGGCGAGGTACTTCTTGAGCGCCACCTCGCCACGGTCGAGCTGCTGTCCCGAGACGGCGGCAAGCCGTCCCACCTGGTAGAGCGCCACCGGGTCGGCCGGGCGGCGCTGCTGGTACGCGTCGACGACCGCAAACGCCTCTCCCACGCGTCCCCGATCAGCCAGCCGGCGGCCGCGGGGCTGCCTGGCTGCGCCCTGATGGCGTCGGCGAAGAACGCGTGCGCATCGAACCACCGGCGCGCGTCGAAGTGGGCGATGCCCGATTCGAGTGACGCGGACTGCGCGGCGAGCACTGAGGCAACGGCAATGGAAGCGGCAAAACCGCCGAGAGTCAGGCGCATGATGACCTCGACAGGGGACAGGCAAACCCGGGGGGCCTGGGTTGGGCACCGCAGACCGGGCAGATGTTTCGCGCCCGAAAGTCCATGCAGTGATCTGACGTACTCTGTCGTCCTCTGTCGTCCTCTGTCGTTCTCTCGTCAGTACCTGTTCTCCAGCTCCGCCAATTCCGCCCGAAGCTTCACGAAGCTCTCGTAGCGCGCGCTGGAGATATTGCCCGCGCTGACCGCGGCACGCACCGCGCACGCCGGTTCGGTGAGGTGATGGCAGTCCTGGAAGCGGCAGTGCCCGAGCACGGGACGGAACTCGGGGAAGCACTGGCCGAGTTCCTCCGACGGGAGCCCCCACATGCCGACCTCGCGGAGGCCCGGCGTGTCCACCACGTAGCCGCCGCCGGGGAGTGGCACGAGCACGGCGCCCACCGTCGTGTGGCGCCCCTTGTTCACCGACTCGGAAATCTCACCAACCCTGAGGTTCAACCCGGGATACAGCGCGTTGATCAGCGACGACTTGCCCACGCCGCTCGGCCCGGTCAGCGCCGACGTGCGATTGACGAGCACCGCGCGCAGCTCATCGAGGCCGATGTGCTGCTTGACGCTCGTGCGGTGCACCGGGTAGCCGGCGCGTTCGTAGTCGCTGGCCAGCGCGTCGACCCCCGAGGCGCCGTCCACCAGGTCCACCTTGTTCAGCACCAGGCGCGCGGCAATCTCGTTGCCTTCGGCGATCACCATGAAGCGGTCGATCATGCGCACGTGCGGCTCGGGCTTGGCGGCGGCGAAGACCACCACCACCTGGTCGACGTTGGTCACCACGATGCGCTCGCCGCGCCGGCCGCCCGGGGCGCGTCGCGCCAGCCGCGTGCGTCGCGGATGGATGCGCGTGATGCTCCACGCGTCGCCGCGCGTGCCCTCCTCGAAGTCCACTTCGTCGCCGACGACGAGCTTCTCGAACTTGTCCTCCTGCTTGAGGCGGCCGCGCAGCGAGGCATCCCGTTCGGTGCCATCGCTCGACCGCACGCGCCACACGCCGCCGGTGCCGCTAAGCACCACACCCTGCCGGCCGGAGCTCCCGCTCACTCGCCGTCCTCGTCGCGCATGGCGTCGAACCAGCGGCGTCCGGAGTCGCCGTCGCGCGCGATGACCAACTCGTCCAGCAGGCGCTGGCATTCGACGAGCGGCGTGTCGCCGGCCAGGTTCAGGGCCTCCTGCGCGCTGTCGGCGTACGCCAAGAACCCGGTTTCGAGGTGACCGGCGACTCCCGGTTCACCCACTCGCCGCCACTTCAGGAAAACCACGTACGCTCCGTACGGGCACACGGCGTCGCCGGTCTCGTCGGTCAGCACCTCGAGCGAATACGACAGGCCATCGGGCCCCTCCAGTGCCGCGGCACGACCGTGCACGAGCGCGTACCCGCCGACGGTGGTCTCGTCACCCCGGGAGTGATCGGGGGGAATGAACCGGCCCACGACTAACGGCGTCGGAACGTCTCGCGCAGCACGTTGCCGGCGATGAACCAGACGTTCGCCGGCCGCTCGGCGAGGCGACGCATCAGGTAGGGATACCATTGCGTGCCGAAGGGCACGTACACGCGCATCCCCCATCCGTCGCGCACGAGCTGCTCCTGCAGGTCACGCCGCACGCCGTACAGCATCTGGAACTCGAACTTGTCGGCACCGATTCCGCCGGATTTCGCCCACGCCGTCAGCTCGGCGATGATCACCGGGTCGTGCGTGGCCAGTCCGGGGTAGCGGCCGTGCTGGATGAGCGCCATGGCGCACTCCACGTAGTTGCGATCGACATCCTTCTTGTCGGGAAACGCGACCGTCGCCGGTTCGAGGTAGGCGCCCTTGCACAGGCGCACCCGACACTGCCTGCCGTTGGCCCAGACCACGTCCTGGGCAGTGCGGCGCAGCATGCTCTGCAGCGCAATGCCCGTGTTGTCGGGAAAGTCGGCGAAGACCCGCTGCGCAAAGAAGTCGAGGGTGCGCTGCGTGTAGTCGCTCCCCTCCATGTCGAACCGCACGAACGTGCCGTACTGCCGGGCCCGCTCGAGGATCGACCGGGCCATCTCTGCGCATAGGGCATCCGAAATGTCCTGGCCCAGCGCGGTGAGTTTCACCGAGACGTTGGCCTTCAGCTTGCGCCCGTCGATCTCGTCGAGGACTTGCAGGTACATTCGGCCCGTTGAGCGCGCCTCCGCCTCCTGCGTCACGCTCTCGCCAAGTAGGTCGAGCGTGGCCGTGATGCCCTTGGTGTTCAGTGCGGCCACGGCGTCACAGGCCGACTCGATGGTCTCACCGGCCACGAAGCGCGAGGCGAACCGCTTGGCGAACCCGTTGTTGCGGACAAAGCGGAAGATCGATTGCTGGCGCGACAGCCAAATGAGTGGCGAGCGGAACATCGTGACCTATGGTAGCAGGCGGCACGGCATGGCCGGCGCCCATGTGAGATTGAAACGGAAACTGCTCACACCGGTTTGCCGGTAGCTGGATAGAACGTCTCGTGATTCGCCGCCATCGCCAACAGCTTCGCCGCCGGCGCGTAGCGGCCCGGGAAGCGCGCATTCAGCGCCTCGAGCCGCTCCACCAGCGCCGCCGCACCGATGGTGTCGACCACCCGCAGCGGCCCGCCGCGGAACGGAGGGAAGCCGATGCCGAACACCGCGCCGACGTCGCCGTCACGCGGCGCGCGCAGGATTCCCTCTTCCACGCACCGCACGGCCTCGTTGACCATCGCCAGCGCCAGCCGCTCCTGGATCTCGGCCGCGCTGAACTCCCGGCGCGCCGTGCCCGTCGGCGTGAGCTGGTACACGGTCTGGTCCACACCGCCCTTCTTGCCGTGCTCGTCGTAGGTGTAGAATCCCTTCCTGCCCTTGCGCCCGAGGCGACCGGCGGCGAGCACCTTGCCGAGTGTCGACGATGGCTGCATGCGGTCCCCGAAGGCCGCGGCCATGATGCTGCCGCTCTTTCCGGCGATGTCGAGCCCGACCTCGTCGAGCAGCGTCACCGGCCCTACGGGGAAGCCGTAGTCGAGCATCGCCCGGTCGATGTCCTCGATGCGCGCCCCGTCGTCGAGCAGCTTGCCCGCCTCGTTGATGTACGGCGCCAGGATGCGGTTCACGTAGAACCCGGGGGCATCGTTCACCACGATCACGGTCTTGCCCAGCTTCCGGCCGAACGCCACGGTCGTCGCGATCACGTCGCTCACCGTCTGCGGCGTCACGATGACCTCGAGCAGCGGCATCTTGTGCACGGGCGAGAAGAAGTGCATCCCGATCACCCGTGACGGGTCGCGTGACGCCGCGGCAATCGTGTGAATGGGGATCGTGCTCGTGTTCGTGGCGAAGATCGCCCCCGCCGGAAGCACGGCCTCGGCTTCCTTCAGCACCGCGTGCTTCACCGACAGGTCCTCGAACACCGCCTCGATCACCATCGACGCGTTGCCGAAGCCGGTGTAGTCCACCGTCCCGCTGACCAGCGACAGCTGGTCGGCGAACTGCTGGCGCGTGACCTGCCGCTTGGTGAGCCGCTCCTTCAGCACGGCTCGCACTGCGCCGATTCCCTTGGCCACCTGCACATGCGTGGTGTCCTTGAAGCGCACCGGCACGCCCTGCATCGCCGAGATGGCCGCGATGCCGGCGCCCATGAACCCGGTGCCGAGCACGCCGATCTTGCCGACCTTTGCGACGTTCAGCCCCGCCGGCGCGCCGGGCGCCACGCCGGTATCCTTCTTGAGCGATGTCGTGGCGTAGAACAGGAAGATGAGTTGCTTGCAGACAGCACTCATCGCCATCTCGCCGAACAGTCGCGCCTCGGTGGCGAAGCCGGCGGCCACCGGGCCGTGATAGCCGGCGGCCACCGCCTCGAGCGCCGCGAGCAGCGCCGGGTAGTGGCCACGCGACTTCTTCATCGTCATCTCGCGCGCCTGCCGGAAGACCACGGCGCGCCCCACCGGGTTGTCCTCGAGCAGCACGCCCTTGGCCCCGTGCGGCCGCTCGCGCCGGCGCGCGATCTTCCCCGCCCCGAGGTCCTTCGCCCGGGCAATGGCGACGTCGCGCAGGATGTTCGGGTGCACCAGCTCGTCCACCAGAGCGCTCTGCAGCGCCTTCCTTGCGCGCACGTTCTTGCCGGTGAGGATCATGTCCAGCGCCACCTGCAGCCCGACCGTGCGCGGCAGGCGCTGCGTACCGCCGGCGCCGGGGATCAGCCCCAGCTGCACCTCAGGGAGCGCCAGCACGGTCCTGGGCGAATCGCTGGCTATCCGGTACGCACAGGCAAGCGACACCTCGAGACCGCCACCGAGACAGGCGCCATTGATGGCCGCCACCCACGGCACGCGCCCCTGCTCCAGCCGGTTCATCAACTGGTGCCCCTCGGCGCTCGCCCGCGCGGCGTCGGCCGCCGAGGTGAACTCGAGGAACTGGTCGATGTCGGCGCCGGCAATGAAGACGTCGGGCTTGCCGCTGATCAGCACCGCGCCCCGCACCGAGGCATCGCCGTCGAGCCGGTCGAACACCGCCACGAACTCGGTGATCACCGCCGGCGAGAACTTGTTGACCGGTTCGCCGGGAAGGTCGAACGTGACGACGGCGATGCCGTCCGTCACTGCCACTGAAAGTGCCGTCATGTTCTCATATCCGTTCATTCGCGCTCGATCACCATGCTGAATCCCATCCCGCCTGCCGCGCACACCGTCATCAGCCCGAACTGCCCGCCGCGGCGCGCCAGTTCGTGCGAGAGCGTCGTCGTGATGCGCGCGCCGGTGGCCCCGAACGGGTGCCCGATGGCCAGCGACCCGCCCATCACGTTGAGCCTGGCACGATCCACCTCGCCCAGAGGCTTGGTCAGTCCTGCCCGCTCCGCCCATTGCTGCGACTCGAAGCCGCGCAGGTTGCTCAGCACTTGGGCCGCAAACGCCTCGTGCATATCCACGAGGTCCATGTCCCTGAGCGACAGCCCGGCGCGCTTGAGCGCCAAGGGCGCGGCCAGCACCGGCGCCTGCAGCAGCTGCTCGCCGGGGTCGAGCGCGGCATATGCGTACGACCTGATGTAGGCGAGCGGCGCGTAGCCGAGCGCCCTGGCCCGCTCTTCGCTCATCAGCAACACCGCGCCGCCGCCGTCGGTGAGCGGCGACGAATTGCCAGCCGTCACCGTGCCATAGCGCTTGTCGAAGACGGGACGGAGCGCGGCGAGCTGCTCCAGCGACGTGTCGGCACGGATGCCGTTGTCTTCGGTCATCACCTGCTCGTAGCGCGGCGGCAGGTACACCGGCGCCATCTCCGCGGTCAGCCGTCCGTCCCGCGTGCCCTGCGCCGCGTTGTGGTGCGAGGCCAGCGACAGCGCGTCCTGCTCGGCGCGCGTGACGCCGTTCAGCTTCGCCATCTTCTCGGCCGACTGTCCCATCGACTCGCCGGTCGTCGGCTCGGCGATGGCCGGCGTGATGGGGATGAAGTCCCGCGGGCGCACCTTGGCCAGCGCCTGCAGCCGCTGGCCGAGTGACTTTGCCTTGCTGGCCGCTACCAGGGCATCGCTGAAGCCGCGCGAGTGCAGGATGGGCACGTCCGACAGCGACTCGGCGCCACCGGCAATGGCGATGTCGGCGTGGCCAAGGGCAATCTGGTCGGCGGCGTCGGTGATCGCCTGGTTGGCCGACGCGCACGCGCGGCTCACGCTCCACGCCTGCACCGACTTGGGAAGCGCCGGCATCAGGGCGACCTCGCGGGCGATGTTCGGCGCGAGCACCGAGGGAATCACCGAGCCGTACACCAGCAGGTCGAGCGTTGCCGGGTCGAGATTCGTCCGCTGTATGAGTTCGCCGACCGCGATCTTGCCGAGGTCGATCGCGCTGAGCGACTTGAGTGTCGTGCCGGCGCGCGCGAACGGGGTGCGGACTCCCTCGATGATCGCCACGCGGCGGCCGTTTCCGAAGCTGGCCATAGACCGTGAAAGCTAGGCGGCGCGCCTGTTCGCGGCCATCCGTGACCTTTCCGACGGAACTGACCGGGCGATGCTGACATCCTGCTCCTGTCGCCCTGCGCCGCGGTGCGGTAAACTCGGGTTCCAACCCCTGAAGCGTGCCTCCTTCTTCCGCTCCCACGCGCACCGCCCAGATCCTCCGCCTCAGCCAGCGACGCTTCGATGTCCTGGTCATCGGCGGCGGCATCACCGGCGCGGGCATCGCCCGCGACGCCGCGCGCCGCGGGCTCGACGTGGCGCTGGTGGAGCGCGACGACTTCGCCAGCGGCACTTCCAGCCGGTCGTCGCGCCTCGTGCACGGCGGCGTCCGCTATCTCGAGCACGGCTACCTGCGGCTCGTCTTCGAGTCCAGCCACGAGCGCCGCGTGCTGCTGCGCATCGCGCCCCACCTCGTGCGGCCGCTGCCGTTCACGTGGCCAGTGTATGCCGGCGCCCGCCTTTCGCTATGGAAGCTGCAGGCCGGCCTGCTGTTGTACGACCTGCTCGCGCTCTTCAAGAACGTCGCGCCGCATCACCGACTCGACGCCAGCGGCGTCACCGCAGCTGAGCCGATGCTCGAGCGTGCCGGCCTGCGCGGCGGCGCGCGGTACTTCGACGCCGCCACCGACGATGCGCGCCTGACGCTCGCCACGCTGTTCGACGCCGCCGTGGCCGGCGCCACGATCGTGAATCACGCCGACGTCACCGCCCTGCGGTTCACTGATGGGCGCGCCAGCGGGGTCAGCGTCACCGACCGGCTGGGCGGCCGAACGCTCGAGGTCGAAGCGGCGTGCATCGTGAATGCCACCGGCCCGTGGACCGATCGCCTGCGCCGCATGGAAGATCCGGGCGCCACGAGCGCGCTGCTCGGCACCAAGGGCGTGCACATCGCCGTGCCGGCGGAACGCGTGGGAAACCGCGGCGCGGTCACGCTGCTGGCGCTCGACGGCCGCGTGATGTTCGTGCTTCCCGGCGGGACCTGCACCGTCATCGGCACCACGGATACCCAGACGTCGGAGGCACCAGACCAGGTGCGCGCCACGCGCGTCGACGTGGACTACCTGCTGGCGTCAGCCAATCGGGCCTTCCCGGCAGCGGCGCTCACCGCCGACGACGTAGTTGCCGCGTGGGCCGGCATCCGGCCGCTGATCGCCGAGGGCAATGCCGGCGACCCGTCGGCCGCCTCGCGCGAACATGCGGTGGAGACGGGCCCCCACGGCGTCATCACCGTGACGGGCGGCAAGCTGACCACCTACCGCGTCATCGCCCGCGACGTGGTGAAAACGGTCTTCCGCGCGCTCGGCCGCAAACCGCCGCGCGACCGGACGGCTGAACTTCCCCTCGCCGGCGGAGATATTCGCGACCTCGGCGCCGAGCTCGCCGCCGCGCGCGCCGCAACCGGCGCCGACGACATCGCCGCGCGACTCGTCCACGCCCACGGTGGCGCATGGCACCAGGTGTGGGCACGCGTGCAGGACGACCCGAGCCTCGGCGAGCGACTGGTCGAGGAACTGCCGTTCATCGGCGCCGAGGTGGTGCACGCGGTGGAGGCGGAACTCGCCTGCACGCTGGCTGACGTCCTGATTCGCCGGCTGCATCTCGCCTTCGAGGTGCGGGATCAGGGGGTGTCGGTGGCGCCGCGTGTCGCTGCCCTCATGGCGCCGCTGCTCGGGTGGACCGATCGCGGCGTCGACCTGGCGCTGCTCGACTACCAGCGCGAGGTCCAGCGCATGTTCGCCATCGAGCCCTGACGCACGGTTGCCGGTTGCGCACGCGCACCACAAGCTTCAGTCCATGAATCTCCGCCCCCCCCGCGCGGCCTTGTGCGCGCTCGCCACGCTCCTCGCCTCCACCGCCTGCGGCGACGCGGCAGGCACACTGGACGCCCCCGTGCTCGCCGCCGACGAGGCGCCAGCCGCCGGCCCCGGCGCCAACACGCCCCACCTCACCGCCGCTGCCGACGGCGGCATCTGGATGAGCTGGCTGGAGCCCGGCCCCGATTCCGTCTGGATGCTGCGCGTGGCGCATCGCCAGGGCGGCGGCGCCTGGTCCCCGCCGCGCACCGCCGTGCGCGATTCGCTGCTCTTCGTCAACTGGGCGGACTTTCCGTCGCTTGCCGTCGACGCCAAGGGGCGCCTGGTTGCGCACTACCTGCGCCGCTCCTCGGCCGGCAAGTACTCGTACCACGCCTGGATCACGACCAGCGCCGACAGCGGGCTCAGCTGGAGCGCGCCGCAGCGGCTGCACAGCGACAGCAGCGCCACCGAGCACGGCTTTGCCGCGCTCGTGCCGCAGCCCGACGGATCCACCTACGCCGCCTGGCTCGACGGGCACGCGGCGTCTGGCGAGCACGGCGAGATGAGCCTCGGCTTCGGCGTCATCGACAGCACCATGCGCGTGCGGAGCGACACGATGCTCGACCTGCGCACCTGCGATTGCTGCCAGGTGGCCGGCGCCCGCACCGCCGGCGGCGCCGTCTTCGCCTACCGCGACCGCACCGACAAGGAAGTGCGCGACATCGCCGTGGTGCGCCTCGAAGACGGCAAGTGGTCACCGCCGGCCATCGTTCACGACGACGGCTGGGTGACCCGCGCCTGCCCGGTGAACGGCCCCGCGCTCTCGGCACGCGATCGTAGCGTGGCCCTGGCGTGGTTCACCAATGCGCGGGACAGCGCCAAGGTGCAGCTCGTCTTCAGCAGCGACCGCGGCGCCACGTGGGGAACGTCCATTCGTGTTGACGACGGCCAGCCGATTGGCCGTGTGGACGTGGAATACCTGCCCGACGGCGGCGCGTTGGTCACCTGGGTGGAGCGCACCGGCAAGGGGACCGCCGAGATTCGCGCCAGGCGCGTTGGCGCCGATGGCGCCATGTCGCGGGCCGTCGTCGTGGAGAAGACCACCGATGCGCGCCCTACCGGCTTTCCGCGCATCACCGCCGCCAGGGACCTCGGCGTCTACGTCACCTGGCGCGAACTCTCTACGCCGTCACGCCTGAGGATGGCCCTGCTCAAGGTCCCGGGCGGCTGACACGGCGCGCGATGGCCCGTCCGGCACCGCGCACCCGGCGCTACGCCTTGGCATCGTGGATCGTGACCAGCTCGACGACCTTCATCTTGCGCGTACGCGCGGGGAGCTTGAGCAGCACCAGGTCACCGACCTTCTTGTCGAGCAGCGAGCGCCCGATGGGCGACATCATCGTCACGTGCCCTTCGTCGAACTCCTCCGAGTCGCCGAACACGAGGTGATACGTCTCCTTCACGTGAGTGTCCTGGCAGACGACCACGACCCGTGAGCCGAGCCCCGCCTTGTCGGTGGGGATCTGCGTCAGGTCGATGGAAGAGAGCTTGGAGAGGCGCGAGGTCAACTGGCCCAGGCGCGCCTGCACGAACTGCTGGCGCTCGAGCGCCGACTTGTACTCGCTGTTCTCGCGCAGGTCGCCCATCTCGACGGCGCGGCGGATCTCCGCCGGCAGTATGACGTTGAGCTCATGGCGGAGCTTCTCGGCTTCTCCGCCGAGCTTCTGCTTCAGGGCCTCGATCATCGGGGGCGATCCCTCCTAAAGACAAAAGGTCAGCGCCCGGCCGTTTGGGGCCGGGCGCTCGACGCGTACGTGATTTCTCTGCCTGAACATTAGGGTGTGCGCCCTCCCGAATCAATCGGGGACCCGGGTGCATAGATTCCGGATATGCTGCAACTGCTCGCCCACGACGACGTCACCGAACTGCGGTTCACCACCTGGCGCAGCCGCTCGATGGGCTTTCAGGTGAGCGCCTTCGCCGTGCGCGGCGTGCTCATCGACTCCGGGTTCCCGGACTGCGCCGGCGACCTCGCGCGGTACATGACGGCGGCTTCTCTCGAGGGGTGCGTGCTCACGCACTACCACGAGGATCACGCCGGCGGTGTCGCCGCCGTGGCCCGTGCCGGCGTGCCGATCTGGATGGATGCGCGCACCGCCGAGCGGGTGCGCCACCCCAGGCCCATCGGCCTGTATCGCCGCTATACCTGGGGCTCGCCGTCACCGGTTGGTTCCTCTGTCCCCTTCGCCCTCCCCGCACCGCTTGAGTGCATCCCCGCACCCGGCCACAGCGACGACCATCACATCGTCTGGGACGGACGCACCGGCACAGCATTCGGGGGCGACCTGTTCATCGGGGTGAAGGTGCGCGTCTCGCATCGCAACGAGCAGCCGCGCGACCTGCTGCGGTCGCTGCGCCGCATCGCGGCGCTCAGGCCCGAGCGCTACTTCGACGGGCACAAGGGGCTGCTCGCTGACCCGGTGCAGTCGCTCGATGCCAAGGCCGACTGGCTGGAACAGACGATCGAGTCGATCGACGCATTGATCGCCGAGGGACTCGATGACGCCGTGATCGCCCGCCGCGTGCTCGGCTCCGACTGGTGGAGCCGCTCGTTCACGGCGGGAGATTACACGATGACCAACTTCGTGAGGTGCGTGCGGGCGCCCGCGCCTGCTTGAGGCAGGCGCGGGCGGATGACCGCACCTACTTGAGGTCGGCCTTGCTGAGGCCCAGCGCCTTCGCCACCCGCGCGCCGTAGTCCGGATCGGCCTTGGTGAAGTGGCCGACCATCCGCACCTGGACCTCCTTGCGCGCCTGCCCCAGCCCGCCGGCAATGCGATCGGCCACCCGCTGCTTCTGCGCGTCGTCGAACAGCCGGTAGAGGTTCCCCGCCTGCGTGTAGTCGTCGTGCTCCACCGAGCTGTCGTAGCGGTCGACGATCGCCTCGCCCAGTGCCCAGGCCGGGTCCTTGAACGCCGGGTCGGGCTGCGGCGTGCCGGGCACCGAGTTGGGCCAGTAGTTCGCGTCGTTTCCGTAGCCCTCGCCGGTCGCCATGGCGCCGTCGCGCATGTACGTGTGCACCGGGCAGCGCGGCTTGTTCACCGGGATCTGCAGGTTGTTGGTCCCCAGCCGGTGCAGCTGCGTGTCGGCGTAACTCATCAGGCGCGACTGCAGCACCTTGTCGGGGCTGGCCGCGATGCCCGGCACCAGCGAGCTGGGCTTGAACGCCGCCTGCTCCACCTCGGCGAAGTAGTTCTCCGGGTTGCGGTTGAGCTCGAGCATCCCCACCTCGATCAGCGGGTACTCGGCATGCGGCCAGACCTTGGTGAGGTCGAACGGGTTCCAGCGGAAGGTCGCCGCCTGCTCCTGGGTCATCACCTGGATGCAGAGCTGCCAGCGCGGGAAGTCGCCCTTGGCGATGGCGTTGAACAGGTCGCGCTGGTTCGACTCGCGGTCGGTGCCGATCACCGTGGCCGCCTCGGCGTCGGTGAGGTTCTTGATCCCCTGCTGGCAGACCCAGTGGAACTTCACCCAGGTGCGTTCGCCCGT
>JBBTJT010000106.1:0-6670 GCA_038059315.1 Gemmatimonadota bacterium
CGCCCTGGCCGTGAACCCGCAGGTGGTCGCCTGGCGGCGCGACATCCACGAGCACCCAGAACTCGGCAACCGGGAGACGCGCACGGCGGCGCTGGTCGCCGCGCACCTGCGCTCGCTTGGCATGGAGGTTCGCACCGGGGTGGCGACCACGGGCGTGGTCGGCATCCTCCGCGGCGGCCGGCCCGGCCCGTCGGTCGCGCTGCGCGCCGACATGGACGCGCTGCCGGTGACCGAGGAAGGGAACCTGCCGTTCAAGTCGATCGTGCGCACGGAATACAACGGACAGCAAGTGGGCGTGATGCATGCCTGCGGCCACGACAATCACGTCGCCATCCTTCTGGGGACGGCAACCGTGCTCGCGGCAATGAAGGACAAGCTCCCCGGCACGGTGACGTTCCTGTTCCAGCCGGCGGAAGAGGGCCCGCCGGCGGGGGAGCGCGGCGGCGCGGCGGTGATGATCGAGCAGGGCGCGATCGACAATCCCAGGGTGGAGGCGGTGTTCGGCCTGCACGTGCGTCCGGGACCCGCCGGCGAGGTCGGTTATCACGCCGGGGGCGCGATGGCCGGCAGCGACGGCATCGCGATCACGGTGAAGGGGCGACAGACGCACGGCGCGGTGCCGTGGGGCGGCATCGACCCGGTGGTCGTGTCGGCGCAGGTGATCAACGGGCTGCAGGCAATCGTGTCGCGCCAGATGAACCTGGCGCTCGCCCCGGCGGTGCTGACCATCGCGACCATTCACGGCGGCGTGCGCGGGAACATCATTCCCGACAGCGTGGTGATGACGGGAACGCTTCGCATGTTCGACGAAGCGATGCAGAAGGACATTCACATGCGCATCAGGCGCACCGTCACCGACATCGCGTCGGCGTGGGGGGCGACGGCGACGGTCACCATTACCGCGGGGACGCCGGTACTGGTGAACGACCCGGGACTCACGGCACGCATGCAGCCGTCGCTCGAGCGCTACGCGCGGCGCGCCGTGGCCGACATTCCGTGGACGCCGTCGGAGGACTTCGCGCTCTTCGGCAAGCGGGTGCCGTCGCTGTTCGTGTTCATGGGCGTGACCCCCGACAGCGTGCGCGTGGAAGATGCGTCATCGAACCACAGTCCGAAGTTCTTCGCCGACGAGTCGGCGCTTCCATATGGCGTGCAGGTGATGACCGGACTGGCGGTGGACTACCTCACGAACCCTCGCCCGAAGCCCTGAGGTGTTCGTTCCCGCGCCGGAGTTGATGGAGCGGCTGACTGACGGCCTGCGCACGACGAGCCCGGTGGAGTTCGTGGCCGTCGCCTTCGGGCTGTTGAGCGTCTACCTCTCGACGCGCCAGCACATCATCGCCTGGCCGACGGCGATCGTGAACGTCGCCATCTTCTTCTTCCTGTTCTGGAAGGCCAAGCTGTACGCCGACGCGGTGCTGCAGCTCGTCTACCTCGCGCTGTCCGTGTACGGCTGGTACGAGTGGCTGTACGGCGGTGAGCGCCACACCCCGTTGCGCGTGTCACGCGCTCGCCGCGTACACTGGCTGGTGCTGGTGCCGCTCTTCCTGGTGGCGGGATTCGGGCTGGGCGCGATGCTCGACCGGTATACCGACTCGCCGCTGCCGTACTTCGACGCCCTGCTGACGAGCGCCAGCCTCGTGGCGCAGTGGATGATGACGCGCAAGCTGCTCGAGAACTGGATCATCTGGCTCGTGGCCGACCTCGTGTACGTGCCGCTGTTCATCCAGCGCGGGCTGCCATTCACCGCGGTGCAGTACGCCGTCTTCCTGGTGCTGGCCGGCATGGGGTGGGTGGGATGGCGGCGGACGCTGAACACGCCCCCACCCGAGCCGGCCTCGGCATGACCTGGCGCGTAGTCGTCACCGGTTCGGAGTGCACGGGCAAGACGACGCTCGCGCTCGAGATCGCCCGGCGCCTGGGCGCGCCGTGCATCGCCGAGCCATCGCGCGCCTACGCCGAGGCGCGCGGCGGCGTGCTGACGGCCGCCGACGTGGAACCGATTGCACGAGCGACAATTGCGGCGCGCCAGAAGGCGCAGAGCGAAGGGGCACGGACCATCGTGTTTGACACAGATCTTGTGAGCACCATGGTCTACGCGCGCGAGTATTACGGCGAGTGCCCGCACTGGATTGAGGAGGAGTGCAGAGAACAGTTGGCGGATGGGTACCTCCTGTGCGCGCCGGATATTCCATGGGTGGCCGATGGTGTGCGCGACCGGCCGGCGGCCAGTGCGCGTGCCGAGATGCACGAGGCGTTTGCCCGGACGTTGCAGGACCTCGGGGCACGGGTCGTGCATATTACGGGAGCCGGCGACGTGCGCACCGAGCACGCGATGACGGCGGTGCGCGCAACGAAACCTCCAGCCGATTCCAGCTCGTGAACCCCGCGAACCTGCTCGAACTCGATGCCGCCATCCTGCAGGCCGCCATCACGGTGCTGGCCGGCGGGCTCTGCTTCTCGCTGTACGTGCGCTTCGAGCAGCCGTACTTCGCCTGGTTCGGCGTGGCGTGGACGATGTACGCGGCCCGACTCGGCGCGATCCTCGCCTTCATGGCGCAGCGGGACCTGGGGTGGTTGTTCTGGCACCAGGTGTTCTCCGGCGAGACGGCGCTGGCACTGCTCTGGACGGCGCTCGTCTTCGCGCGCGCCGCCCGGTGGCGACAGGTGTACTGGCTGGCCGTGCTCTTCCCTCCGCTCTGGTCGTACGTCGCCATCTACCGGCTCGACAACTTCCTGCTGGCCGCCGTGCCGGCAGTGTTGTTCCTGAGCGCCGCCTCCATCGCCACCGGCGTGATGTTCCTGCGCTACCGCCTGGCGAATCCGTCGAGCGGCGCGTCGATGCTCAGCGTGACCTTCCTGCTGTGGGGGCTGCACCACCTCGACTATCCGCTGCTGCGCGCCCGCGGCGCCTGGTCGCCGTGGGGCTACTACCTGGACATTCTGTTCGTGCTCGGCGCCTGCGGGGGAATCCTGCTGCTCGTCAACCACGAACTGGCGGACGGCCTGCGGCAGCGCACGGCGGAGCTGGAGCACCTGTCGCGGCGCATGGTCCGCCAGCACGAGGAGGAGCGGCGGCGGCTCTCGCTGGCCCTGCACGACGAGACAGCGCAGGTGTTCGCCGCACTCAAGCTGCAGCTGGGCGCCATCGGCGAGCACGTGGACGCGTCACTGCGCAACCAGGTGGCGCAGGCGATCACGCTCGTCGACACGGGGCTCACCCAGATTCGCGAGGTGACGCACGACCTGCGTCCATCGCTGCTCGATGACCTCGGGCTGCTGCCGGCGCTGCGTTCACTGGTGGGAGAATTCTCGTCGCGCCGCGACGCGTCCACCACCTTCGAAGCCCCGGACTTTCTGCCGGTGGTGAGCGACGACGCCGAGGTTGCACTGTTTCGCGCGCTGCAGGAGAGCCTGTCGAATGTCGGACGCCACGCGAAGGGCGCGCCGGTGCGCGTGGTGGCGCGCGCCGACGCCACGCACGTGCGCCTGACCATCAGCGACGACGGACCCGGGTTTGATGCCGCGCGCGGTGTCGAGAAGTTCGAGTTTGCCGGCCGCCTGGGCTTGGCCGGCATGCGCGAACGCATCGCGGCGGTGCGAGGCGACCTGCGCCTGCGCAGCACGCCGGGTGCCGGCGTGACGATCGAGATCGACGTGCCGCTGGCCGACGAGGGGGAAGCATGACCGCACCCATCAGCCTGGTCCTGGTCGACGACCACGTGATCGTCCGCGAAGGACTGCGGCACGTGCTCGACGAGGCCGCGGACTTCGCGATCATCGGCGAGGGTGGCACGGCGACGGAGGCGATTGCGCTGGCCGGGACGCTGCACCCCGACGTGCTGGTGCTCGACATCTCCATGCCGGGAGGCTCCGGCCTGCACGCCGTTCCGGAAATCCTGGAACGCTCGCCAGCAACGCGTGTGCTCATGCTCAGCGTGCACGACGACGTGGAGTACATCCTCGAAAGCGTGCGCGCCGGCGCCCACGGCTACTGCCGCAAGGACTCGGCGCCCGCCGAACTGCGCGCGGCGATCCGCGCCGTTCACGAGGGCGACACCTTCTTCTCGCCGCTGGTGGCGCAGCGGGTGGCACAGGCCCTGCGCGATGGACGTGCCGCCAAGGACAGGGAGCCGCTCCCACCGCCCAAGGCCGACGTCCTTTCGCCGCGGGAGCGGGAGGTGTTGCGCTGCATCGCCGATGGGCGGGCCAACAAGGAGATCGGCGCCCTGCTGGGGATCAGCACCCGCACGGTGGAGGCGCACCGGGATTCCCTGATGAAGAAGCTCGACATCCACACGGTCGCAGGACTCACCCGGTACTGCCTCGAACACGGGATAGAAGTGGGGGATTTCCTTACGTAAAAGTCGCAATGGCAGACCCTTAGGGGAACTCCCTAACGTGATGTCATGAATCGTCGCTCTGTTTCCTCAGCCGCCTGCGTGACGTTTGCCGCCGCGGCTATCGCCATGGTGTCCACCGTCGCTCGCGCCCAGCAGGCGACTACCGGTCCCTCCAACTCGTCCGTGCGCGACGCCGCCCGTGACTCCGTCCGTGCGACCTCCAAGACGACCTCGCTTGGCGCGGTGACGGTTACCGCGACGCGACGCGCCACCGACGTACAGTCTGTCCCGACGCCCGTCAGCGTGCTCGACTCAAGCATCATCCGCGAGCGCGCGCCGAACACCGCCGCCGACCTGCTGCGTGAACTCCCCGGCGTCGACGTGATCGGCACCGGCACCAACCAGGCCCGCCCCTCGATTCGCGGCCAGCGCGGTCAGCGCATCCTGCTGCTGCAGGATGGCATGCGCCTGAACAACGCCCGCCGGCAGCAGGATTTCGGCGAGATTCCCGGTCTCGTGGACGTCGCCACGATCCAGCGCATCGAAGTCGTGCGCGGTCCGGCTTCGGTGCTCTACGGCACCGACGCGATCGGCGGCGTCATGAACATCATCACCCGCGTCCCGAGCTTCGCCAGGAACGCGCCGATGACGGCCGGCTCGCTTGGCGTTCGCTATGGCAGCGCCGGTGAGCTGCAGCGCGGCGAAGCATCGCTCAGCGCGCGGGCCGGCAACTTCGTGGTGCTGGCCACGGGGAGCAAGCGCGACGCATCAGACTACAAGGCCCCAGCCGGCAGCTACGGCAACGTGCACTTCACGGATGACGTGACGCTCAGCAATGCCGGCGTCAACGACAAGAACGCCTCGGTGTACCTGGGGTGGCGCTACAAGGCCGGCACCGGCGCCTTTGTGCGCGCCGAATCGTATGACGCCAGGAATGCGGGCTTCGGCTACGTGGACCCCGCGTTGCTCGGCGGCAACATGACCAAGATCCAGATCACCTATCCCAAGCAGCGGTTCACGAAGATCAGCACGGGCTTCAGCAGTGGCCCGATCAGCTCGGTGGTCGCCGACAAGGTGGACTTCACGGCCTATCGACAGGCGAACGGCCGCGACCTTTCGCAGAGCATCTTCGCGCCGTTCGGCGCAGGTTTTCCGGCCGGCGCCGGCGTCGACATCCAGACGCGCAACCACACCGATCTCACGACGAGCGGCCTGCGCGCCGAAGCCACCAAGGTGTTTTCGCGCAACATCGTCGTCTACGGCCTGGACTATTTCCACGACGACGCCACGGGACGTGACTCCAGCTCGACGACGGTGTTCGGCTTCGGCCCCCCGAAGCCGAAGGCCAAGGTCAAGCCGTCGCTCCCGAGCGCGACGCTGGCCAGCGTCGGTGTGTTCCTGCAGAATGACCTGCGCCTGCACGAGCGCCTGTCGCTCATCGTCGGCGGGCGCTGGCAGCAGGTGAACTCCGATGCCCGGGAGACGGTGGGCTTCACGACGATCCCGGCCAGCGACGTCCAGTCGACGACGGTCTTCGCCACCAACGCGTTGTTCAAGGTGACCGAGCAGCTCAACCTGGTGGCATCGGTTGGCCGCGGCTTCCGCGCGCCGAACCTGGTGGAGCGCTACTTCGACGGGCCCACGCCGGAAGGCTCGGCGTACCAGTCGGCGACGCCTGGCCTGAAGCCGGAGAAGAGCCTCAACGTGGACCTGGGTGCGAAGTGGCGTTCCGACAGGTTCGCGGCCGAGGCCTTCGTCTACCGCAATGACATCCACGACGCCGTGCGCATCTCGGCAACGGGGGCCAGGATCAACAACCTTCCCGAGTACCGGAACGTCAACATCGGCAAGCTGCGCGCCTCGGGGATGGAAGCCACCGGCACCGTGCTGCTCGATCGCGGCTTCATGGTCTCGACGAACTACTCGACGGTGACGAGCAAGAACCTGCTCGACGAGTCGATCCCGATCGGCGACACGTTCTCGAGCAAGCTGGTCGGCACCGTGGGCTGGCGAGCGGCGAGTGGCCGCGGCTGGGTGGAGTACGTGGTACGCCGCAACGGCGAGCAGAAGGACATCGTGGCCGGGTCGAGCCCGGTGGGCAACACGCTGCCGGCCTTCGTGGTGCACAACCTCCGCGGCGGCGCGCACCTGTTCACGTTGCGCGGGGTGCGACAGGACCTCGACGTGCAGGTGAACAACCTCGGGAACACGCTCTACGCGGAGACGGCCAACGCCGGGTTCTTCCGCCCCGAGCCCGGACGCCACGTCGTGATAGCGCTTCGATCGAGTTTCTGAAGACTGCGATGGCGCCGACGCCACCTCGCCCG
>JBBTJT010000106.1:6680-22389 GCA_038059315.1 Gemmatimonadota bacterium
GGGGGGGGGGGGCCGCTGGTTTTGCTCCCGTGCCTACCGGGCCGCGCGCGCGGGCACGACTGTGTCGAGCGACTGGTCGAGGCGGCGCACGAAGTCGGCAATGGTGCGCACGGAGTTGACGTACCGCCCCGCGTCGACCTTGGCAAAGTCGTCGGTGGCCCGATGGTAGTCGGGATGGTCTTCCACGCCGAAGCACACGAATGGAACGCCGACCGCGTGAAACGCCCAGTGATCGGACTGGTTGATCCAGTTGAGGTGCGGCCCCTGCGCATTGGTGTCGTGGCCGAGGAGCAGCGTCACCGGCGCGACGGCCGCGGTAGCCTCCAGCAGGGGCCGCAAGAACGGGTACGGTGTCGCGCCGGCCGCGTACAGTTCTCCCTTGTCGAGGCGCGCGACCATGTCGAGGTTGACGTCGGCCGCGATGCGCGCCATCGGCACGGGGGGCGCGGCGACGAACGCGCGAGCGCCGCGCAGCCCGTTTTCCTCGCCGTCGAAGAAGGCGAACACGATGGAGTGGCGCGGTGCGTGGCGCGCGTAGAACTCGGCGAGCGCGAGCACGGCCGCGGTGCCCGACGCATTGTCATCGGCGCCGTTGTACACCTCGCCGCCGCGCACGCCGAGGTGGTCGTAGTGCGCGCTGACGACCAGCACGCGGCTGGTGTCGGCACCGCGCACCATCGCCAGCACGTTCACGCCTTCACGTACGGTGGTGTCGCGCCCCTTCACCGCGAACGGGTGCACGTATCCGGGAGCGAGCGGCACGAGCCCGGCGGCAGCGAGCCGCTGCACGAGCAGCGCGCGCGCGGCGGCGCTTCCGCGCGACCCCACGCCACGCCCTTCCATGGAGTCGGCCGACAGGGCGCCCAGGGTGTTCCAGAGGGACGTCGAATCAATCGCCGGTAGCGACGAGTCGGAGCGCTGTGCGCCGGCATCCGAAGCGAACAACGCGACGGCGGCGATGACGGCGGCCAGGTGGCGGTGAATGATCATCGCCGAAAGCTACGCCACGCCGCGCTACCGCGCGTGCTTGTGCATCAGGTCCACCAACTCGTCGTACATCGCGTCGGCCTCGGCGCCGCCCTGGCGAATGGCCGTCGTGGCGCAGTGCTTGAGATGGTTGCGCATCAGTTCGCGCGACACCGCGCGCAGCGCCTCGAGCACCGACGACACCTGCACGAGAATGTCGGCGCAGTAGCGGTCCTCCTCGACCATCTTCTGCAGGCCGCGCACCTGCCCCTCGATGCGGCGCAGGCGCGTGACGTTGCGCGCCTTGATGTCGGGATCCACCGCCACGGCGTGGCGCCCCGCATCGGCGTGGGTGGCACAGCCACAGCCCGTGGCGTGCACCGGAAGCGGCTTGCTCATCAGGCGCGAACCTCATGTTGGGGAAGCAGGATGCGCGGCCGCCAGCGCCGCAGGCGCAGCGAGTTCGTGACGACCGACACGGAGCTGAACGCCATCGCCGCACTGGCGAGGATGGGGCTGAGCAGCAGGCCGAACGCGGGGTACAGCGCACCGGCTGCCACGGGAATTCCGATCACGTTGTAGGCAAAGGCCCAGAACAGGTTCTCGCGCATCGTCCGCATGGTGCGGCGCGAGAGCGCGATGGCATCGGCCAGGCCGTGCAGGTCACCGCGCACCAACGCGACGTCGGCGGCCTCGACCGCGACATCCGTGCCCGTGCCGATGGCGACGCCCACGTCGGCCTGCGCCAGCGCCGGCGCATCGTTGATGCCGTCGCCGACCATCGCGACCACGCGCCCTTCGCCCTGCAGCCGCCGCACCTCGGCGACCTTGCCGTCGGGGAGCACCTCGGCAACGACGCGAGGAATGCCCGCCTGCCGGGCCACCGCGTCGGCCGTGCGCTGATTGTCACCGGTGAGCATCACGACGTCGAGCCCGAGCGCGAGCAGGCGCGCCACCGCATCGCGCGACGTCGGGCGCAGCGGATCGGCGATGGCCAGCACGCCGGCCAACTGGCCGTCAACCGCGACGAACACCGTCGTCCTGGCCTCGCCCGACATCCGCTCGGAGTCGGCGGCCAGCGGCGCCACGTCGATGCCCCAGTCACTCATGAATGACACGTTGCCTACCGCAATCGCCCGGCCGTCGACGACGCCCGTGGCGCCACGGCCCGGCGTAGCGGCTAAGGACTCGGCGCGCGACAGCGCGAGAACGCGCGCCTCGGCGTGCCGCACGATGGCGGTGGCCAACGGATGCTCGGAACTGCGCTCCACGCTGGCCACCAGTCGAAGCAACTCGTCATCCGATGCCACGGCGTTCGTGCGCACGATGTCGGTGACGTCGGGCTTCCCTTCGGTGACGGTGCCCGTCTTGTCGAGCACCACGGTGGTGACGTCGCCGGCGCGTTGCAGCGCCTCGCCGCCCTTGATGAGGATGCCGAGTTCGGCGCCCTTGCCGGTGGCCACCATCACGGCGGTGGGGACGGCCAGGCCCATGGCGCACGGACAGGCGATGACGAGCACGGCAATGGCGGCGGCGAACCCGCGCACCGCGGCCACGCTGGCAATCGCACCGCCCTGTTGCAGCACCACGAACCAGGCGGCGAACGTGAGCACGGCGATGACCAGCACCACCGGGACAAAGACGGCGCTGACGCGGTCGGCGATGTCCTGGATGGGAGCGCGCGACCCCTGCGCGTCGCGCATCAGCTGCACGATGCGGGCGAGTACGCTGTCGGCGCCGAGCGTGGTGGCACGGTACTCGAAAGCGCCGCGTCCGTTGACCGTGCCGCCCACCACGGCGTCGCCGGGCTGCTTGGCCACCGGCATCGACTCGCCGGTGAGCATCGACTCGTCCACGTCGCTGGCACCGCTGCCGATGATGCCGTCCACCGGAATGCGCTCGCCGGGGCGCACCACGACGTCGTCGCCCGGAAGCACGTCGTCGATGTCGATGTCCGACTCGACGCCGCCGCGCACGACGCGCGCCGTCTTGGGACGCAGGTTGGCCAGGGCGCGCAACGCCGAGGCCGTGTTCCGCTTGGCACGCGCCTCGAATGCGTTGCCGGTGAGGACGAAGGCGATGATGATGATCACCGCCTCGTAGTAGACGTCGGGGTTGACGCCGCGCGCGCGAAAGAAGTCCGGGACGAGCGTGGCGAGCGCCGAGTAGACGAAGGCGGCTCCGGTGCCGACGGCCACCAGCGTGTTCATGTCCGACGATTTGTGGCGAAAGACGGCCCAGGCGCGCGTGTAGAAGTGCCGCCCCGCCCACGCCATCACCACGATGGTGAGGAGCAGCATGCCGCCGCCGAGTACGTCGGGATTGATGGCGTAGACCCAGGGCGTCCAGCGCACCAGCCACGGCGCGAACAGGTTCTCCTGCCACCGCATCAGCGGGTCGGTGATTACTCCGCCGACACCGTGCGCCGTGTGCATCATCAGCGGCATCGAGAAGAACATCGCGACGATACCGGCGCCGGCGGCGAAGATCGCCTTGGCGCGCAGGTGCCGGAACTCCGCCTGCTGCGCCACCTCGTTCTCGCTCTGCGCCTCGAGAGAGGTCTTCTCACCTCGCGGGATCTCGGCCTCGTACCCCGTGTCGCGGATGACGTCGACCAGGGCCTGCGGCGACACCGCCGTGGGGTCGAACGTGACGGTGGCGTTGTTGAGCATCAGGTTCACCGATGCATCACGCACGCCGTCCACCTTGTTGAGCGCGCGCTGCACGCGCGACTGGCAGGCGGCACAGGTCATTCCGCCTACGGGAATGGTGATGTGGGAGGCGACGCTCGCGCGGGGGGCGGCGGTGGTCATGGCCAACGCCTACGCGGTGGCGACGGGGCTGGGTTCGTATCCCTGGTCGCGGATGGCGGCGAGAATGTCGTCGACTTGCCGCTTGGCCGGGTCGAACTGCAGTTCGGCGCTGCCAATCTGCACCTGGCCGACTTCAACGCCGTCGAGGGCGCGCAGGGCCTTTTGCACGTGCATCACACAGTGGCCGCAGGTCATGCCGGCGATCTTGAGGTTCAGGGAGGTCATTTGGAATCCGAATTGGTGAGGAGATGGGGTGGCGGGGTGCGCCTCGCGGACGCCGCCCGCCATTTATGCTACATACCCCCTCCCCCTATGTCAAGCCCCACCGATCAAGGGAGCTTGCAGGGCTCGATGGCCTTCACGGGTTTCTTGCCAGGCGTCGCCTTGGCCGGCGGGGCGCCTCCCTGCAGCGGCGCCAGGCGCATCACGGCAATGACCTCGCGCAGGGGCGTACGACCGTCGTCGTCGCGGCGCATCACGCGCACACGCGCCCAGAGCGAGTCCTCGCTCAGCCTGCCTTCGTTCTTGGTGACGAAGGCCTGGATGTGGGCTGCACGCTCGATCCATGCTCCGCGCTCGCGGAATGCGGAGTCGAGCACGATCACGAGCGGCGTGGCGGTGCGTCCGTTGAACAGGTGGGAATCGATCAATGGCTGCGCGTCGGCCCGGCGCAGAATGCGCAGTTCGCTGCCTGGCATCTGGTCGACCAGGCGGGCCACGTACGGCAGCGCGGCGAGCGCATCGCTGCACGAGTTCTCGGCGACGACGAGCAGACGCCACGTGCCGGCGGGAGGCGGAGTTTCGCGCATCACGGTGGCAACCGTGGAGCCGGTGCGCTCTTCAGCAGCGGCCCAGGCCGCGGCTCTCGTGGTGTCGGTGGCGAGAAACGTCTTGTACGGCATTGCGCGGGCAAACGCGAGCGTCCACTCGGTCTGCGTGAGCGGCCTGGAGTTCTGCGCGGCGGGCTTCGCCTGCGCCGCGAGCGCGCCGGCGCCCGCCATCGACACGGCGGCAATGAGCAGGCAGCGTTTCATGTATTGATGATATCATGTCGGGCGTGCCGCGGCCGTCATCCCGAAGGCGTCAGCGTGTCAGGTAGTGCCCGACACGAGCCTTGTGCTCAATCGGGCCTTCGTCGTGCCCGGCGATCGCTGGAGGCACGCTAAGTTCAAGGTCATGACCAATCCATCAATGCCGCAGCGGTCGCTGGGTTCACAGGGGCTGCGCGTCTCGGCGCTCGGCCTGGGCTGCATGGGCTTTTCGGAGTTCTATGGTGATGACGCGTCGCGTGCCGCCGTGGACGGCGTCTCCGTCATCCACCACGCGCTCGACCTCGGCATCACGCTGCTCGACACGGCCGACATGTACGGCCCGCACACCAACGAGGAACTCGTGGGCCGCGCGGTGCGCGACCGCCGCGAGCGGGTGATCATCGCCACGAAGTTCGGCATCGTGCGCGACCCGGCCGAACCCGGCAAGCGCGGCGTGAATGGGCGACCGGAGTACGTGCGCGCGTCGTGCGAAGGCTCATTGCGCCGACTCGGGGTGGAGACGATCGACCTCTACTACCAGCATCGCCGCGACAAGAGCCTCCCGATCGAGGAGACGGTCGGCGCCATGGCGCAACTGGTGAGTGAGGGCAAGGTGCGCTTCCTCGGCCTGTCCGAGGTGTCGTCCGAGACGCTGCGCCGCGCACACGCGACGCACCCCATCACGGCGGTGCAGAGCGAGTGGTCACTGTGGACGCGCGACTGGGAGCGCACCACCTTCGCGACGGCGCGCGCCCTTGGCGTGGGCATCGTGCCCTACAGCCCGCTGGGGCGCGGCTTCCTGACGGGGACCGTCACGGCCGACACGACGTTTCCCGAGGGCGACTACCGGCACACCACGCCGCGCTTCGTCGGCGGCAACCGCACCGCGAACCTCGGCATCGTCGCGGCGCTCAACGCCGTCGCGGCGAGCAAGGGGTGCACCCCCGCCCAGGTGGCGCTCGCCTGGCTGCTCGCGCGCGGCGACGACGTGGTGCCGATCCCGGGCACGACGAAGGCCGCGCGGCTGGAGGAAAATTCCGGCGCGGCCTTCGTGGGACTCAATGCGGCTGATCTCGCGCAGCTCGCCGACGCCGTCCCGCCGGGCTCGGCCGCCGGCGACCGGTACCCGGCGGGAATGCAGGCGCTCGTCGACGAGTAGTCGCGCCGCGCGCGGTCAGTCGCGCACGGTCAGTCGCGCACGTGCGTCAGCCAGCCGTGCGTGTCGGGCGCCTTGCCGTGCGTGATGTTCATGAAGTCGGCCTGCAGCCGTTGCGTGATCGGGCCCGGCTTCCCCGCCCCGACCTTGATGCGATCGACGCTGCGCACCGGCGTGATTTCCGCCGCCGTGCCCGAGAAGAAGAGCTCGTCGGCCATGTAGAGCGCCTCGCGCGCAATCGCCTCGACGTGCACGGGAATGCCGGCGTCATTGGCGAGCGACATCACGGTGTCGCGCGTGATGCCGGGCAGGAGCGAGCCATCGACCGGCGGCGTGTAGATGGCGCCGTTGCGCACCACGAAGACGTTCTGCCCGGACCCCTCGCTCACGCGCCCGCCGGTGTCGAGGGCGATGGCCTCGGCGAATCCGTTGGCCAGGGCCTCCATCTTGATGAGCTGGCCGCCGAGGTAGTTGCCGGCAACCTTGGCCATGGCCGGGATGGTGTTTGGCGCCACGCGCTGCCAGGTCGAGACGCAGACGTCCACGCCGTTCTCGAGTGCGCCCTCGCCGAGGTACGTGCCCCACGGCCAGCACGGCAGGTAGACCTCGATCGGGCTCGCGAACGGAACCATGCCCGCCGCGCCGTAGCCGCGAAGGGCCATCGGGCGCAGGTAGCATGCGTCGAGCCCGTTCTTGGCGACGAGTTCACGGTTCCCCTGCACGAGGTCATCCACCGAGTAGGCGAGGTCCATGCGATAGACCTTGGCCGAGTTCACGAAGCGCGTCATGTGCTCGCGCAGGCGGAAGATCGCCGGTCCGCGCGGCGTGGCGTAACAGCGGATGCCCTCGAAGATGGACGAGCCGAACTGCATCGAGTGGGCGAGCACGTGAACCTGGCAGTCATCCCAGCGGACGAAACTGCCGTCCTTCCAGATCCAATCAGTCTTTGTGAGTTGGGACATTTTCCGGGGCAGGGGAAGAGGCAGAGTGAAGGAAGGGGAAGAGGCTGAGGCGTTCGTTACAGCAGGGAGCGGATCCAGCCGCCATCAACCGCGATCGACTGGGCGGTGATGTAACTCGCACGTTCGGACGCGAGGAAGGCGGCGAGCGCGGCGAACTCGTGCGGCTCGCCGAGCCGGCCCATCGGGATCTGGCCCTCCCAGCGCGCCAGTTCTTCGGCCGGCGTGGTGCCCTTGGCCTTCGCGCTCGCGTTGGCGAGTTCTTCGACCCGTTCGGTGCGCGTGTAGCCCGGCATCAGGTTGTTCACCGTAATGCCGAACGGCGCGACCTCGTTGGCGAGGGTGCGAGCAAAGCCGGTGACCGCGGCGCGCAGCGAGTTCGACAGGATGAGATTGTCCACCGGCTGCTTCACGGCGATGGACGTGACGTTGAGGATGCGGCCCCAGCGGCGTTCCTTCATTCCCGGCAGCACCCCGCGGCAGAGTCCGACAACACTCTCCAGCGTGAGCGCCACGGCCTTGGGCCAGGCGTCGGCCGGCAGCGACTCGAAGGTGCCGGAAGGCGGGCCGCCGGCATTGGTCACCAGCACATCCACGCGCGCGAACTCGCGCAGCGCCGCGGCGACGAGTGCCTCCACGTCAGCCGAACGCGACACGTCGGCCTGAATGCCGATCGCGCGCACCCCGTGACGGCTGGCGAGTTCTCGCGCCACATCGGCAATGCGCGTGGCGTCACGCGCGGCAAGCACGAGGTCGGCGCCTTCGGCGGCCAGTGCCTCGGCGATGGCTCGCCCGAGCCCGCGGCTCGACGCGGCCACCAGCGCCACCTTTCCACGCAGTTGGAGGTCCATTGCTCGCCTTCTCTACTTCGTGTGAAAGTACGCGTCCGTCTTGTTGATCCAGTCGGCCCGCGGCGGGTTGAAGACGTCGATGTCGAGCGTGTCGTCGAGCGCCTCGGCCTTGTGCGGCACGTTGGACGGGATGACGAGCGTTTCCCCGGCACGCACGTCGATCACCTCGGATTCGTCGGTCCCTATCCAGAAGCGCAGGGCGCCTTCAATGACCCACGTGATCTGCTCATTCTCGTGCTTATGCTGCGGCACCACCGCGCCCTTCTTCAGGAAGACCTGCGCGAGCATCAGGCGCTCGCCGTAGACGAACTTCCGGTCGATGGCGGGGGTGACGGTTTCGCGGGGCATGGTGTCCCAGCGCTGGTGCGTGACCTTGTCGGGCATGGAATGGGCGGCGAAGGGCGAGGGCGATTCGGCGCGCATTCGGCACCGGTCAGTCAATTGTATCGCAGGGGGAGCGAGGCGTCGACTTTCCTTGTGCGTCCGGGCCGGGCACCGGCGACCGTCACCGCCAAGTCTGCCCCAGTCGGATGCAGGTCCTCAACTGACCGAGTCTCCGGGAAACCTGCGGCGTTCAGATACCTTATTGCCCGGTGACGTGGTCGCCCCGAGGACTCAGGAAGATCCCCCACGCAATGAACGTTGCAGCCATCGCAGCCGTGACCTTCGAGCCAACGGACGCTCCGATGAAGATTGCATGATGCGTTCGGCCCTGGCCGTCAGTAGCCACCATGAGACGGCCGGTAGCCGAGACCAGATCCCGGAACCCCAAGCGCGCATCCGCGATGAGGGCTGGGCGAACGACATTTTTCCGCCCAGGACCCCACGGGTTCTCAACCACAATGCCGACGGGCATACGCAGGATCCCAGCGCCCGCATCAGCGCTGATGGACGGTGTGAGCCACTGGCGGTACCGCACGGTCGCTCCCGCGATATTGACCGGCCTGCCACCATCCGCGATGGCGCCAGCCGTGAGCGTCCCGCCCACCGCGGTGTGAGCGCCGACATTTACCATCGCGCCGATATCAGCGACGCCGTGACTGGAAAGCCCGTCATCCCATCGGCTGTACCCGAATCCCGGCCGAGTGACCGCCGGATCCAGGCTGCTGCCAGCCAGGTGGCTCTGGGCAGTCAACTCGAGGAGTGCAAACGCACGACACCGATCCATCGGCCGCCCCTGCCAGCAGAATCGCCGTGCCTGTCGCGATGGCGCTGTGGCCCGCACGCTATCGGGAGTTGCTTGTGCCCGGAGCGCGCCGCCGGCAAGGAAGACAACGGCACCTGCAACGCAGGCGTGGGAAAGAACCATATTGCCCAACATCATTCCTCCCTTGGTCGCGGAGTCCGGAAAGTACGTGGTCTCCGGGCATCAGGCATGGTCCCCCTTGTCGGTGCATTTCTAGTAATAAATACATATATCTAGCGATAAATCAGTAGACATGGCTATAATCACCTAGATATTCAGCCGACTACTCATGGACCCGATCGCGAATCCTTTTTCGCCTGGAGCAGGATCCCCCCCGCCCGAGCTCGTCGGTCGCGCCGGTATCCTCGAGCAAGCGCGCATCCTCCTCGGTCGAGTCAAGGAAAAGCGTCCGGAGAAGAGCCTCCTGCTCACCGGATTGCGAGGTGTTGGCAAGACCGTACTGCTCAATGAGATCGAACGCCTCGCCGCCAAGGCTGGCTACCGCACCGTGTCGCTGGAAGCGCACGAAGACAAGTCGCTCGCGGCGATGCTCGTGCCGCCCCTGCGCAAACTGCTCTACGAACTGGACAGAATTAAGGGAGCGGGGAACAAGGCCAAACGCGGGCTGGCGGTGCTCAAGGGATTCATGAACGGCGTCAAGCTGACCATGGGCAGGGTCGAGATCGGGTTGGACATCGAACCCGAGGCTGGCGCAGCCGACAGCGGCGATCTGGAAAGCGACTTGCCGAATCTCTTCATGGCGGTCGCGGAAGCCGCCCAAGAGCGGCAGATCCCGGTGGCGCTCTTGATTGACGAGCTACAGTACTTCACACCGGAAGAACTGAGCGCGCTGATCATGGCCATGCACAAGATGCAGCAGGGCCAATTGCCTCTCGTTCTACTCGGCGCCGGCCTGCCTATCCTTCCAGGCTTGGCAGGGGAATCGAAGTCCTACGCGGAACGGCTGTTCAGCTTTCCCAACATCGGACCGCTTTCCGAGGCCGACGCCAAGAAGGCGATAAGCGATCCCACCAAGGCGGTTGGCGTTGCCTTTGAGCCTGCGGCGCTGGACGAGATCTTCCGCCTCACCCAAGGCTACCCCTACTTCCTGCAGGAGTGGGGGTATCAGTCGTGGAATCGCGCGGTTGCGTCGCCGATCACGCTGCAGGTCGTTCGCGAAGCTACGAAACGGGTGATCGAACGATTGGATGAGAACTTCTTCCGCGTCCGCTTCGACCGGCTCACGCCGGGAGAAAAGCGGTTCCTGCGTGCCATGGCCGGCTTGGGACCGGGCGCACACCGGAGCTCCGACATTGCCGAATCCCTCAAGCTGAAGCTCAGCAGTCTCGGCCCGGCGAGGGCGAACTTGATTCGGAAAGGCATGATCTTCAGCCCGGCGCATGGAGACATGGCGTTTACCGTGCCGTTGTTCGACGAGTTCATGCTCCGCGCCATACCGTGAGCGCGAGCTTCGCCCGCGCCTGCTCGCGGCGCAGCGCTTCGTCTCGAGGGCCGATGGAATAAAGAAGGGCGACACCGAATGGCGCCGCCCCTCTATCAACTATCGACTCTTGACTATCGTCTCTGCTACTGCACCGTATTGATCATGTCGAAGATCGGCAGGTACATGGCGACCACCATGCCGCCGACGACCACGCCGAGGAACACGATCATCACCGGCTCGAGCAGTGACAGCAGGTTGCTCACGGCGGTGTCCACTTCCTCATCGTAGAAGTCGGCGATCTTGCTGAGCATTTCATCCAGGCCGCCGGTCTGCTCGCCAACGGCGATCATCGAGATGACCATCGGCGGAAAGACGTTCGACCGGGCGAGCGGCGCCGAGATGGTGTCGCCGCCGGCGATTGATGTGCGCGACGCCATGATGGCGTCCGAAATCACGCGATTGCCCGCCGTCTTGGCGGTGATCTCGAGGCCGTCGAGGATCGACACGCCCGAACTGATGAGCGTGCCGAGCGTGCGCGTGAACCGCGACACGGCCGACTTGCGCAGCACGTCGCCGAGAATCGGCATTTGCAGCATGAGGCGGTCGAGGCGCAGCTTGCCGTCGGGCGTCTTGTACCAGGTCTTGATGCCGTAGAACAAGCCGGCAATGGCGCCGCCCACCATGTACCAGTACCCGGTGAGGAACTTCGACATCCCGACGACGATGCGCGTGGGGAGCGGCAGCGTGAGGCCGACGCTCTCGAACATCGACTGGAACACCGGGATGACGAAGAGCAGCAGGATGAGGATGGCGCCGCCGGCGACCGACATGATGACGCCAGGGTAGATCATCGCGCCCTTCACCTTGCGCACCAGGGCGTCGTTCTTTTCCATGAACGTCGCCAGGCGCATGAGGATGGTGTCGAGAATGCCTCCGGCCTCGCCGGCCGCCACCATGTTCACGTACAGGTCGCTGAACGCCTTGGGGTGCTTGGCCAGCGCGTCGGCCACGGTGTGGCCCGACTCGACGTCGAACACCACCTGCCGCGTCACGGCGGACAGGGCCGGGCTCTCGCTCTGCTTGCTGAGGATGTCGAGGGCCTGGACGAGCGGCAGACCCGAGTTGATCATCGTGGAGAACTGCCGGGTGAAGATCACGATGTCGCGCATCGTGATCGCCCCACCGGTCTTCTGCTTGGCCTTCGCCTGCTCCACGACCTTGACGACGTTCATCCGCTTCTGACGCAGCTGCGTCATCACGTCGTCGCGGTTGGCGGCCTCCAGCGACCCGGTCTTCAGGTCACCCTTGGCATCGCGTGCGGTGTACTGGTAGGACGGCATCGGATCTCGTTAGCTGGTGGGGCGTGAACAGGCCATACTGTAGGACGGTCGAGCGGCTAGCGGCGCAACCCGCCGGCCGCGCCGCCCGGTCCCGGCCGCCCACCCGGGGCGTCCTTGGGTGCCGTGTCGCCCTCGTTGGGGCTCTTGCCGATGAGCCGCAGGAACTCCACCGGGTCGCTCGACACGCGCAGGCAGTCCTCCTCCGCCACCTCGCGCGACATGTACAGCTGGTACAGCGCGTCGTTCATCGTCTGCATGCCGAACTTCTTGCCCGACTGCATCGACGAGTAGATCTGGTGGATCTTGTCGTCGCGGATGAGCGCGCGAATGGCCCCGGTCACCACCAGCACCTCGGCGGCCATCGCCCGCCCCTTGCCGCTCTTCTTGGGGAGCAGCACCTGGGTGATGATCCCCTCGAGCACGAACGAGAGCTGGGCGCGCACCTGCGACTGCTGGTGGGCGGGGAAGACGTCGATGATGCGGTTGATGGCTTCGGCCGCCGAGTTGGTGTGCAGCGTGGCAAAGGCCAGGTGCCCCGTCTCGGCGATCGTCAGGGCGGCGTGGATCGTCTCGAGGTCGCGCATTTCGCCGACGAGGATGACGTCGGGGTCCTGCCGCAGGGCGTACTTCAGCGCGCTCTGGAACGACTTGGTGTCGGTGCCCACCTCGCGCTGGTTGACGATGCATCCCTGGTGCCGGTGGATGAACTCGATGGGGTCTTCCACCGTGATGATGTGGCCGTGCCGCTCGCGGTTGATCTTGTCGATCATCGCCGCCAGCGTGGTGGACTTGCCCGAGCCGGTGGGGCCGGTGACGAGCACCAGGCCGCGCGGCTTCTCGGCCATGCGGGCGATGACCGGCGGCAGGTGGAGGTCGTCGAACGTCTTGATGGAGAACGGGATCTGCCGCATCACGATGGACACGCAGCCCCGCTGCTTGAAGACGTTGCCGCGGAAGCGCGCCAGGTTCTGGATGCCGAAGGAGAAGTCGAGCTCGTCCTCCTGCTCGAAGCGCTTCTTCTGGTTCTCGGTGAGCACCGAGTAGGCCAGCTGCAGCGTGTCCTTGGGGTTGAGCACGTACTCGACGCGCGAGTTCGTGATCTCGCCGTCGATGCGCATCTTGGCGCGCTCGCCCGCCGTGATGTGGAGGTCGGACGCGCCGCGCTCGATCACTTCCTCGAGCAGGACGCGCAGGTTGACGCCCTGCTGCTGCGGCGCCGCGCCGGGCGCGGTGGGAGGTGCACCACTGCTCATGGACAGATCCGGTTCGTTTGGGGGTCTTGTGTGCGCGACAAGCGTCAGGCGCTCGATTCGCGAATTACCTGGTCCAGCGTCACCACGCCCTTCAGCACCTTCAGCCACCCGTCCATGCGGAGCGTGAGCATGCCGTCCTCGATGGCGCCGTCCTTGATTTCCGCGGCGCCGACATTCATCAGGATCAGCCGGCGCAGCTTGGGCGTCATGAACATCACCTCGTACAGCCCCTGCCGTCCCTTCAGCCCCGACCCGGAACAGGCGTCACACCCCTTGCCGCGGAACAGCGACACCTCGCCGAACGTCGTGTCGAGGTTCAGCTTCGTGAGGTACGGCGCCGCTTCCTTGCTGGCCTTGGCCACCGCATCGCGCAGCGCCTCCTCCGTAAAGCGGAGGTCCCGGAAGGTGGTCGTGCGCGTGACCTTGGCGGTGCCCAGCTCGACGTCGTCGGGCATGTACCGCTCCTTGCACTGGGGGCAGATGCGGCGCACGAGGCGCTGGGCGAGCACGAGGTTGAGGGCCGAGCTCACGTTGAACGGCTCGAGGCCCATGTCGAGCAGGCGGGTCACCGTCTCCGGCGCCGAGTTGGTGTGCAGTGTCGACAGCACGAGGTGGCCGGTGAGCGCGGCCTTGATGGCGATGCCGCCGGTCTCGAGGTCGCGGATCTCGCCGACCATGATGATGTTCGGGTCCTGCCGCAGGAACGCCTTGAGCGCCGCGGCGAAGGTCATCCCGATCTCGTTGCGCACCAGCACCTGGTTGATGCCGAAGATGTTGTACTCCACCGGATCTTCGGCCGTCATGATGTTCGTGTCGATGCTGTTCACCTTCGACAGCGCCGAGTACAGCGTGGTCGTCTTGCCCGACCCCGTGGGGCCGGTGACCAGCACCATGCCGTACGGGTTGCTGACCGCCTCCATCAACTCGCGCTCGGCGCGCGGCTCGATGCCGAACTTCTCGAGGTCGAGCGTCAGGTTGCCCTTGTCGAGGATTCGCAGCACCACCTTCTCGCCGAAGAGCGTGGGGAGCACCGACACGCGGTAGTCGATGACCTTCTTGCCCATCTTCAGCTTGATGCGCCCGTCCTGGGGCACGCGGCGCTCGGCGATGTTGAGCGACGCCATGATCTTGAAGCGCGAGATCAGGGCCGCCTGCATCTTCTTGGGCGGCTTCATGATTTCCTGCAGCGCGCCATCGATGCGATAGCGCACGCGCAGCTCGAACTCGAAGCACTCGAAATGGATGTCCGACGCCCCGCGCTTGACCGCGTCGGTGAGGATGGCGTTGAGCAGCTTCACCACCGGCGCGTCGTCCACCAGCTGCGCCTGGCTGACGGCGGCGGCATCGTCGTCCTTCTCTTCCACGACCTCGACGTCGGTCTCGGCATCGAGCCCTTCGATCTCGTCGAGCAGGGCGCCCATCGCCACGTCGTTCGACTCGTAGTGCTTCTCGATGGCGTTCTTGAGGGTGAACTCGCCGGCGACGACCGGGAAGATGTCGTACCGGGTGATGAACTTGAGGTCCTCCATCACGCCCAGGTTGGTGGGATCAGCCATCGCCACGGTCAGCGTGCGCCCGTCCCGCTTCAGCGGGAGCACCAGGTGCTTCACCGCCAGGTCGGCCGGCACCAGCTTCACGATGCGCGGGTCAACCTCGAACTTCGAGAGGTCGACGGCCGGCATCTTGTACTGCCGGGCCAGCACCTTGGTCAGCTCGAGTTCGGGGATGAAGCCGAGCTTGACGAGGTTGTAGCCGACGCGCGTGCCGCTCGTCTTCTGTTCGGCGAGCGCCTTTTCCAGCTGTTCCTTGGTGATCAGCCCCTCTTTTACGAGGAGGTCACCAAGACGCTCGGCGCCGACAGCAGCAGGATTGGCCATTCTGGCGAAAGTCGATGGACGATGGGCGACAGACGATGGAGGACGGCACCGCCCCGCAGGGGATGCCGCCTCTAATGAGTGAAAGTCGTCCCCGGGAAGTAGGGTGTCAAGGCACGGAGCGGCGCCGTTTCCTCTTCGACGCAGCGGACGGGGCATCCGCGCGCGCAACCCCCGAGAAAACCACGACTTCGCGCAAGGCCTTGGCCATCGCCGGGCCGATCCCCCGGACGCGCTGCAGCCCCTCGATGGATCCGAACGCCCCGAACGAGTCCCGGTTGGCGACGATCCGCCGGGCCAGCGCCGGCCCGATGCGAGGAAGCGACTCGATCGCCGCGACGGTCGCGAGATCGAGATCGAGCGGGCCGACGGTAGACGGTGGACGGTAGACGGTAGACGGTGCGGGGGTGAGTGTGGTCGCATGGGTCTGCGACGTTCGCGTGCCTGCGTTCCCGCCTTTCTTCTTCCGCCTGAGTTCGCGACTGGGCGAGCTGGCTACCGCCGAGTCGACCCGCGCAATCTGGGCGGCGAGTTCGCCAGGCGAACCGGCGATGACCACGTCACCGCCGCGCGCCGCACGCCACGCGTTGACGCCGATACCCAGTGCCGCGACCGCGGCAAAGAAGACGAGCGCCTGGCGTTCGGCGGGGGTGGGCATGAGCCAGCTTGGGTGCGCGGACCGCCCGGTGTGTCATCGTTTCCGTGCTGACGCAAGCGATTCATTCACTGCGCACCACGAAGGCGCGAAGGATGCACGAAGGGCCACGAAAACGATCTGGGCAGCAACGGCGAACGTCGTTCCCCCCGGGTTCCTCTTCGTGGCCCTTCGTGCATCC
>JBBTJT010000107.1:0-8052 GCA_038059315.1 Gemmatimonadota bacterium
CCTGTCGGACTTCCCGGCCGAGGGCAACATGACGGCCGCCGAAGTGCAGAACAACTTCTCGGTTGGCATGCTGACCAAGACGGGAATCACCGCGCTCGACAACACGCACTTCATCTGGGGCGTGCAGTACCGCAACGACGACGTGACGTCCAAGCGCCAGTGGTTGAGCGACCGGCTGACGGGCCAGAACATCACGGCGGCACAGCTGGGTGGGTACTTCCAGTTCGAGACCCAGCTTCCGCTGTCGCTGCGCCTGGTTGGCGCGGGCCGCTACGACAAGCACGACAACTACGACGCGCAGTTCAGCCCCAAGGCCGCGCTCCTCTGGACACCGGTGGAGGACCAGACGCTCCGCGTCACGTACAACCGCGCTTTCAAGTCGCCGACGCTGCTGCAGACCAACTTCTACTTCCCGAACTTCTCGCCGTTCGTCGGCGTCTTCGGCAACAAGGAAGGCTGGACGATCAAGAACGTCGCCGGCACCGTCGTCACGACGTACGCCCCCATCCAGCCGGAGATCAACACCACGTACGAGCTGGGTTACAAGGGCGTCATCAAGGACCGCCTGTACCTCGACGTCACCGGCTACAAGTCGACGTACGACCACTTTCTCAGCCCGCTGATTGTCATCGCCAATCCGCTGGCCGGCGCGGCGGCCACCACGGCGTACAACACGGGCACCGGCAAGGCGGCCGGTTCCGAGGTCAACGCCGGTCCGCAGATCGCCCTCACCTACATCAACGTCGGCAAGGCGAAGATCTCGGGAGTCGACGCCGGTGTCAGGTACCTTTTGACGCCGACGCTGACGATGAGTGCCACGTTCAGCGTGATGAAGCTCGACACCATCGAGAAGCCGGCCGGAGCGCTGGCCAGGGCGGGCACTGAGGCGACGGCGTTCAACAGCCCGACCACCAAGTGGACGGTCGGCCTCGACCAGGCCAGGATCTTCGGTACCCTCAGCGGCGGCATCATGCTGCGTTACGTCAACGAGTACTTCTTCCGCTCGGGCGTCAACGTCGGCCGCCTGCCCGGGTTCAACACGGTAGACATCAACTTCGGCTATGATCTCCCCTGGGAGAACACCAGGTTCATGATCCGCATGCAGAACATCTTCACCTGCACGACCGGCACCACGACGCCGCCGGCGCTCGGCATTGCGGGCGCCAACACGGCCACTTTCAAGAACGAACGCAAGTGTGGCTTCGGCCGGGAGCACCAGGAAATGCTCAACATGCCGCTCATCGGCCCCATGGTGTTTGCCGGTGTGCGGTACGGACGCTGACTTGAGGACGCTGACCCTGTGCCTGGCCGTCGCCATGACCATTGACGTGAATGCAGCGAACGGCCAGGTGCCGGGCGCCCCATCCACTGCCGCTCCGGCGGCGGTGGACGGTGCGTTCCGCGCCGGCAGCATCGTCACCGACGCGGGTGAACTGGACTACAAACTGTACGTGCCGGCCGCGCTCCCCCCACCGGGGGAACGCGCGCTGGTCGTCATGCTCCACGGCTGCACGCAGGACGCCGATGACTTTGCGCGCGGCACCCGCATGAACGCCGCCGCGGCCCGCGACGGCTTCGTGGTGCTCTGGCCGCAGCAGCGCGCGGCCAACCACCCGCAGAAGTGCTGGAACTGGTATGCGTCCGGTCACTCACGGCGCGGTGCGGGCGAAGTGTCGAGGCTGCACACGCTCATCGCGCGCACCATCGGGGCGGAGGAAATCGACCCGGTCAGGGTGTATCTCGTCGGCGTCTCGGCCGGCGGTGCGATGGCGGTGAACTACGCCGTGGCGCATCCGGAACACGCGCACGCCGTCGCCGTGCACTCCGCGCCCGGCGCACTCGTGGCCGGCGACGTGGCCACCGCGCTCGCGGTAATGAAGAACGGACCCGCGGAAGACACCGAGACGCTGGCCCGCCGCGCACGCGACGCCATGGGGGCGATCGCGCGGGCCATCCCGCTGCTGGCCATTCACGGCGCCGCCGACGCCGTAGTCTCGCCAAGGAATCTCGACGCGCTGGCCGCGCAGTGGCGCGGCTGGCATGCGCTGATCGGCGAGGGTGCGCGCGTGGAGACGCGCCTCATCGACGGGCTGGGGCACGCCTGGTCGGGTGGCAGCGCCGACGGGACCTTTACCAATCCATCGACACCGAGCGCCACGCAGATGGTGCTCGACTTCTTCCGCAGCCTCGGGCTGCCCGGTGGCCGGTGACGATGGGCGCACCTCCGCTTGGGGCGCTCGTCGATCCGTTTCGGTGGTGGGGTCGGCTCACCCCGGACAAGGTGGCGATCGTTGACCGCGTGCGTGGCACGCGCGCGAGGTATCGCGACATCGACGAAGCGGCACAGCGCTGGATGACGCTGCTGGCCGGGCGCGGCGTGCAGCGGGGCGATCGCGTGGCGCTGCTCTCGATGAATCGCATCGAAGTCGTTGGTCTGTTCTATGGATGTGTGCGTCTCGGAGCCGCGCTCGTGCCGCTCAACTGGCGACTTGCCGAGCCGGAACTCGTGCGGGTGGTGTCGGACGCTCGTGCGGCACTGCTCGTCGGCGAGGCGCGGTTTTCGGCCGTCGGTCATGCGGTGGCCAAATCACCGTGGCTCGACCTTGACCTGGCCGCGACGGTGCTTGCCGATACGAGCCCCGCACCGCGCATCAAGTCGGGTACCGAGGAGATCGACGCTGAGTCGGCCGCGCTCATCCTGTACACGTCGGGGAGCACCGGCAAGCCCAAGGGCGCCATCCTCTCCAACCGGCAGCTGCTGTTCAACGCACTGGCGACTACGATGGGGTGGCAGCTTGGCGCGCACGACATCGGCCCGGTGTCAACGCCGTTTTTCCACACAGGTGGATGGAATGTCATCGCCATTCCATTGTGGACAGTCGGTGGCACAATTGTGATGTTTGACACCTTCGACTCGGCGCGTTTCCTGGACGCGCTCGAGGAGGAACGGTGCACGATCGCGTTCGCCGTACCGACGCAGTTCGTGATGTTGTGCGAGACACCGGGCTTTGGGCGCGCATTGCCGCATCTCCGGAATTTCATGTCTGGCGGGGCGGCATTGCCGGAATCGCTGGCGGAGCGCGTGCGCGCGGCCGGCTACGCCATCCGCCAGGGATTCGGGATGACGGAGTTTGGCCCGAACTGCTTTTCAATCAGCGGTGAGGCGGCCATTGTCAAACCGGGGAGCGTGGGATGGCCGTGCCCATTTGTGGAAATGCGGCTCGTGGATGAGCAGCAGCACGACGTTAGCGACGGCACCGTCGGCGAGATATTGCTGCGTGGGCCGCAGTTGTTCAGCGGGTACCTGTTCGACGCCGAGAGCACCGCCGCCGTGATGAGTCCAGATGGCTGGTATCGATCAGGCGATCTGGCAATGCGTGATGCCGACGGTGCGTTTGCCATACGTGGACGGTGCAAACATATGTTCATTTCCGGCGGCGAAAACGTTTTCCCTGGTGAAGTTGAGGCCGCGCTCACTGAGTGCTCCGGTGTCGGCGAGGCGGTGGTGATCGGCGTTGCTGACGACAAGTGGGGTGAGGTGGGGCACGCGTTCCTCTTTCCGCGCGCGGGCACCGCCCTCGACGGCTCCGCGGTGATCGCCGAGCTGCGCACCCGGCTGGCTGCGTACAAGGTGCCCAAGCACGTGACCGTACTTACCGACCCGCCGCGCCTTGCCTCGGGCAAGGTCGACCGCGGGCTCCTCCAAGCGCAGGCGGCACGACGATGAGCGCACCGATGGCCAAGGGAGCGGCACTGCACGCGACGCTCGAATACCTCGACTCACGCGGGGATGGCATGCGCGCGCGCGTGCTGGCCGCGCTCGAGGACGGTGAGCGCTCCCAGGTGCAGAGTGTGGCTCCGACCGACGAGGTACCCTACGGACTCCTCGTCTCGCTGTGGAACGCGGCCGATGCGGAGTTGCGAGCGACCGCGCCAGCGTGGATGGAGGAGGCCGGCGGCTTTTCCATCACGGCGCGCGGCGCCCAGATGTACGGCGGGATATTGCGCAAGAACAACCCGCACGAGTTCCTGACGCAGAGCGTCTCGCTGTTCCAGCTCTTCTATCACCCCGGCGACATGCAGGTGGTGGACGAAGGCGTGGGGCGGGCGGTGCTGCGGCTCGACGGCTTTGACGCCGCGACGCCACTGTTCTGCCGCCGCCAGACCGGAGGCCTCACGGCTGCGCTGGCCATTGCCGGCGGCGACGAACCCGGGGTGCGCCACGTGCGCTGCGCGCTCGAGGGTGATGCGTTCTGCGAGTGGGAGCTGACGTGGAAGGTCCCGCGCGCCAGTGGGGAACTCGCCCCGTCCCCGCGGACGGCGTAGAACGTAAAGCGTAGAGCGTAGAGCGTAGAGCGTAGCGCTTACGGCTGCTGTACGCCGCAAGCTCAACGCCGTCCGCCGTCAGCTACCTCAGTATCGCTTTCGCAATCGTCTGCAGCTGCATGTTGGAGGTCCCCTCGTAGATCGCCCCGATCTTGGCGTCCCGGTAGAACTTCTCAACGGGATAGTCCTTGGTGTAGCCGTAGCCGCCGAGGAGCTCGACGGCGAGAGACGTCACCCGGCCGCAGACCTGCGACGAAAACAGCTTGGCCATCGCCCCTTCGCGCGCGATGTCGTGCCCGGCGTCCTTGAGCCGGGTGGCGTTGTACACCAGCAGTCGGGCGGCCTCGAGGTCGGTGGCCGCCTGCGCCACCTGGAACTGGATCCCCTGGAACTCGCTGAGCGTCTTGCCGAACTGCTTGCGCTCCTTGAGGTAGGCCACTGCGGCGTCGAGCGCCCCCTGCGCGTTGCCGATCATCTGCGCGCCAATGCCGATGCGCCCCTCGTTCAGCGTCTCGATGGCGATCTTGTACCCCTGGCCCACCGGGCCCAGCACGTTCGCCGCCGGCACCTCGACGTTGTCGAAGATCAGCTCGGTGGTGCTCGAGGCGCGGATGCCGAGCTTGTCTTCCTTCTTGCCCGTGGCGAAGCCGCTGAAGCCGCGCTCCACCAGGAACGCGGTGACTCCCTTGTACCCCTTGGACGGATCGACGGTGGCGAAGACGATGAACAGCTCGGCTTCGGCGCCGTTGGTGATCCACATCTTGCGGCCGTTCAGTACCCACGAGCCATCCGGCTTCTGCTCGGCGCGCGTCTGCATGGCAAAGGCGTCGCTGCCCGAGGATGCCTCGGAGAGCGCGTAGGCGCCCACCATGCTGCTGCACAGCCTCGGCACGTAGCGCCGCTTCTGCTCCTCGTTGCCGTAGGTGAGGATCGGGTAGAGGACGAGCGTGTTCTGCACGTCCACCATGATCGCCGCCGCCGCGTCGGCCTTGCTGATCTCCTCCACGGCGATGGTCACCATCATCAATGAACCACCCGCTCCCCCGTACTCCTCGGGGACCTGGATCCCCATGAGCCCCATCTCGAAGTACTTCGGGATGAGCGTCGGGTCGAGCTTCGCGGCGCGCTCCATCTCCTGCACACGCGGGCGCACCTCGCCGTTCGTGAAATCGGCGACGGCGTCGCGAAAGGCGATCTCGTCGTCGGTGAGCACCGTCAGCGGGGGGCGCTGGGGCTGCGAGTCGTTGGTCATGGGCAGAATCTAACCTCTCCAGCCGCCGATGCGGCGACAGCCGCTCGCAACGACGGGACGGCCCCCGTGCAGGCACGCGAGCCGCCCCGTTGCTGAGTTGCCGCGTCCTACTCGAGCACGTGGATGTTCTTCTTCTCGCAGACCGCGTTGAGCTCCTTCGGCCAGACGGTCACGCTCACCTCGCCAAGATGCGCCTTCTTGAGCAGGTGCATCACCGTCCGCGACTGCCCGATGCCGCCGCCGACGCTCAACGGGATTTGGTCGGCGAGGATGGCCTTGTGATACGGCAGCTTGAGGAAGTCGAGCTGTCCCGAGATCTCCAGCTGCTGCCGCAGCGTCTCCTTCGTCACGCGGATACCCATGGAACTCAGTTCATGCCGGCGCTTGGTCACGGCGTTCCAGACGAGGATGTCGCCGTTCAGGCCGTGCCTCACCTTGCCGTCCCTGCCGCGCGTCTCGGTGGCCCAGTCGTCGTAGTCGGCGGCGCGCATCTCGTGCGGATACCCGTCCTCGAGCACCCAGCCGATGCCGATGATGAAGAGCGCCGGATACCGCTGCAGCACCGCCGTCTCGCGCTGCTTGCGCGGCAGGTCCGGATACATGTCGAGGATCTCCTCGGCGTGCAGGAACGTGAGCTCGTCGGGAAGATCGGGGTACCGCGCCGTCCTGAGCTTCGGGAACTCGCCCTGGATGAACTGCTCGGCCCCCTTGATCACCTTCCAGATGCCGCGGACCGTCTGCTTCAGGAAGTCAAGGTTGCGCATGTCGGCGGTGATGCGCTTCTCCCAGTCCCACTGGTCCATGTAGGCCGAGTGATCGTGGTCGAGGAAGTAGTCCTTGCGCACGGCGCGCATGTCGGTGACGATGCCCTCGCCGACGTCGCACTCGAATTCCCGGAGCGCCATCCGCTTCCACTTGGTCGCCGCCTGGACGACCTGCGCGGTGATGCGCTTGTCGAGGCCAAGCCCGCACGGAAACTCGATGGGCGTGCGGGAACCGTCGCGGTCGAGGTAGTCGTTGACGCCGCTCTCCGCCGAGACGATGAGCGGCACCTCGACCCGGAACAGGTTCAGTTCGCGGCAGAGGCCGTCTTCAATGAAGCGCTTGACGGCCGTGACGGCGTGCTGCGTTTCCTTGGGGCCCAGCAGCGCCTGGTAATCGGTCGGGAGGATCTTTTCAACTTCCGGATACGTGCTGATGCCTGGTCCGGCAAGGTCTGCCACTTTGTTCGATGGCATTCGACTCGTCCTTTCACCGGGACACGGAACGGCCCGCAGCAGACGCGCACCTCGCGCGGGCTGTTCGTGCGTGTCCTGCGGTGATGTTGGAAGGATGTGAAGCGAGAAACACGGGTGGCTCACCGTGAAGGTCCGCAAATTCAGTTTACGACCGGCCGAAGTGATGAGCAAGCGCGCGCGCGTGCCGCCGTGTCGTGCGCGACAGAAGCTCCGGCCACCGACGTGCTCAAGCCCGGTTCTCCCGGTGCATGGCGATCGGGATGCGGCGGTTGCCGAAGGGGCGGCGGAACTCCCCGAAACGGCCGGCGATGGCCGTGCCACACTGCGGGCAATGTCCATCGGGCGTCAGCGTGTACTCGTCGATGCGATACCAGTCGCGCACGATCAGCGATCCCTGGCAGCCCGGGCACGACGTCGTGCCGCCCGCGGTATCGTGCACGTTGCCGGTGTAGACGTGATGCAGTCCGGCGTTCAGCGCGATCTGCCGCGCGCGCGTCAGCGTGGACGCGGGCGTACTCGGCAGGTCCATCATCTTCCAGTCGGGGTGGAAGGCGGAGAAATGCAGCGGCACGTCGGGGCCAAGCTCGCGCACGATCCACCGGCTCATCGCCTCGACCTCGGCGTCGGAATCATTGCGGCCCGGTATCAGCAGCGTCGTGATCTCGAACCAGACGCCGGTCTCGCGCTTCAGGTAGACCAGCGTGTCGAGCACCGGCTGCAGGTGACCGCCGGTTAGCCTGAAATAGAACTCCTCGGTGAAGGCCTTCAGGTCGACATTCGCCGCATCCATCTTGGCGTAGAACACGCCGCGCGGCTCGGCGTGCATGTAGCCGGCGGTCACCGCCACGGTCTTGATGCCGACGGCATGGCAGGCGTCCGCCACATCCATGGCGTATTCAGCGAAGATCACCGGATCGTTGTAGGTGAAGGCCACGCTTGCACAGCCGCTCTTCCTCGCGGCGGCGGCGATTTCGTCGGGCAGGGCCTGGTCGACGAGCGTGTCGGTCTCGCGCGACTTGGAGATGTCCCAGTTCTGGCAGAACTTGCAGGCCAGGTTGCAGCCGGCGGTGCCAAAAGAAAACACCGACGACCCCGGATAGAAGTGATGCAGCGGCTTCTTCTCGATGGGATCGACGCAGAAACCGGATGACCGGCCGTAGGTGGTGAGCACCATCGTGCCGCCCTCCATCTTGCGCACGAAGCACATGCCGCGCTGGCCCTCGTGCAGCTTGCAGT
>JBBTJT010000108.1:0-12039 GCA_038059315.1 Gemmatimonadota bacterium
AGCCGCTTCCTGCGCGACCCGGGCACGCTCGAGCCGACGCGCGCCCTGTTCTCGAAGGTCGACGATGACGCGGCGACGGCGCCCATCTACGTATTTGCGCGCGCGGTGCCGGCGTGGCTGCTGGCGACCCACGACGGCGCGTGGCGCGGGAATGCCAGGCTGGAGCGCTGGACGGCGCTGGCCGGGCGCACGGGCGCACCAGGATTCGAGAATGCGTCACGCGCGCGCGCCGTGGTCGCCGGCGAGGGAGATTCCCTGGTGATCGTCTCGGGGACGCGCACCGAGCTGGTGGGGCTCGCCCCCGGCGTGCAGTACCACATTTCCGGGCCGTCGTCCCGGGCGGCGCCATCGCCGGGATGGGCCGAGGAAGAAGCGCGGCGGCTGTTCGCGGCCGCCCAGCCCGAGGTGTGGCTGGTGGCGAGTCACTTCTTCGCGGGCACCCCCGACAACGAACTGCGGCCGCTGGTGGAGGCGGCCGAGGCGGCGGGACTGCGCGTGGTGGAGGAGCGGCACGCCGGGGACGACGTGATAGCGCTGCGATTCGTCAGGCAATAGGCGCTAGGAGCTAGGCGCTAGGTGCCAGGTGCTAGCGAGGTTCGATGCCTTCCGCGACCTGCTGGCGCAGCACGATGGGCTCGGCCGCGCCGGCGCCGAGCTGTCGTGACTCGCTCATGATGTTGGTGACGAAGCGCTGGCCCTCGGAGATGCGCTCCACCTCGACGGCGATGCTCTCGACGGCGTTCTCGATGCGGGCGATCCGGTCGGCCGTCTCGGAGGGAAACGCGGGCGCCGAAGCCTGGGTGCGGCGGAAGATCCGGCGTGCCCACGCAAGCGAGATCGGCAGGAGCACGGCGAGAATGAAGACGATCGAGATGCCGGTGACGTTCACGTTGCGAATGGGCGACGGGAAGTTCATCGGCGGCGACGTCTCTTCAACGAGGTTTGGCGGCGCCTGGGCGAGGAGCTGCCCGTTCTGCGAGATGTCCTTCTCGAGCTGGACGATTCGTTCGTCGAGGACCTTGAGACGCGCCTCCAGTCCCTCACGTCCGTTGGGCGAGCGCCCGATCTCTCGCACGACGTCGCTGCGGCGTCCCGTCGCCGAGTTCAGCTGGCGCGACAATTCGCTGCGCCGGTTCTGCAGCAACTGCACGTCCTCGCGCGTCATCGCCCGCCCGACATTCGTTGGGAGCGTGAGGTTGCCGGCGCCGCCGGTCAGCGCGGGGGGTGCCGGGGCGGGGGCGGGCGTCTGCGGAGCGGGAGGCGTGACCATGCCGAAACCTACGGTGTCTCGGCCCCGGCGGTTACACCGGCGGCGGCGCGCCGGCGGTCGATCCACCAGAACGGGCTGTACAGCAGCACGCAGCTGAGAATGCCCGCGGCAATCATCGGCGCGAGGTACCAGGGCCACGGGCCGAAGGCGTCGAGCAGGCTGGCCGTCGCCGGCTTGCGCAAGGTGTACACGTAGTTGCCGCCAACGGCGAGGTTCACGCCGGTCACCGCTACCATGTAGGCCAGGGTGCCAAGGACGACCCGGCGCATGGAGCGCGGTGTGGGGCGAAGCCCCTCGACCACGGTGAGGAAGAGGGCAGCGATGATCAGGAGGCCGTGCGCGGTGAGCGTCTCGAGCGCGCGATAGTGTGGGATGCCGTATCCGGCAGCCTCGGGTGTGAGCAGCGCCTGGAGCGCCGCGCCGATCCCCAGGAGATACACGAACTCGTACGCGCGCTCATTGCCCGTGACCAGCGTGTACGCCGCCGTCCAGATGAGCGCCGAGCAGAGGTGCAGCGGCAGCATTGCCTGCACGGTCCACCGGCCGATGACGAACATCCAGAGGTGATACGACGCTTCCGTGGCGGCCATCAGCAGCGCGAGGGAGAGGCGCGCGCGCCGCCGACTGGCCTCGCTCGCGCCGCGGAAGCTCAGCATGAAGATGCCGAAGACGAACAGCACCGCGAGCACCGTGAGGTGCCGGGAGCCGTACAGCACGAATGGCGCGCCCGGGTAGTCGCGGGCGAAATAGTCGCGCCAGGTCATGCGCTACGCGCCGATGTTGCGCTCCACCGCGGCGGTGGCGCGCGCGGCGGCGGCGTGGGCGCGTTGCAGCGCCGCGGCGGCCTTGCCGGCCAGCGGCTTGCCCGCGCCCTTGTCGCTCATGGACGAGACGTTGATGCGCACGTTGTACACGGCGCCGCGGCAGGCCGCCTCGGCGAGCAGCGCCGAAACGCCGGCATCGCTGGCCGCATTGGTGTTGCCCTTGTCGGCGCAGGTGGCCGCCAGCTCGGCGACGCGCGCGCAGGCTTCCGCCGTCAGCAACGGCACTTCGGAGGCGCGAACCAGTGCGGCCTGGATGGCGGCGTCGCGCGTCACCTGCTGCCCGGGCGTCTCCTTGGGCAGCTTGTACGCATTGCTGACCAGCGAGTAGGCGGCGGCATCGTCGGCGACGAGCCGGGTAAGCTCGTTGCCCAGCGCAACCGCCTCAAGCGCCAGTTCCTTCATTTCAGTCTCGACGGCCGCGTATTTCTTGCGGCCGACGGTGAGCCCGCTGACCATCTGGGCGAGCGCCGCGCCCAGCGCACCGACATGCGCCGACACCGATCCGCCGCCCGGCACCGGCGCATTCGATGCCACCGAGGCCACGAAACCGCTCAGCGACTCACCGCCGCTGACGGCACGCCGCACCTTGTGCTCGAGCACCGTTTCCCTGGAGAACCCGCGGAGCTGCAGGTGACGCGCCGCCGTGTCGAAGAGCGCCTGCTCCGGCACGAGGCCGACGATCTCGCTCCACGTGGGCGACACGCCGTGAGCCTCGGCTTCGCGTTTCACCAGTTCGAAGGCGCGATGGACCGGCGTCCTTTCGGTGTCGACCAGGTTCATGGAGACCTGCGCCTGGCCATCGACCTCTAGGCCGAGCCCCTTCACGTAGCGCAGGCCGCCGCTGGAGCCACGCACCGACTTGGCGACTTCCTTGGCGACCGCGACGTTTTCCGCGCCGCCCAGATAGACGTTGTAAGCCACAAGGAACGGGCGCGCGCCGATGACGGTGGCACCGGCGGTGGCGTGGACGTGGTTGGGCCCGAAATCCGGGACGCGATTCGGGTTGATGCCGATGTCGGTCCTGGCCAGCTCGAATTCCCCGCGCCGGACGTCGGCGAGATTCTCGCGGTCGGCCCGGGTGGCGGCGCGCTCGTAGAGGAAGACCGGGATGCCCAGCTCGGTGCCGACGCGCTGGCCGAGCGTACGGGCGAGCGCGATGCAATCGTCCATCGTGGCGCCTTCGAGCGGAATGAAGGGGCAGACGTCGGTGGCGCCGATGCGCGGGTGCTCACCGGTGTGCTGGTTGAGGTCGATCAACTCGGCAGCCCTGGCGATGCCGCGAAAGGCGGCCTCGACCGCCCCGTCGGTCGTGGCGACGAAGGTCATCACGGTGCGGTTGTGCGACGGGTCGCTGGAGACGTCCAGGATCGTAGCGCCGTCGACGGACGCGATGGCGTCACGGATGGCGCTGATGACCTCGGGGCGACGGCCTTCGCTGAAGTTGGGGACGCACTCGATGAGCTTCATTGTTGCTGAGATTGGTGATCGGGATCGCGGCTTGCGATTCAGGATCGCGAACGGGGATTGCGATTGACGAGGGCGCGTCCACGGCGAATCGGACGGACGCCGAAACGGAATCTAGCTCCGTCGCCCGGCGTTCGCCCCCGTGGTCGCCGCCGGCGACTCTATGGCGGCGTGCCGACGGCGTTGATGTTCACGCGCTGCCAGTGGTTCCACGGAACAGCGGCGCCAACGCCGAGGCCGATGCCGCCGAAGAGGATCATGAGGGGACCGGCGGTCTCCTCAATGTTCTCGTACGACTTCTCGCAGTACTGGTAGGTGGTCGGTGGGGCGCACCCCTGCTTCCCCTTCGCCAGCGACGTCACGGCCGGGACGAGGAACCCGATTGCCGCGCCAACCAGCGCGCCGCGCCGCGCGCGTTGTCCCCACGGCCTCACGCGCCGCGCGTCGATCGCCCGGACCATGTCCGCGCGCAGGGTCCGCTGGGCCCCGCCGCCGTCCCGGATGACCACCAAGTCGGGACTGGCGAGTTCCAGGGTGCCTCGGAAGCTGGTGCGCCCGGAGGTGCGAACACGAACCAGTTCGCCCACCCGGGCGGTTGAAGCCGTGGGCGTTGGCTGCCACGCGTGCGCCACCTGCGGCACAAACGCGGCAACAAAGACGAGCAGCCGAGACAGTCGGTGCATACGGATCCTCGCTCAAGGGGGCTCCGCAATGTACGTGACGTCCGCCGGCAGCGTACCGCCAACCACCAACCGCCTCTATCGCAGCCGCTCGATCAGCCATTGGTGCATCGCGGGGTTCGCCGCCAACAGGCTCGTCGTGGCGACGAGGCAGGGCGCCCCCGAAAGGTCGGTCACGATTCCGCCGGCCTCGCGGACGAGGAGGATGCCGGCGGCGATGTCCCAGGGTGCCAGCCGGTTCTCCCAGAAGCCGTCGAACTGCCCGCAGGCGACGCCGGCGAGGTCGAGCGAGGCCGACCCGGGGCGCCGCAACCCGGCCGTGTGCGTCATGAGCCTGCGCATCTGGCCGATGTAGCGTTCCAGGTCATCGCCGTGCATGAACGGAAAGCCGGTGGCGATGAGTGCGCGCCCCGGTTCGGCAATGGTGCTGACCTGCAGGCGCCGGCCGTTGCACCACGCCCCGCCGCCTCGCGTGGCGGTGTACCACTCGTCGCGAGGCACCTGCAGCACGACGCCGGCGACCAGTTCGTCGTCGACGAGCGCGGCGATCGACACGGCATACTCGGGCACGCCGTGCAGGAAATTGGTGGTGCCGTCGAGCGGGTCGACGACGAAGGTGACGCCCCGCGCGCGCCGTTCGGCGGCCAGGGTGCTCGCCGATTCCTCGGCGAGGATGGCGGCGCCCGGCACGCGGCCGAGCAGCACCTCGAGGATGCGCGCCTCGGCCGTCGTGTCGATCTCACTGACGAAATCGGTGGCCGCCTTCTCGCGCCAGACGATGGACTCGCGCCGTCGTGCGCGGTCGCGGATCACTTCGGCGGCGACGGCAGCGGCCTCCCGCAGGGCGTCGAGAAGGAGTGCGGGGGTGGGGACGGGGAGGAGTGCGGGGGTCATTCGCCCGTGGCCAGTCGGTTGATGTGTCATGCGTGCAATCCTAGCTTACTTCCATGCCCCGCATCTTCAGCGGCATTCAGCCGTCCGGTGAACTGCACATCGGTAACTACCTGGGCGCGGTCCAGAATTGGGTCGCGCTCCAGGAGCAGTACGAATCGTTCTTCTGCATCGTGGACTACCATGCGATCACGGCGCCGTACGCCCCCGACGAGTTGCGCCGGCGCACGCGCGAGATGGCGACGTCGCTGCTGGCATCCGGCCTCGACCCCGCCAAGTGCGCCGTCTTCGTGCAGTCGCGCGTGCCGGAACATACGGAACTGGCGTGGATATTCAACACGATCACGCCGCTGGGCGAGCTCGAGCGCCAGGTGGCGTTCAAGGAGAAGGCTGCGCGCCAGGCGCAGGTGATGGCCGGCCTGCTGAACTACCCCGTGCTGCAGGCCGCCGACATCCTGCTGTACCTGGCCGACTCGGTGCCGGTGGGTGAGGACCAGGTGCAGCATCTCGAGCTGTCGCGCGTCATCGCGCGCAACTGGAACTCGCGGTTCGCGCCCGAGGGCGAACCGTACTTTCCCGAACCACATCCCAAGCTGACGCCGACGCGACGCATCGCCGGGCTCGACGGGCAGGCCAAGATGTCGAAGTCGCTCGGGAACACCATCGGCCTCCTCGAGTCGTCCGACGAGATCTGGGCCAAGTTGCGCCCGGCGGTCACCGACCCGGCGCGCGTCAGGAAGACCGACGCCGGCAACCCCGACAACTGCCCGGTGGTGTTCGGGCTGCACAAGGCGTTCTCTCCGGCCGCCACCGTGACCGAAGTGGACACCAATTGTCGCTCGGCCGGGTGGGGGTGCGTGGATTGCAAGAAGGTGCTGCTCGAGAGCATGAACGCGGAGCTGGCTCCCGTTCGCGCCCGGGCGCAGGTGCTGGCCGAGCAACCGTCGCTGGTGGATGCGGCGCTCGACGCTGGCGTGGAGAAGGCGCGTGCCGTGGCGCATCGCACGATCGAACACGTGAGGGACCGGATGGGGCTCGCCTGAACCGGGTGGCGTGGGTGGCCGCCCAGGAGCACACGCGATGACGGTGGCGTCGGACGCGGGACAGTTGATTCAGGACGTCGTTCTCGGGTTGCGGCTCGACCTGGCCCTGAAGCTCTTCATCGCCGTGCTGCTGGGCGGCGCCATCGGCCTGGAGCGGCAGATCGCCGGCAAGCCGGCCGGACTTCGCACGAACATCCTCATCTGCCTCGGCTCGGCGCTGATGATGGACCTGTCGATCAACCTCACCGGGGCCGACGGGCGGGTGGGCGACCCCGCGCGCCTGGCGGCACAGGTCATCACCGGCATCGGTTTTCTCGGCGCCGGCACCATCATGCAGTCGAAGGGCACCATCACCGGACTCACTTCGGCGGCGACCATCTGGGCGGTGGCGGCCATCGGACTGTCCATCGGCGCGGGGTTCTACGTCGAGGGGCTGGGAGCGGCGGCCATGGTGATGATCGTGCTCCTGGTCATCGGGAACCTTGAGCACAAGCTGGTGCGCACGAGCCGCACGCTTCCCATGACCGTGCGGGCGGCGGTGAACGCGGACTTCACTCCCCTCCAGCAGCTGCTGCACGACGAGGGGATCAGGGTGGTCGAGCGCTTGAGCTACGACCATCCGCGTGACCGGGTGTTCGAGCTGCGGCTGCGCGGCCCAGCGACGCAGTTCGAGGTGGCGCGCGACGCGCTGCTCGAACGCGCCGACGTGTTCGACGTCACGATCCACTAGGCGGCGCGGGGCCGGCGTCCTTGCGCGCGAACCACTGTTGCGCGCGAACCACTGGCCGCCGGGAGTGCGTTGTGGCAACTTCGTCAGGTCGTGCGGGCGCCGTGTATCCGCGGTGTCTCACCGCGCCGGTCCTGGGACCGGCTGGAGGCACACTCTCCGGAGCACCGGCGCCCGTACGCGGAGAGCCGGCCGTTCCGGTATTTCGTCGATAACACGCTCGGATAGAAGAGACTCGATGGAAAAGATCATCAAGGCGGCAGTCGATCGCGGGGCGTCGGACCTGCACATCAAGGCGGGCGACGTCTTTCGCGCGCGTATCGACGGGCGGCTGGTGCCGCTCACGAAGCAGGCGCTGACGCCCGAGCAGACCAAGGCCATCGCGCTGCGGCTGATCCCCAACGAGGAAGATCGCGCGCGCATCGACAAGGTCACCGACTTCGACTGTTCGTGGGGTGCACCGGGCATCGGCCGGTTCCGCGTGAACATCCTCCGGCAGCGGTCGAGCTTCATGATCGTCATGCGCGTCATCCCGTTCGAGGTGCCGAGCTTCGAGAAGCTCAAGCTGCCCGAGGTGATGCGGCGGATCACCGACGCCGAGCGCGGGATGATCCTGGTGACCGGCGTCACGGGCTCGGGCAAGTCGAGCACGATGGCGGCGATGATCAACCACATCAACGCGTCGCGGAACAAGCACATCGTCACGCTCGAGAACCCGATCGAGTTCCTGCATCGCGACCTGCAGAGCAGCATCACGCAGCGCGAGATCGGCGTGGACACCGAGAGCTTCCGGTCGGGGCTGCGCGCCGCGCTGCGGCAGGATCCCGACGTGATCCTCATCGGCGAGATGCGCGACGCGGAAACGGTGGACACGGGCATGAAGGCTGCCGAGACCGGGCACCTGCTGCTGTCGACGCTGCACACGCCCGACGCGCAGAGCACGATCATGCGCATCGTGGCGATGTTCCCGCCCGAGGAACAGGAAGTGGTCCGCGTGCGGCTGGCCGAGACGCTGCACGCCGTGGTGTCGCAGCGGCTCCTGCCGCGGGCCGACGGCCATGGCCGCGTGGTGGCCGCCGAGGTGATGGTGGTGACGGCGACGATTCGCGAGCTGATCCTCGACGGCGAGAAGATCAACGAGATTCGCGACTACATCGCCGAGGGACGCGACCAGTACGGCATGCAGACCTTCGACCAGCACCTCGGCGACCTCGTGCAGAGCGGCGAGGTGACGTTCGAGGCGGCGCTGGCGGCGGCGACCCGGCCGAGCGACTTCCAGCTCAAGATGCAGACGTTCAAGCGCCGCTCGACGACGGTGCGTGCCGAGGATGTGAAGGGCGGAGAGCCGGCAGGCGAGGAGCGGTTCAGCACGGGGTCGGGGATGGACTTCCTCAATGGGTGAACTGCTACGGCAGCCGTAAGCTGTACGCTGTACGTTTTACGCCGTCCGCCAACCGCTGACCACCAACCACCAACCACCAACCACCAACCACCAACCACCAACCACCAACTACCAACTACGTTCGTTTCATGCCTGCCATTTCGCTAGCCGGGGTTCTGGGCCCGGTCACCACGCCGTTCACTCCCTCCGAGACGCTCGACCTCGAGGGTTTTGCAGCGAACCTGCGTTCACACATCGCGCACGGTCTCGCCGGCGTCGTGGTCTGTGGTTCCACTGGAGAGGCGGCGCTGCTGGACGAGACCGAGCGCAGTGCGCTGCTGGGTGCGGCGCGCCCCGCGGTAAGCTCCGACTGCCTGTTGCTGATGGGGACGGGTGCCGAGTCGACGAAGCAGTGCGTGGAGCGCTGCCGGGACGCGGGCGCGCGCGGCGCCGACGCCGTGCTGGTGGTGGCTCCGCACTACTATGGCGCGCAGATGACCGTCGAGGCGTTGCGTGCGCACTTCGAGCGCGTGGCCGACGAGAGCCCGGTGCCGGTGGTGCTGTACAACATCCCCAAGTTCATGCACTTCAAGCTGTCCATCGAGATGGTGGCCGAGCTGTCGATGCACCACAACATCATCGGCATCAAGGACAGTTCGGGTGACCTGGCGCTGCTCGAAGGGTACCTCGAGTCGCAGGGCGAACGGTTCACGGTGCTGACCGGCAACGGCGGACAGCTGCTGCCGGCCCTGGAGCGCGGCGCGCGCGGCGGCATCGTGGCGGTGGGGCTCTTTGCCGGGGGACTGTGCATCGACGTGTATGAGGGTTTCCGGAGCGGCGACCTGGCACGGGCCGCTGCGGCGCAGGAACGGCTAAAGCCGATGGCCAGCGAGATCGTCGGTGGCCTCGGCGTGCCGGGAGTCAAGGCGGCGCTCGACGCGGTGGGCCTGGTTGGCGGGCCGGTGCGGATGCCGCTGCTGGCACTCGGCGCGACGCAACGGCAGATAGTCGAGCGGTTGATGGTACCGGCCATGGCGTAGCCGGGGCACGACCTGACGTGCCAAGCGTTGCCACGACCCCCTCGGCACCGTAGATTGTTTCAACGCCCCGCGAAACTGCGCCGGGGCGTTTTTTTGTGTCCATCCGCGCGCCCGCCTGACGGGCCGGAGTTGCAATGTTCGATGCGAAGACGCGGGCGATCGTCGTGGTCGGCGCCCAGTGGGGTGACGAGGGGAAGGGCAAGCTCGTGGACGTGATGGCCGAGCGTGCCGACTGGGTGGTGCGCTATCAGGGCGGCGCCAACGCCGGCCACACGGTGCACATCGGCGACCACTCCACGGTACTGCACCAGGTCCCCAGCGGCATCCTGCATCCCGGCGTGCGCTGTGCCATCGGCAACGGCGTGGTGCTCGATCCCGAGACACTGTTCGTGGAGGTCGACGAACTGATCCGCGACGGGGTGGACGTGACGGGGCGGCTGTACGTCAGCGACCGCGCGCATCTGGTGATGCCGTATCACAAGCTGCTGGACAAGGAGAGCTCGGCGAGCAAGGCGATCGGGACCACGGGGCGGGGCATCGGCCCGTGCTACGAGGACAAGATCGCGCGGCGCGGCGTGCGCGTGCTCGACCTGAAGCACCCGGCGCGACTGCGCGCGCTGGTGGAGAAGGGCACGGAGCATGCCAATCACGTCCTGGCCGGCTTCGGATCGGAAAAGCGGGCAAGCGTCGAACACACTCTCGAGGCGCTCGGGGCGCTGGCGCCGCGCCTGCTGGCGCTGAGTTCGGACGTGGGCCTGGCTATCCACCAGGCATTGAAGAGCAACGCCGCGGTGCTGTTCGAGGGCGCTCAGGGCTCCCTGCTCGACGTCGACCACGGCACGTATCCGTTCGTGACGTCGAGCAACACCACGGCGGGCGGCGCGGCCACCGGCGTCGGCGTGTCGCCGCGCGCGCTTGACGAGTGCATCGGTGTGGTGAAGGCGTACACCACCCGCGTGGGCGGCGGACCGCTGCCGACGGAGTACGACGAGGAGATGGGGAACCGCGTGCGCATGCTCGGCAACGAGTTCGGCGCCACCACCGGACGTCCGCGCCGCTGCGGCTGGTTCGACGCGGTGGTCGTGCGCTACGCGGTGCGGGTGAACGGGCTGTCGGCGCTGGCGGTCACCAAGCTCGACGTGCTCGACACGCTGGCGAAGATCGGGTTGTGCACCGGGTACGAGATCGACGGCGAGGTGGTGACCGAATTCCCGGGCGACCTGGCCGACCTCGAGCACATCACGCCGCACTACGAGTGGTTCGAGGGGTGGATGGCCTCGACGGCGGACGCCCGCACCATCGAGGCGCTGCCGGCGAAGGCGCGCGCCTACCTCGATCGCATCGAGGCCCTGGTGGAGAGCCCCATCCGTTACGTGAGCGTCGGGACACGGCGGGACCAGATCATTGGACTCTGACCGTCCACCGTCTCCCGTCTGCATCATTGGCGCGGGGCCGTGCGGACTGGCCGCCGCCATCGCGCTGAAGCAGGCAGGGATTCCCGCCGTCGTATTCGAGCAGGGATGCCTGGTCTCGTCCATCAGCCAGTACCCGACGTTCATCACGTTCTTCTCCACGGCGGAGAAGATCTCCATCGGAGGCCTGCCGTTCCCAATCGCCGGCGACAAACCGACGCGCCGTGAGGCGATGGCGTACTATCGTGCGGCAACGACGCACTTCGCGCTGGACGTGCGGCAGTACGAACGCGTGGTCGACGTGCGGCGTGACGAGACCGGTTTCGCGGTGGCCACCGAACCGCAGGGAGGCGAGCGCCGCGTGACGCGCGCCCGCGCGGTCGTGGTGGCGACGGGGTACTTCGGCACGCCGAACACGCTCGGAGTCCCCGGCGAGGAGCTGCCGCATGTCACGCACTTCTTCCGTGAAGGGCACGACGGCTTCCAGCAGGACGTCGTGGTGGTGGGGGGAGGCAACTCGGCGGTGGAGGCCGCGCTCGACCTGTACCGCTGCGGCGCGCGGGCGACCATCGTCCACTTCGGCCCGACGTGGGACAAGAACATCAAGCCGTGGATCCTCCCCGATGTCACGAACCGGATCGCCGAGGGAGCGATCGGGGTGCGATGGAACGCGCGGGTGCGGGAGATCCGGACGCGCGTGGTGGTGCTCGACGTCGAGGGGCAGGGCGAACGACTTTCCGCGTCGCTGGTGTACCTGATGACCGGGTACACGCCGCACGGCACGCTGCTCGGGCAGCTTGGCGTGCGCGTCGATTCGCTGACCGGCGTTCCGGCGCACGACCCGCTGACCATGGAGACGCCGGTGCCCGGGGTCTTCATCGCGGGTGTGCTGGCCAGCGGGTATGACGCCAACAAGATCTTCATCGAGAACGGGCGCGATCACGGGGCGTTGATCGCGAAGGCGCTGGGGTGAACGGCGCGCCATGCCCGGAGCGGGCGGACGGTTTTCCTGCGGAACTCCCGATCACTCCGATAACCGCCGATCACGACCGATTGCGGCATTCTGTGCGGTGAGTACCCATTCAGTCATCGGGGGTTATCGGCCGTGATCCGTGAAATCGGGAGTTCTGCAGTAAGGCCCCGTCTCGGAACCATCGGCCCGAGCGTGCGCAATCCGGTCGTCCGCGGGACTCCGAGGCTGCGCGCCGTTTGGCGTTCGCTCAGGTCCGCATCGAGCCGGAGCCGTAAGACATCAACCTGAATCCTGCGTGAAAACTGGGGATTTTGACGTCAGAGGCGATCAATGC
>JBBTJT010000109.1:0-25809 GCA_038059315.1 Gemmatimonadota bacterium
CTCCTGGTTTTTCTTCGAACCACTCCATGCCCACCTGCACCGTGCGCAATGGCAAGGCGGCCGTGCGGCGCGGCACGGCGCCCGCGATGAGCGCGTCGAGCGGATCGGTGCGCTGCAGCGACCCGTCGACGGCGAGTCGCGCCCAGATCTCGAGCACGAGCAGCGTGAAGAGCTGGTTGCCCCAGTCGTGCGCACCGCTCAGGTGCTCGTCGAGGATGTGCCGCGTGAACTCGGGGCGCACCCAGCCGCGGTCGTGGAACGACGGGCTGTCCAGCGCGGCCCGCACGTGCGTGGCCAGCATGCCGCGCAGCCACCGCGAGGCCGGCATCACGAATCCGCGCTTGCGGCGGTACAGCACCTCGCGGGGCACGAACTTCGCCGCAAGGCGCTTCATCAGGTGCTTGGTTTCCCAGCCGCGCAAGCGGATGTCCGTCGGGATCGTGGCGGCAAACTCGATCATCTCGGTGTCGAGAAGCGGCGACCGCGCCTCGAGCGAGTGCGCCATCGAGGCCACATCGGCCTTGGCGAGGAGCTGGTCTGGAAAATAGGTGGAGAAATCGCCGTAGAGGGCGCGATCCACGTCGTCCAGGCCGTCGGCGCGTGCCCACACGTCGCGGTACATCATGTCGGCGTCGAACGCGGCAAGCGTTCCGAGGAACTGCGGCGTGTAGGCCGCCTCGCGGAACTCGCGAAAGCCGCGATCATACGTGAACGTGTCGATGGCCTCGCCGCGCCCGGCCCGCGCCAGCAGGGTCGCAGTCTTCAGCGGGCCCGACATCCTCTCGTGCAGCACGCGGTCGGCCGCGCGGCGCAAGCCGGCGGGAACGAACCGGCGGTAGTCCTGCGCTGCCCGGGCCACCATGGGTCGCGTATACCCGCCGAACAGTTCGTCGCCGCCGTCGCCGTTCAGCGCCACCACCATGATGTCGCGCGACACCCGCGACAGGTCGTGGCTCGGTACGATCGACACGTCGGCCAGTGGCTGCCCGTAGTGCCAGACGATTTCCGGCAGGGAGCTCACCACATCCGGCCGCAGCACGCGCTCGTGCAGCTTCACGCCGAGGTGCTGCGCCACGCGCCGGGCAAACGGACGCTCGTCGAACTCGGGGTCGTCAAAGCCCACGGCGACCGCCTCGATCGGCGTTTCGCTCTCCTGCGCCGCCAGCGCGGTGATGAGCGACGAGTCGACGCCGCCCGACAGGAAGATGCCGACGGTGCGATCGGCCACCAGTCGCTCGCCCACGGCACGGCGCGCGATCCGCTCCATCTCGGCGAGCACTTCCTCCTCATGCATCGCCGTCTTGGTGGCATACGACACGTCCCAGTAGCGTTGCACCACGCAGTGACCGGTGCGCGCGTCGAACGACAGCCAGTGCGCGGGCGGCAGCGCGAGGACGCCCTCCCACACCGACATCGGCGCGGGCACGGCCTGGTACGTGAGGTAGGCGTCGATGGCGCGCGAGTTCACCGCCGGGCGCTGCGGAAGCAGCTCGAGCAGGGCGTTCAGCGTCGAGGCGAAGGCCAGCGATGCGCCGCTGTGGGCATAGAAGAGCGGCTTCTTACCCGCCCGGTCGCGGGCCAGGTGCAGCGTGCGTTCCGCGGCATCCCAGACGGCCAGCGCAAACTGCCCGTGGACGCGGCGAATCGTCTGCTCGAATCCCCACCGGCGCACGCCGTGCAGCAGCACTTCCGTGTCGGAATGTCCGCGAAACCGGCACGCCGGCTCGAGTTCCGCGCGCAGCCGCTGGAAATTGTAGATCTCGCCGTTGAACACGACGACGTGCTGCGCGTCGTCGCTCGCCATCGGCTGGTGGCCGGCGATCGACAGGTCGATGATGGCCAGCCGGCGCGCGCCGAGGCAGATGCCCTCGCCCGGCCACACGCCGCCGTCATCGGGGCCGCGATGGATCATGCACGCGTTGGCGCACTCCACACGTTCGCGCTCCCCCCCGGCCCCCGGGCGGACGATTCCGCAGATGGCGCACATGTGTCAGTGCCCGCGCCCGGTCACGGCGCCGCCCCGGCCAGGGCGTCGAAATACTCGCCGGCCACGCGATCCCACGCGTAGCGGCGCGACCGCTCGAGCGCGGCGCTGGACATCGCCCCGCGCCGCGTCGCATCGTCGCGGAGCGTGTTCAGCGGCTCGCGCAGCGCGTCGCCGCCGAAGGCCGTGAGGAAGCCGTTCACCCCCGGCTCAATCAGCTCCTCGGTGCCGTTGATCGCGTGCGCGACGATCGGCAGGCCCGACGCCGCCGCCTCGAGCACCACCAGCGAGAACGCCTCGTAGCGGGACGGATGCACGAGCACGTCGGCCGCCGCATACCACTGCTCCGGCGTCGTCGTCTTGCCGACGAACCGTACCTGCGACACCGCGTCGCGGCGAAGCGCGGGTTCGCGCATCGCCGCCTCATCGCCACGCCCCACCACGCACAACAGCGTGTCGGGCATGCGCGCTATCGCGTCGATCGCGTCGCGGAGCCCCTTGCGCTCCCAGTCGCCGCCGCAGAAGAGCACCACGAACTCCGCCGCGGGAAGCCCCAGCTGGACCCGCAGCGCGCGCTTGGCCTCGGCGCCCGGCGCCGGACGGAAGACCGCATGGTCGACGCCATTCGGCACGACCGAGATCAGGCGCTCGGGCACGCCGTAGAACTCCTGCAGTTCGCGCGCGGTGCCATGCGAGACGGCAATGACCCGCCGCAGGCGGCGCGCCCCGTAGGCGCGCCGTTCCTGGGCCACGAACACCTGTTGCGCCACGTGCTGCCACGCCCGGCCCACGGCGCTCCCTCCGCGCAGGCCGCCGAACCGCGCCGTGAAGGCCGCGTGGCAGTACTGCGCCGTCACGACGTCGGCGTCGAACGCCGCCGCGCCGATGCTGTTGGAAATCGTGCACCCCGCCCGGCGTTCGGCCGCGGCCGCGGCGCGCGCAAAGGTCCACGAGCCCAGCACCAGCGGGCGCACCGGCGCCACACGGCTCCACTGCACCGGCGCGTCGGGCAGTTCACACCGTGAGGCAATGACCGTCACGGGCACACGGCGCGCGACGCGGGCGAGAACTTCGGCCGCCGCACGCTCCTGGCCACCGTGCCGGTGCACTTCGTGGGCGATGAACGCGAGAGAGAAGCTCATGGACACCCTGAAGTTGCGCCACGGCGCTGCCCGGCGGAATGCGACACGATCAGTTCCCGCCCGGGCGGGGGATCACCAGGTGCCGCGGGCGGCGCCGCGCGGTCGCCGCTCCCGCCAAGCGCCCAAGGAACGCCGCGCGCCACGCCCGCAGTGCCACGGGGTCGCGGTGGAGCAATCGGCGGGCGCACTGCGCGAAACCCGGGTTTTCCACGGTGCCGACCAGCAGCGCCCACGTCATCACCACGGCGCGCGACAGCGGGCCGCGTCCCTCGAGCAATTCGACGGTCTCGTTGTGCACGGCGTCGCGCAGCGGCGCCTCGGCGAAGATCCCTCGGTGCAGCGTGTCGGCATCGTGCCGCGGCGCAATGTCGTGATCGACCGCAACCTGCGGGTCGTAGACCAGGCGCCACCCTGCCCGGCGCAGCGGAAGGCACACCCCCAGTTCCCAGTACATCTGTGCGCCGGTGCCGCGTAGCCGCGCATCGAATCCGACGGCCCGCAGCAATTGGCCGCGATAGGTGCAGTTCACGCCTTTCAGTATGTCGACGTCACGCGGCGGACCGTGCCCCAGGTGATGATTCCCGATGACCCGGCCGAACCACTGGGCAATGCCGACCCGCCGGGCGTTGCCGCGTTCCCAGGGCTGCCAGTCGCGTCCGCCAACACCGCCGATCTCCCCCGATGACTCGAAGTGCGCCAGCAGGCCGGCAATCCAGTCGGGGCGCGGCCGTGCATCGTCGTCCGTCAGCGCGATCAGCGCGCCGGTTGAGGCGTCGAGCGCGGCTTGCATGGCCGCCACCACTCCCGGTATCGAAGTGAAGGCTACCGTCACCGGCCGTCCGGCCGCGCGCGCGGCGTTCACTACCGCCACTGTTGCGTCATCGCCCGCGCGCACACCCACCACGATTTCATCGGCGCGATGCGATTGAGCGTCGAGCGCCGACAGGCAGCGCGCCAGCGCGTCCGCGCGGCGATAGCTGGGCACGAGCACGCTGACGCGCGGCGTCATGTGGCGCGCTTCGCGGGAAATTCCCGGGCGCTCGCACGCTCCCAGGATGCGGCATGGCGCGCGACGTGCCACAACTCCGCAGCCAGCGCCCAGAGGGCCAGCAGCGAGTCGATGCCCCTGGGCCGCGCCCGGATGTTCACCAGCCGTGAGAGCGCGATGTTGCGCATGAGCCGCCAGCGGACGGGGCGCGATGCGCCGTGCTTGTACAGGTATCGCACCTCGGCCTCGCGGTATTCGCCGAGCCGCGTCCCCGAGGGCTGCCGGCGCGGCGGATGATCCACCCGCGCCTCAGGTACCCACCGGGGCGTCGTTCCCCCGGCGCGCAGGCGCTCGCGAAGGTCGGCGTCTTCCATGTGCGCGAAGGGGAAGCCTTCGTCGAATCCTCCGAGCGCGCCAAACAGCGCGCGATCGATGGCGAAGTTGCACGACCACAGTACGCCGCCGGCGTTGTTTTCCGGCGCGTGGAACCGGGCTGACGGCAGCCCTGCGTCGCACGTCGTGCGCCCCTCCAGTACCACGGTACCCGCAGCCTGTGCGGCATACGCGGCCAGCCATCCCGGCGACGGCACGACGTCGTCGTCGGCAAACACGATCCATGCGCCGCGCGCGGCGCGCGCGCCGGCGTTGCGATTGGCGGCCGGCCCGCGGCGCGGGCCGCGCACGTGGCGCGTCCACGGAAACTCGGCGCGCAGCAGCACGTCGGTCGCATCGAATTCGCCGTCGTCGGCAACCACCACTTCGTACTGCGCGGCGTCCAGCGTCTGGAATCCGGGCGCCAGCCGGTGCAGGCACTCGCCCAACTCACGCCGGCGGTCCCGGGTGGGGATCACCACCGACCAGACAGGCGCATCGCTCATCTCTCGCCCCACGCCGGTCGCACGCCGGCGGCGCAGGCCAGCAGCATTTCGGAGTACCGCGGGGCCAGCACGTCCCAGCTGAAGTGCGCGCGCACCCACGCATGGCGATCACCACGGCGCTGAGCGCTCGGCTCTTCCTGCAGCGCGAGCTTGAGGAGTCCGGCCGTGGTTGGCAGCGACATCGTGTCCCCGAGATACGCGTGGTCGCCGAAGATGAAGCGCGTATCGGCGTTGTCGTGGGCGACACACGGGAGGCCTGCCGCCATCGCCTCCACGTAGGCAAGGCCGAATCCCTCGCTGAGCGACAACAGGGCGAACGCGTCCGCGGCGGCGTACGCGTCGGCCATGCGCTCGCGGGGCCACGTGGTCATCAGGAAGCCGTCGCCAAGCAGTGCCCGCGCGTGCGCGGCCAGGGCCGGTGTCTCCGGCGTTTCCTGGCCAAGCATCACGAGGTGCGGACGGTCCGGCCCCATCGACGCCACGGTGTCCACGAGCACGTCCATGCGCTTGAGCGTCGGGCCGAGCATGCCCACCGACAGCAGCAGTGGCTGTCCGGCGCGTGCCCCGAGCGCCGCCCGCGTTTGCGCCACCAGGGGTTCATCGCGGGGCACGGATGAGGACGACAGTGCGAAACCGTGGGGGAGGACGAACATGCGCCCGGCCAGCTCGCCGCGCGCCGTCGCCGTGTCAAAGTGGCCGGGAGTCACCTGCTGCACGAAGTCACAGCGCGTGAACGGGCGCGTGGTCGGGCCGCCGTTGTAGTAGAGCATCCGGAAGCGCTGTCCGGTGAGCCGCCGCCAGTGCCAGCAGGCATTCCCGAAGTTGAGATCGGCGAAGTACAGCAGGTGCGGGCGCCAGGAGAGCAGGTGAGGCAGGAAGCCCGCGAAGAACGTGGCCTGCTCCACGAAATACGGCCCGAATCCGGCTACCCTTGCGGCAACGCGTCCCGCGCGCGAGGTGCGCGGCAGGTTCCAGACGGCCCGTTCGTCGTCGGCCAGGTCGCCACCGCCGCCATACACGCGAAGATCGAGACCGTCGACACCGCGCAACGCGGCATGCACCTCGCGCGTGAACGCCTCGAAGCCACGGCGTTGGCGCCCAAGCCCGGTGCACGGCATCGCAATCCGCACGGCATCCCGCGTCGGGGTCATCGCTTGCGGCCCACCCACATCCGAAAATCGGTCAGGCGGTCCTTCCAGCGCTCCCAGGCGTCCCGCTGGTAGCGCGCCTCGTACAGGAGGTAGTCGCGGACGATGTGCGGCGTCACGCCAGCGTCGAGCAGACGACGCTCGATGCTCGTCCACTCGATGTGGTCCTCGGGCCAGATGTGGAGGTCACCCTCGGGCATCCAGCGGGCGTTGAACCAGCGCTGCCACTGGAAGAGCGGCCGGATGCGGTTCCAGTAGTTGCGCGGCTTGACGAACCTGGTCCACGATTTCGGTGGCCACTCGACCGCCTCCGAGATGAACTGGTCGCGCGCCGCATCCGGCAGCCAGCTCTCGTCATGCCGCTCGTGGTCGAGATAGACGAGCCCACCGCTCCGAACGACGCGTGCCATTTCGGCGACGAGAGCGACATAGTCGGGCACGTGATGCAGCACGGAGTAGCACGCCGCCACGTCGAGGCTCTCGTCCGGCAATACGGCCAGCGATCGTCCGTCGATCAGCTGCGTTTCCAGCCGGCCGGTGTGACCGAACTTCTCGCGCACGACACGCAAGCATTCCGGCGACACGTCGGCAGCCACGACCGTGGCGCCGGCTTCGAGAAAATGCGCCGTCAGGTTGCCCGTGCCCGCGCCCACGTCGAGTACCCTTGCCGGCGCGCCCTCGCGGCGTCCGACCGCCGCCAGCACCTCTCGCACCGCGCCGGCCAGCCGTTCCTGCTCGACGACGTTGTAGATTTCCGGATGCGACTGGTCGTACGACGCGGCAACCAGGTTGTACGCCGCCACGTTCTGGGCGATGACTCGGTCAGCCTCTGACGTACTCATCCGTGCGTCCCCGTTTCCATGGGTTTCTGCTCGAACCACGGCTCGCGCCGGCGTTCGGCGATGCGTGCGCCGGTCGCGGCCACGCGCTAGCCCAGGCTGGGGACTGGCTGCGGCGGCGGAAGAAACTCACGCGCCAGCTGGCGGGAACGCAGCCCCTTGCCGGTGGCGTAGTTGTACGCGTGGGCGCTGCAGGCGAATCCGTACGCGCCCCAGAAGAACACCCCGACGCTGCCGCTGAAGATGTCGCCGATGAGCAGCATGCTCAGCATCGACCAGAAACAGGCGCGCGCCGAGTTCGCAAAGGCATCCTGCCGCGCGTCCCTGAACCGCAGCAGGGTCAGGAGGTTCCCGGCGAGTCCGATGCCGAGCAGCGCGCCGCCGGGCCAGCCAAGCACGTAGAAGACCTCGAGAAACCCGTTGTCGATGGACGCCTGGCGCTGCACCTGCAGGAGTTTCGCGCCTCCCCCGGTCGCCCCCATCCCCTCTCCCTCGGCATGCGCATAGATCGCCTGTGTCGCCATGTAGGAGAGCTGCTTGCGGGCATTGAAGGACTCGTCCTCGGAGATCGAGGCGAACGACGCCAGGCGCGAGGAGATCGTCTCGCGGAACACGTCGAGCGACAGCAGCGGGATGGCAAGCAGCACCATGAAGAGCATGATGAACCAGTTGCGCATCATCCGCCGGATTGGCCCCATGAATTGCACGATCATGATGCCCACGACCAGGGCCACCCAGGCTGAGCGTGTGCGCGTCAGCATCAGCGCGATCAGGCCGAGCAGCAGCGAAAGGAAGGTGCCGCGCCGCGAGGTGCCGAGCAGGAAGAGCATCCCGACCAGCAGGGCCACGGCATACGGGCCCGGCATGTTCAGCGGGCCGAACACGCGGAACCCAAACGGTACCGGCATGCCGACCGAAGCCACCGAGGCAGCCGTCATCCAGTAGACGTCCCACGCTGGCGGCCGCACGAGCTGGTAGATGCCATACGCGGCGATCACCGGCAGCGTCCACTGGAGGAACGTCAGGAACGCGTCGCGCAGCGCGGGAAAGGTGCGCCAGTTGAGGTTCAGGTGCGCGGCAAAGCAGATCGGAGCCACCCACGTGAGCATGGCGTACGTCGCCGGAACAAGACCGTTCTTCAGCAGGCCCACCGAGTAGGCGTACCCCACCGCGGCGAGCGTGAAGGTGAACGGGAGCAGCATCGCGCCACGCAGTTCCCGGGCACGGTACACCAGCGTCAGCGACGAAAGCAGGGCCACGAACACCGGGGCGAGGAGCACCACATTCGTGGGATTGTAGCCGTTCTGGAGGTCGACGACGCGGCGCACGAAGGGCGAGAAGAACACCAGGCCGTAGACGAGCATCAGGTAACGCCCCGGCTTGCGATAGTAGGCCACCAGCCCGGCCATCACCGCCGTCCCCACGTAGAGCGGCGGAAAGAGGCTTCCACCACCGCCGACGAGACCGCCTAGGGTGACCGCGAGGAAGATCCCCAGCGTCAGGTTCGACATGGGATCTGTGCCCTGGCGCTGGGTCGCTTGCGCCTGGACGGAAGGGCGAACTGGAGTGGTCACCCGGGAGGCCTCGCGCCGCTCAGCGCGCTGAGCCGGAGTGCCGCGTGCGCTGTTCCTCGGAGTCCCGTGACCGCCGCGCCCTTCGAATGCGCCGGCGCGCTGACTGGAACGCGTAGGTGAGCAACGCCACCGCGACGGTTGACGCCGTACCGTGAGCGAACACCGAAAACGGCGCGACGTCGTCCGCCCCCACGCGGGGCGTCGTCGGGCCGGTGTCCAGCGGCCCCTGCATGCCGTTCATCTTCGAGAGCACCGACACGTCCATGCCGAGCATCATGTCCGGAAGCGTCGCGCCGAACCCGGCGCTCAGGTTGGGCTCGCTCGCGCGGAAGACGAACATCGCGGCCAGCCACAGCCCCACCAGCATCAGCGTGCTCAGGTACACGGTGCGCGCCTTGGGCAGGTACCACCTCCGCATCCCGCGCGACGAATGGCGCCTCCGCCCTGCCCAGGACGAATCGAGCGCCCACCAGGTGAGCACCGACACCACCACGGTGGAGGCGAGGATCACCGGCGCCACCAGCGCCTCGGCCGCCGCGAGCAGGCAGCCCGCGAGAACCGCCGCGCTGAATTGCCCTGACGATGGCAGCTTCTCCGTTCCCGTGTCGAAGATGTCGGGAACGAGTTCGGTGTGCCTGAGTACGGGATCAGAGTGTCTGGCCATGGAGCGTTGCTTCCTGGTCGGTCAACGACCGTATTCGTAGTAGTAGCCGTACCCCTGACGATACCGCGATCCGCGACGGAGTTCGACGTCATTCAGCACCGCGCCGGCCAGGTTGACCTGGACATTCCGCAACTGGGCCACGGCGAACTTCAATTCGTCGCGATCGGTCTTGTCCGACCGCGCCACGAGCAGCAGGGCATCGGAGTTGGACGCGATCAGGGCGGCGTCGGTGAACAGGTTGAGCGGCGGCGTGTCCAGCAGCACATAGTCGTACTGCTGGCGCAGGCGGTCGAACAGCGGCTGGAGCCGCGTGGCCACCAGGAGGTCGGCGGGATTCACGCTCGGCGAACTGCCGAGCGGAAGGACGTCCACCGAGCCACCCGTCTCCATGGAGACGCGCCGTATGCACTCGCCCGGCGAAGCCTGGCCATACATGAGGTCGAAGAAACCGGGCGACGGCGGAATGCCGAACGCCTCGTGCACCGTCCCGCGGCGCGTTTCGGCATCGATCAGGATGACGCGCTGGCCTTGCTGCGCCAGCGTGATGGCCAGGTTCACAACGGTCGTGGTCTTGCCGTCGCCAGGCAGCGCGCTCGTAACGACGATCACGCGGGGCGCGCGCGGTGGCGTGAGGTAGTTGAGGTTGGTGCGGAGCACCCGGTAGGCTTCGGCCGCCGGCGTATGGTATTCGCGGACGGAGCCCGGCGCGGCGCTGCCGCTGCCGGATCGTTCGCTGGCCGGGGCGCCGACCTCGCCAGCCGGGACCGGCGGCGTCCGGTACGTCCCCGCCCGCGACTGCTGCTGCAGGTTGGGGATGATGCCGACCACCGGCACGCCGACGATGGCGCGCAAGTCGGCCTCGGTGTGGATCGTCGTGTCGAGCCAGTCGCGAAGGAACGCCACGCCGATGCCGACGATGAGGCCCGAGAAGATGGCCACGGCAAAGATCAGCGTCTGCGACGAGTTCCCCACCATGTCGGCGCTGACGGCGTCGTCGAGCAGCTGCGTCGACGAGTCGGGTACCGACGCGGAGATCTCCGCCTCCTGCAGCCGGGCCTGCGCCTGCCGCATGACGTCCAGCAACACAAGGCGGTTGCGCTCGAGCCGCTGGAACTCCATGGCCTGCTCCGGCATGTGCGACAGTGCCCGCTGCAGCGAGTCGACGCGGTGCTGCCGGTCCTCCACCAGCGAGTTGCGCTGGCTGAGGAACGCGGCCGCGCGATCCTGGATGCGCTCCTTCACCGTCTCCATGCGGGCGCTGAGCGCCTTCATGTCCGGATCGTCCGCGGTGCGGCGCTGCCGCAGGACGTCGCGCTCCGTTCCGAGTCCCTGCAGGGTGTTCAGCTCGTTCGCGGCGATGCTCAGGAATTCCGGCGTCGCCTTCGCCCGCCGCAGGAACTCCTCGGCGCCATCCACGCCCTCCTGCTGCAGCGGAACCAGCGCGCGGGCGATCGCATCACGCTCCAGCGTGATCGCCGTCATGTTGTTCCGCAGCATGTTCAGTTCGGACACCAGGTCCTGGATCTTCCCGTCGACGCTCGACACGCCGCGCGCCAGCAGGTAGTCGCGAATCTCCGCTTCCTGGTCGTTCAGCTGTTCGCCGACGACCTGCACCTGGCGCTGCAGGTAGGCGACCGTCGAACGCGCCCCGCTGACCGACAGGTCGATGCGTCGCTGCACGTAGGCGCGCGCCAGCACGTTCGGCACCTGCACGACCACCGCGGGATCCCTTCCGCTGTACGAAATGCGCAGCACGTTGGCGTTGAGGCCGGGCTGGCTCACGCGAATCGCGTCCCGCAGCGCCGACGCCGCGTCATTGCGCGGGAACACCGTGAACACCAGCCGGTCGTAGCGGGTGGCCGCTCCCGCCAGCTGAATCCATCCGCCCTCGATCGGGACCGGCATCGAATCGGGGTACGTCCCCAGCAGTTTCTCGCTCGGCAGCACACGCACTTCGCGCTGACCGCGCACCGCGCGGTCCAGACGATAGGCCTGTGACGGCGCCTCGGCGCTCACGAAGGCGCTGCGCACCACTTCGCTGGTCTGCTTGCGTACCGGCTGGACGAGCGCCAGCCGCATGGCCATCGAGTCGACGACGTCGTAGGCCAGCTTGCGGCTCGTCAGGAGCTGCGTCGCCGTGGCCAGCACGTTGGTGTTGTCGGTGTTGAATATCGCGTAAGGTCCACCGTCGCCGGCGCTCTTGTCCTCGATGCGCACGGTTGCCGACGCGGCGAACAGCGGCTCCAGGCGACGGACGGCCAGCATGGCGGCGGCCGTCGCCAGGCCCACGCAGATGACGATGATCCAGGCGCTGCGCGCGACGGTTTGCCAGGCGCGACGGAGGTCGATCTCCTGGTTCGCGTCGGACGGCTGCACGAGTACGGGAAGCTGTTCAGCGGTCATTCGGTCATCTCGTGAACATGGCTATTTGCAGCGCCAGCGACACGAGCGTGCCGTACCTCGCAATCGAGTCGAGTCGCCGGTCCCACACGCCCGGATCGATCACGATGACGGCATCGCCGTCGTCAATCGGCACCCGATCGAGCCGCTGGTCCGCCGAAAGGGCGTACCGCATGCCGTCCCGTCCTTTCTGCAGGAGGATCGTCGGCATCCGGCGACTCGTGCCGCTGAGACCACCGGCCCTCGACACCAATTGCTGCACCGTCATGGTCGGCTCCGCCGCGTAGACGCCGGGTGAACGCACCTCGCCCAGCACGGGCAGGCTTCGCACGATGCCGACGTCCACCACGGCGTCGATGATGCGCCGGGAGTAGCCGCGGGAAATCAGTTCGGTGAGCGAATCCACCGTCAACCCCACCACCACCATGCGACCCAGGCCGGGAAGCTGGACTTCGCCTCGCCCATTCACCACCCACTGTCCGTTGAGTTCGGGCTCGCGATACACGCGCACCCGTACTTCGTCGCCGGGGAGCACCGTCCACGGCCGGTCGGGGAGCGGCGCCAGCGAAACGGGCGTGCGCGGCGCGCAGGCCGCGAGCACCAGGAACGCCGTCGGCACCGCCTGTCGCACAAGTCGATTCATGAAAACACGCACGGGCATCGGGAAGTAATCGTGAAAGACGGGAATCCGGAACAACACGATTCGTGACGACGCATCGTCACGCATTCTAGAACGCACCCTTCATGGAGACCACCGCGGGGATCGTACGCAACAAGATCACGAGATCGCGCCAAAGCGTCCACCCGCGGACGTAGTCCGCCTCGAGGCGCACCACCTCCTCGAAGTCGCGAATCGCGTTGCGCCCTCCAACCTGCCACGGACCAGTGATGCCGGGCAGCACCTCGAACCGCACGAAATGGTGCGGCTGGTAACGCAGGACTTCCGACGGCAGGGCCGGGCGTGGCCCCACCAGCGACATCTCGCCCCGCAGCACGTTCCAGAGCTGCGGCAGCTCGTCCAGGCTGGAGCGCCGCAGGAACTTGCCCACCGCCGTCAGCCGCGGATCGTTGGGAAGCTTGAAGATCCGCTGCTCGCCATCATGGATGTTGGCCATCGCCACCTCGGCCTGGCGGTGTTCGGCGTCCGCGACCATGGTGCGGAACTTCAGGCAGACGAAGGGATCGCCGCCGAGGCCGACCCGCACCTGGCGGAAGAACACCGGTCCCGGCGTGGTGAGGCGGACGAACAGGCTCACCAGCGCCATCAGCGGCGACAGCACCACCAGGCCGAGGATGGCACCGGTGACGTCCATGCCGCGCTTCATGACGAGCTGCGATCCGACGAGCGCCGGGCGTGACAGCAGCATCAGCGGTTCGGCGCGTCGAAGCAGGAACGTCGGTTCGTCGAACTTCCGGAACACCTCCCGCCGTGTCGCGTACACGCGCGCGCCGGCGTTGGAAGCCGCAATCATGACGCTCTGGAGCGCCTGGTCTGAAACGGCGCCCACCAGGACCAGCGCGTCCGCATGCAACTCGGCGATGCGATCGTACAGTTCCTGCATGCCGTCGCTTCCCGCCTCACCCCAGCGGGCCGTCAGTTCGTACGTCGCCGGCATGGCGCGGCTCACACTGGGTGAGGATCGATCGTTGCGCAGCCGGTCGATCTCCGCGCCCGGCCCCAGCACCAGCGTCCGCGACGGATCCAGCCGACTGGGATCGATGGTGGCGAGCGCCCGCGTCAGGCCCCGTCGCTGCACGATGAGCGCCAACCACGCCGTGGCCAGTACCGCAAACACCGCCACCCAGCGCCAGATAACGCCTTGGCCCCAGACCTCCGCCCAGCGGGGAAGGGCAAGTCCCAGCAGGAGAGCCGCGAACATCCGCCAGGGAATCGTCGACCGTTCGTTGAAACTGTAGCAGCGCGTGGCCAACAGGCAGAACACGAGCGAGGTCAAGCGGCGGGTGAGCGCCGCGGAGGACAACGGAATCAGGCCCGTCAGGAACGACCGGCCGTCTCCGCCAAGCAGCGGCTCCGCACGCTCGAACGGCAGCATGGCGAAGAACGTGAAGACCGCCGCCAGCGTCAGCACATCCGCCGCCACGATGATGGCGCCATAGCTGACCTCGCGCCAAAATCGACGGCGCTGCAGGTCGAGTGCGCGATGGCGCACCTCCAACCTGGTCAGGTGGGCGGGCGTGGAGTTCACGGAGAGGTTCGGTACATAGGTCACAAATATGCGAGGCGTTGCAGACGCTCAGGTAGATCCCGGACCCGAGTCACTCGAGACGCCCCTGTTTCATAATGTAGGTGATCGACCTGTCGCCGCAGGCAACCAAGCGAGACTTTCAAACCATGACCCCAGAACCGGCGGGCCTCGCACCAATCTCACTTGACAGGAAGTTACCGAATTGACTATCTTTCGTCCAGTATACAGTTTCGTGACACTTTTAAACGCTCGCTATCCGTCTACGTGGCGCACCAGGCCACGAATCGTCATTGAGCGCTGGGTATCTGTTCGCCGTCCCCCGTGCGTCCGCGTTCGTTAGGATTCCTCTCTGTGAATACGTCCGTTACCGTGAAGCCTGACGACACGCCCAATGCCGGCGATGAACGCCGCTTCCGCCCCGGTGGAAGCGCGGCGCAGATCGAGAAGCTGCGTCAGTTCCTCACCGAAGCCATCCAGCGCGGCGCAAGCGACGTGCACATCCGCGCCGGCGACGTGGTCTATGCGCGCATTCACGGGCAGCTTGTTCCGCTCGATACGCCGGTGCTTGGCGCGCTCGACACGCGCGAGCTCGCCATGCACATGCTGGCGACGGCCCCGAACGCCCCGACGCTCGATGAAGTGCACGACTATTCGGGCCCGTGGAGCGCCCCGGGCATCGCCCGCTTCCGCATCAGCATCCTGAAGCAGCGCTCCAGTTACATGGTGGTGATGAAGGTCATTCCCGACGTGCTCCCCACCTTCGACTCGCTCGGGCTGCCGCCCTCGCTGGGCCGCATGGTGCTCAGCGAGTCCGGCCTCATGCTCGTCAGCGGCGTGGCGGGTTCGGGCCGTACCAGCACGATGGCCGCGCTGGTGAACCACCTCAACGCGCACGCCCCTGCCCGGCGCCACATCGTGTCGGTGGAACCGTCCATCGAGTTCCTGCACAAGAGCCTGAAGTGCTCGGTGACCCAGCGAGAAGTCGGCATTGACACCGAGTCGTACCACGCAGGCATGCGCGCGGCGCTCGACCAGGACGCTGACGTGGTGGTCGTCGGCGAGCTCAACGGCGCCGAGATGATCGAGATGGCGTTTCGCGCCGTCGAACAGGGGCGCCTCGTGATCGCCAAGACACAGGCGACCGATGTCACCACGACCATCAAGGGAGTGCTCTCCCACTTCCCCGCCGAGGCGCAGGACCAGATGCGCCTGCACCTCGCCGAGACGCTGCGCGCCGTCATCGCCCAGCGGCTGTTGCCGCGCGCCGACAACAACGGGCGCGTGCTCGCCGCCGAGCTGTTGCTCATGCACCCCGGGGTCCGGGATGTCCTCAGCGATCCGGGTCGCCTGCACGAGATGCGCGCGGTGCTCGCCGAGGGACGCGCCCAGTTCGGCACACAGACCTTCGACCAGCATCTGGCCGACCTGGTCATCGCCGGACGCGTGGCGTTTGACGTCGCGGTCATCCTGGCCACCAACTCGCTCGACTTCGAGCTGCAGCTGCGCGGGTTGCGACGGTAGCGGCGCCTGCTCGCTAGCGCCTGAGAAGCCGCGCCCACCACGGGCGCGCCTTGTTCGCCACGCCTCCCAGCGGCTCCACCGGCACCGGCGGTTCGCCGCGCACGAGGCGCGCCGGATTCTCGCAGAACAGCGCCTCGGCTTGCGACTCTCCTCCGCGCCCGGCGAGTGCGGCCCGAGCCGCCGAGACCGAGGGCACCCCGCGGCCGTGATAGTCGCTTGACCCGTATTCGACCCAGCCACGCGCGAGCAGCGTCGTGGCGCGGCGCGCCGGACCATCGCCGTGCAGGCCGATCAGCGAGCCGGCGTTCACCTGGAAGTAGGCGCCCGCGTAGCGAAGCGGCAGCAGTTGCTCAAGCGAGTCGTCGACGTTGCGATAGCGCTCGGGATGCGCCACCACAGGCTGCCAACCGTTCTGTCGCAACGCACGAATGGCGAAGTCGGCGTGGGACAGCGGAAGCTGCAGGCCGGGATACTCCACCAGCACGAACCGTCCGCCACCCAGGCGCAGCCGCTCATCGCTGACGTCGGGGTCCGGCACGTCGAGCATCAGTTCGACGCCACGCAGCAGCCGCAGGCCATGACCGGCGACTTCCGCATCCGCGGTGAGCTCCGCGAATCCCGCGTCGAGTTGCGCCAGCCGCTCCTGCATCATCTGCGGCGCGAGCGTCAGCGATCCGTCGAAATGCGGCGTCACGATGGCGGTGGCCACGCTGTCGCGCACCATCGCGGCGACCGCCGCGCGCGATTCCACGATGTCGGCGGCACCGTCATCGACACCCGGGACGAGGTGACTGTGGAAGTCGGTAGCCGCGCCCGAGGTCATTCGTTCACCGCGGCGCGCAGCGCCGGTTCGAGAGTGGCATGCCTGAAGGAGTACCCGACGGAGAGCAGCCGGCGCGGCACCACTCGCTGGCTCGCCAGCATCGTGGCCTGCGCCATTTCACCGAGCAGCAAGTTGAGCGCCACCGCCAGGACGGGGAAGAGCGCCGGCCGGTGCACGACGCGCGCGAGTGTCTCCGTGAACTCGGCGTTGGTCACGGGCGATGGTGCCGTCGCATTCACCGCGCCGGACAGCGCATGGGCGTCGAGCGCGAAGTTCACGATGCCGACGGCGTCATCCATCGAGAGCCAGCTCATCCACTGGCGTCCATTGCCCACGCGACCGCCCGCGCCCAGCCGGAAAACGGGAAGCAGCTTGCCGAGCGCCCCACCGCGGCGCGACAGGAGCACGCCAAACCGCAGGTGCACGGTGCGAATGCCCGCCTCGCGCGCGGCACCGGCACTCGATTCCCAGGCTTGGCATACCTCGGCGAGATAGTCGTGGCCGGCAGGCGTGGATTCGTCGCACACGGCATCACCCGCATCGCCGTAAATGCCCACCGCCGAGGCGCTCACCAGGACGCGCGGCCGGGAGGCCAGGGCGGCCGCGGTACGCGCGAGGAGCGCCGTGCCCGTCACGCGACTGTCGCGGATCTCCCGGCGATGCCTGGGCGTCCATCGCTGGCCGACGTTGGCGCCGGCGAGGTGCACGAACGCGTCGATCCCCTCGCAGGAGGCCGCGTCAATCTGGCCGGTTGCCGGGTTCCAGCGCACGTCGGAGTCCGGCCCGCGGCCGATCTGGACCACTGCGTGCCCGGCGCTGCGCAGCGCCGGCATCAGTGCCGTGCCCAGCAATCCGCTCGCCCCGGTAACGCCGATCCGCATCGCCGCTCACTCCACTCCGCAGGTTCAGTCGGCAGGCAGGTCCAGCAGCCGCCACAGGTACCAACTGGCGATGGTGCGATACGGCGCCCACACGGCTCCGCGCTTCAGCACCTGCGGTGGCGTGGGGAGGCGCCGCAGGCCGTACGCGCGCTGAATCCCCTTCTGGATGCCCAGGTCGAGATCGGGCAGCACGTCCGGTCGCCCGAGGCGAAACATCAGGAACATCTGCGCCGTCCAGCGTCCCACGCCCTTCACCGTCGTGAGCGTGGCGATCACCTCGTCGTCACCGAACTCGTGCAGGCGTTCGAGCGGGAAGCGGCGCGACGCGGCTCTCGAGGCGAGGTCCTTCACGTACGCCGTCTTCTGGCCGCTGAGGCCGGCGCCGCGCAGCACGGTGTCGTCGAGCCTGAGCAGGGCTCGCGGCGTCGGTTCACGGCCACCAAAGAGGGCCAGCACGCGGCCATGGATGGTCGCAGCGGCACTGCCGCTCAGTTGCTGGTAGACGATGGATCGCACGACCGCACCAAAGTGCGACCCCCCGGAGGCGACCCGTGCACGACAGGGTCCCACCCGATCGATGACACCGGCGAGCACCGGATCGGCGGCGCGCAGGTGCGCCACGGATTTCTTGAGCGGAAGCGGCATGATGCGCTGAACTTAGCGCATGCCGTCGTCACCGACTATCAGGCGCCCGTGCCGGGACGGCGGATCAGCTGGGCGTCGGCTCGTTGCGCACGAGCAGCAGGAGCGCACTCACGTCGAAGGGCTTCTGCAGGAACGCCACGTCCGCCGCGGGAATGGCCGCGCGCAACGCGTCGTCGGCCACGTACCCCGACATCAGGATCACGCGCACTCCCGGATGCACCTGCAGCAGGCGCCGGGCCAGTTCCGGGCCGCCCATGAGCGGCATCTCCACGTCGGCAACCAGCACCGCGAGCGTCGGCCGCGTCGCCTGCCATGCCTCGAGCGCGGCCACGCCGTTGGCGGCCTCGATCACCTGGAATCCCTCGCGCAGCAGCACGAGGCGCACCATCCGGCGCACCGTGTCGTCATCTTCGGCCAACAATGCGCATCGCTCCGTCGATGGCGCGTCGCTGACGGCGCGCCTCGCCGCCGTCGCCCGGCAGGCGCCAGAGCGCCCCGTCCACGCGCACCGATGCCCCCGCCCCGCGCCGGGCCAGCATCGATTCCGACTCACCGACGCGCTGCTCAGGGCCGCCTTCCGACGCAAAGCGCGACATCGCATCGCGCAGCGCCACCGTATCGTGCACTTCCACCAGTGACAGGAAGTCGCATCCACGCAGTGTCACCGCCGAAGCGTCGAACAGGCGTTCGGCCGCCGGATTCGCAGCCTGAACACGAAGGCGCGAGTCAAGCAGCAGGAGCGCGTCGGTGGTCGACGCAATCAGGGTCTGCAGTCGTCCTTCCGATTCCCTGGCGGCGCGCCGGGCGTCTTCCATGACGAGCAGCACCATGCCGAAGCCCAGCGCGCCCAGAGTGAGCGTGTCGAGATACACCTGGTGGCGCACCAGCGGCGACAGCAGGGCGGCAAGCGCCGTTCCCGGCACGAGGAAGGCTGTGCCGTACAGCGTCCACGTCAGCGCGCGTAGACGAGCATCGCCCCCGAGGTGGCGTGCGTGCCGAAGGTCCTGCGATTGCCGGGCAATGCCGCCAGCCGCCATGCGCTGACGCCACACAAGACCAGGGCGAACGGCGACTGCCAGGCGACGGCCGTGTTGGGGTTGTCCGACAACCCCGCCGTCACGACACCGAGGAATGCCATCAGCGCCGTCGCGGGACGCACCGGGAGCAGCCGATCGGGACGCTGGTAGGCCAGCGCACCAAGCAGCAGGAGGCCGAAGAACGCGAACTTCCCCACCTGGTAGCCCAGCAAGCCGAGCAGCGGCGGCACGCCGGGAATGTGCCGCGCCAGCAGCAGCACGAGCGAAAGCGCGAGCACGGTCCAGGCCCGCTCCCACAGCTCGAAGTACGCCCGCGGCTTCACCTGCCGGCGCACCACGGCAAACAGCGTCGCCAGCGGGACCGCCGCACCGATCTCCATGATCAGCGCGGCCAGGTTGGCGACGAGTGGCACGGCGGCGGGAGGGGAGCCTCGCGCCACCAGCATCTTTCCGCGCTACATTCATCGGCAGCGCGGCCAGCATTGCGGTCCGCGCCTCTTTTCTCCCGAAGGCCCCCCACAGGAGCCCCGATGCGCATCACCAAGGTCGGTGTCGTCGGCGCGGGCGTCATGGGGAGTGGCATTGCCGCCCTCGCCGCCTCAGCCGGCTTCCCCGTTGTCCTGCTCGACATACCGGGCAGCGACGATCCGGCCTCGCCCGATCGTTCGGCACCGGCCCGCAACGGCCTCGAGAAAGCCCGCAAGGCAAAACCGGCGGCGTTCATGGCCCCCGAACGCGCCTCGCTCATCACCACCGGCAACACCGCCGACCATCTCGAACTGCTCGCCGATTGCGACTGGATCGTCGAGGTCATCGTGGAGCAGCCGGCGCCCAAGCAGGAACTGTTTGCGCGCCTCGAGCGCATTGCCCCGAACGCCATCGTCACCTCGAACACCTCGGGCATCCCGATGGCCGTCCTGCTCGAGGGACGCAACGACGCGTTCAAGCGGCAATTCCTCGGCACGCACTTCTTCAATCCGCCGCGCTACATGCACCTGCTCGAGCTCATCCCGACGCCCTTTACGGCGCCGGCGACGCTCGAGGCCATGCGCGAGTTTTCCGAGCGCACGCTCGGCAAGGGCATCGTGCTGTGCAAGGACGTGCCCGGCTTCGTGGCCAACCGGCTGGGTGTCTTCGGCATGTTCACGACGTTCAAGCTGATGGAGGAGTTCAACCTCACCATCGATGAAGTCGACGGGCTCACCGGCGCGCTCATCGGGCGTGCCAAGACGGCGACCTTCCGCACGGGTGACCTGTCAGGACTCGATGTGCTCGCGCACGTGAGCGCCGGACTGTCGCAGGCCACGGGCGAGGATTTTTCGCTCCCGCCCTGGGTGCACGAGATCGTCAAGCGCGGCTGGTTCGGCGACAAGTCGGGCGGCGGCTTCTACAAGAAGGCCGGCAAGGACATCCTGACGCTCGACTGGCACACGCTGGAGTACGTTCCGCAGCAGCGTCTCTCCACCCCGGAAATCGATGCATTGCTGAAGCTGCCGGTGACGGAGCGACTCGCCCGGGTCCGCGACCTGCCGGGACGTTACGGCGACTTCCTGCGCAAGCTGCTCACCATCGTCGCGTATCACACCGCACGTCTTGCCCCGGAATTGGCGCACGACATCGCCAGCATCGATCGCGCCCTCGAGTGGGGCTACGGCTGGGAGATTGGCCCGTTCCGCGTGATGGACGCGCTGGGCACCGACTGGCTGCGCACCCAGATCGACACCATGGGCTTCGACGCGCCATTCCTTTTTCTCCACGCCACCGACGGCTTCTACGCGGGGTTCGGCAGCGCCGAGCAGATGGCGACACTCAAGGGATTCCAGCCGGTGCCGCCCATCCCGCATCGCCTGTCGCTGGCCGCCCGCCGCGCCGATGGGCGCATGGTGGATGACAACAAGGAAGCGCGCGTCGTCGACCTCGGCGACGGGGTGCTCTGCCTCGAGTTCTGCGGCAAGATGAATACGCTCGGCGCCGGCGTCGTCGAGATGGTCGCCCGTACGATCGAGCGCATTGGCCGGGGGAATTACGTCGGCCTCGTGATCGGCAACGACGACCCGCGCACCTTCACCGCCGGCGCCAACCTCGCCCAGCAGGGCCCGGCCCTGATGAGCGGCGACTGGAAGGCCATCGAGGCATCGATTGCCCGGTTCCAGGACACCTCGATGTCACTGCGCCGCGCGCCATTTCCCGTGGTGGCCGCGCCGTTCGGCCTGACCCTCGGCGGCGGCTGCGAATTCTCGCTGCACTGCGACCGCGTCCAGGCGCATGCCGAGTTGTACATGGGCCTCGTCGAGGTCGGCGTGGGGATCATTCCCGCCGGCGGCGGCACCAAGGAGCTCGCGTTCCGGTTCGTCAACGACCTCAAGCCGTACGAGGACGCCGACCCCTTCGAGGCGGCCAAGCGCGCGTTCAAGCTGATCGCACTGGCCCAGGTCAGCACCAGCGCGCACGAAGCCCGCGCGTTGGGCTACCTGCGCGCGGACGACCGCGTCTCGATGAACCGCGACACGCTGCTCTCCGACGCCAAGACGCGCGTGCTCGACCTCGCGCCCGGCTACGTGGCGCCGCCGCCGATGACGATGCGCGCGCTGGGCAGGGAAGTGGTTGGCAACCTGGACTATGCGCTCTTCTCCTTCCAGGAGGCGGGCCAGGCCAGCGCCCACGACGTGCGCATCGGCCACGAGATCGCGGTGATCCTCGCCGGCGGTGATGGCCCGCCTCGCGACGTCACCGAGCAGGATCTCATCGAACTCGAGCGCGAAGCCTGCCTGCGACTCCTCGGCACCAAGGAGACCCAGGCCCGCATGCAGCACATGCTCGAGACCGGCAAGCCGCTGCGCAACTGACCGGCACCACGACCACTGCGGGTCCGTCGCACGCGGCGGACCGGGAGAATGGACAATGCAAATGAAGGACGCCGTCATCGTGAGCGCGGTGAGAACGGCCGGCGCTCGTGGCAAGAAGGACGGAGGACTCGCCACGGTGCACCCCGTGGACCTGTCCGCCGAAGTGCTCAAGGCCGTGGTGCAGCGCGTGAAGCTCGACCCGGCGCTGGTCGACGACGTGCTCTGGGGCTGCGCCATGCCCGAGGGAGCGCAGGGACTCAACATCGCGCGGCTTGGCGTGCTGCGCGCCGGCTTTCCGGTGGACGTCTCCGCCGCCACGGTCAACCGGTTCTGCTCGTCGGGACTGCAAACCGTGGCCATGGCGGCGCAGTCGATCATGACCGGGCTGTGCGACGTGGTCATCGCCGGCGGCATCGAGATGATGAGCGCGGTGCCGATGGGCGGCTTCCACACGCGCCTCCATCCGGAGATGACGGAAGAGAACATCGGCATGGGCTTCACCGCCGAGCGCGTCGCCAGGCAGTGGAGCATCACCCGTGACCAGGCCGACGACTTTGCGCTCGGGTCGCAGCAGAAGGCGGCGACCGCGTGGCAACGCAACGCGTTTGCCCATGAGATCGTGCCGGTGCCCGTGCCCCGCGTCACGTGGAAGGGCGGCCAGAAGACCACGGAAATGACGCGGTTCGCGGTGGACGAACTCGTGCGCGCCGAGACGACGCGCGAAGGGCTGGGCAAGCTCAAGCCCGCGTTCGCCGCCAAGGGCGTGGTGACAGCGGGCAATTCGTCGCCACTCAGCGACGGCGCGGCGGCGCTGCTGCTGATGAGCGCCGACAAGGCGAAGGAACTTGGCCTGAGGCCGCTGGCCCGCTTCGTGACGTTCGCCACCGCGGGCGTGGCGCCCGACATCATGGGCGTCGGTCCCATCAAGGCGGTGCCCAAGGCGCTGGGCAAGGCCGGACTGACGCTGGGCGACATGAAGATGATCGAACTCAACGAGGCCTTTGCCACGCAAGGGCTGGCCGTCATCAACGAACTCGGCATGGACCCGTCGCGCGTCAACGTGAACGGCGGCGCGATTGCGCTGGGCCATCCGCTGGGAGCCACCGGCGCGAAGCTCGCCACGCAGCTGGTGCACGCGATGGGCGCGACCGGCGGCGGACTGGGCATGGTGACGATGTGCATCGGTGGCGGCATGGGAGCCGCGGGCATCTTTGAGGTGTACGCGTAGCGGATGTTTCCTTCCACCACGAAGGGCGAAGCGCGCGAAGAGACGCGAAGACTGACCTGGGGGGAACTGCGCATGTGCGGTGGGTTCCCCCTGCGGCCCTGGCCTATCACCACCGTCGGTGCTGGATGGTAGATTCCGGGCAACCAGGCGGCCCGCCCGCTGTCTCATTCGCTTGCCCAGTCTGATTCGGCAGCCCCCCATGCCTCGCCCACGCCATTTCCCTTCCCTTGTTGCCGTGTTGCTGAGCCTCGGCGCCTGCGGTTCCGCCGCGCGCGCGCCGCAGGGCGCGTCTTTCCAGATGGGACCGGAGGCCGCCAAGATGCGCGCCCGCGTCGACAGCCTGCGGTATCCGTACACGCAGGCCGACATCGACTTCATGTCGGGGATGATCCATCATCACGCGCAGGCCATCGTGATCTCGCGGTGGGCCCCGTCGCACGGCGCTGGCGCCGCGGTGCAGCGCCTCACGGCGCGCATCATCAATGCGCAGAGCGACGAGATCAACCTCATGCAGACCTGGCTGCGCGACCGCAATCAGGGTCCGCCCGAAGTCGATTCGGCCGGCGTTGTCACCATGCCGCACGGCGCCCATGGCGAACATGAAGGGCACGCCATGGTGATGCCGGGCATGCTGAGCGACGGGCAGATGCGCGAACTCGACGCCGCGCGCGGCCCCGAGTTCGATCGGATCTTCCTCACGTACATGATCCAGCACCACCGCGGCGCCATCACGATGGTGCGCGCGCTCTTCGCCTCCCGGGGCGCCGGGCAGGACGAGACCATCTTCAAGTTCGCTGCCGACGTCGAGGTGGACCAATCCACCGAGATCAGCCGGATGCTGCAGATGCTGCTCGAGCACGGCGGGACCGCGCGCTCGCAGTGAGCCGCCCCGCAGACCGTTTCGCCTCCCCCTTCACCTCCAAGGAACAATTGATGCCCATCGACCGCGAGCGCCGTTCCGGCGCGACCCCCCTCGCCGTCCGCCTCGCCAGCGCTTTCGCCGTGCTGGCCGCCGCCTCGTGCATGAGCGCGACTCCCCCGGCCACGCCCCCCGCGCCGTCGCCGATGAACGACGCGCGCGTCGGGCTCAAGGCCGGCCTCATGAACGCCGGCGAGGCCCTGTCGAACCTCAAGGTCGTCTCCAAGGCGGCCTCGCCCGAGGGCTTCCTCGGCATCACGAACTCCGACCTCGCCTTCACCGGCAACTACGTCGTCCAGGGCAACTACAACGGCCCGGTGATCTGGGACATTTCCAATCCCGCGCGGCCGCAGCTCGTGACCGCCTACAACTGCCCCGCATCGCAGAACGACGTCTCGGTCTTCCGCAACCTGATGTTCATGTCGGCCGAGGCGAACAACGGCCGTGTCGATTGCGCCCCCGGGGGTGTTCCCGACACGGTCAGCAGGCAGCGCATGCGCGGCGTGCGCGTCTTCGACATCTCCGACATCAAGAGCCCCAGGCTCGTCGCCAACGTGCAGACCTGTCGCGGTTCGCACACCCACACGGTGCTCGAGGACCCCAAGGACAAGGAGAACGTCTACATCTACGTCTCCGGCTCGGCCGGCGTGCGCTCGCCCAACGAGCTCGAGGGATGCGTGCGCGACACACCCACGCAGAATCCCAGCTCCTCGCTCCTCCGCATCGAGATCATCAAGGTGCCGCTCGCGAACCCGGCGGCCGCCGCGGTGGTGAACCGCGCCAACATCTTCAGCGGACTCACCAGCACCCGGAGCCACGGGCCGGCTCAGACGGACCTCGACGCAGCAGCGAAGGAGGCGGCGGCCGCTCGCGCCGCCGGTGGCTTCACCGCCGTCCAGCCCGGCTCCGGCCAGGAGATGGTGATCGGCAGCCAGTTCGCCCGTGTGCTGCTCGACAGCATCGTCAAGGCGCGCGGCGGAAGCGGCGCCCCCACCGGCGCCGACAGCGCCGCCCTCCGTGGCGGCCTGCAGCACGTCGTGAACCGGATCTTCGGTTCGCCCGCCGCGCCGGGCGGCGCCATTGCGCCCGGCCGCCAGTGCCATGACATCACCGTGTACCCCGCGCTTGGCCTCGCCGGCGGCGCCTGTGAAGGGCACGGCCTGCTGATCGACATCAGCGACCCGGTGAACCCGGTGCGCCTCGATGCCGTGGCCGACTCGAACTTCGCCTACTGGCACTCGGCCACGTTCAACAACGACGGCACCAAGATCCTCTTCTCGGACGAGTGGGGCGGCGGCGGCGCACCGAAATGCCGGGCCACCGACAAGCCCGAGTGGGGCGCCAACGCCATCTTTGCCATCGAGAACCGGAAGCTCAGGTTCCAGAGCTACTACAAGATCCCGACGGTCCAGAGCGCCAACGAAAACTGCGTGGCGCACAACGGGTCGCTCATCCCGATTCCCGGGCGCGACGTGATGGTGCAGTCGTGGTACCAGGGCGGCATCTCGGTCTTCGACTGGACCGATGGCGCCAAGCCGAAGGAGATTGCCTTCTTCGACCGCGGCCCGGTGGACTCCACGCGCATGGTCATGGGCGGTTCGTGGTCGGTGTACTGGTACAACGGCTCGATCGTCAGTTCCGAGATCGCCCGCGGCATGGACGTCGCCGAACTCGTCTCCAGCGAGCACCTGTCGCAGAACGAGATCGACGCCGCGAAGACGGTGCACTGGAACGAGCTGAATGCCCAGGGACAGCCGAAGATCGACTGGCCGCCGTCGTTCGCGCTGGCCCGGGCCTTCGTCGACCAGCTCGAGCGCAACAAGTGCCTCGCTGCCTCCCGCATCGCGTCGGTGCGGCAGGCGCTCACCACGGCCGAACGCTCGTCGGGCGCGCAACGCTCGCAGCCGCTGCAGAAGCTGGCCGGCGAACTCGAAGGCGACGCGCGTGGTTCGTGCGACGGCAGGAAGGTGAACATGCTCAGGAAGGCCGTCTCCGACTTGTCGAGCGTCGTGATGTAGTGCGACTGCCGATTCGCGGAGTTTTCTCTTCACCACGAAGGCACGAAGGACGCGAAGGGTCACGAAG
>JBBTJT010000110.1:0-24257 GCA_038059315.1 Gemmatimonadota bacterium
ACCGCGCCGCGCGCGCCCCGCATGAGGCGCGTGAGCCGGGCATGCAACTGCACGCCGCCGGGGCGCTCGATGTCGAACTCCTCCTGTTCCGTCGTTCCCGGCAGGAAGCGGCGAAGGCGCTCGGCCAGGAGGGCGTCCACCACGCCGTCCGCCATGACGCCTGGCAAGGCCCCGACCCCGAGCAGCGCAACCGCGCGAGGATTGATCAGCGAGATGCGCCCCTCGGCGTCCACCGCCACTACGCCGCTGGCCACGTCGCGCAGCACGGCTGCAAGTCGGCGCTCCGCCGCCTCCAGCGCATCGCGGCTTGCCCCGAGGTCGGCGGCCATCTGACGGAAGGCGGCAAACACGGGCTCGAACTCCACGGGCGGCGTGCCGTCGGGCAGCGGTTCGCGCGCGCCGCTCGCCACGGCCAGCGCTCCGGCGCGCAGCGTGTTGATCGGGCGCGCAAACGTGCGCGCCGCCAGTCCGCTGAGCCAGAACGCCGCGATCGCGCCAAGCGCGGTGACGAAGAGCACCAGCATCGCCAGGTCGCGACGGCGGCGGTCGAGCGCCAGTTCGTCGCTGCGCGCGGGAGCCGTCAGCACCAGCTGGATGCCGTCGGGATCGACCCACGCCCGATAGCCGAACCGCACGTCGTCGCCGCTCACCGTAACGTCCAGTCCGGCCAGCAGGTCATCGTTGTCGGCCAGCGCCTCCACGACCGCCGGCGGCAGCAGTCGGCCGACGGGCGCCAGCGCGTCATACAGCGGGTCGCTGGTCCCGACCATCAGGCCGTCGGCGAACAGCAGCAGCGGCGTCTCGAACCGGGCCGACGCTTCCGAGAGCTGCACGCTGTCCGACGACGCCGCCACGCCGCGCAGCGTCTCCCGCACCAGCAGGTCGCGGCTCTGTCGGTCGTCGGCCTGCAGCCGGCGATAGGTCCACGCGGCAAAACCGCCGGCCGGCAGCACGAAGAACGCGAACAGGGCGAGCGACAATTGCAGGCGATAGCTGCGCGGCCACCCGCGGAACCGCGCGCGCACCCAGCGGCGCGCTGTTCCCTCGGCGGCAAAGAGCAGGCCCCACAACAGCGCCACCACCAGCAGGTCCAGCATCACCACCAGCGCGCCGCGCGGCACCAGCACCTCGAGCCCGCGAAGTTCCACCCGGGCGTGAACCCGGGCGGTCCCCGCGTCGCCCTCCGGCAACACCCAGTCGCCGTGCATTTCATCGGCGCGGCGCGTCCAGCGGCTCGCGCGTGCCGACTCACCACGCGGATCGCCCAGTTGCAGGACGTATGTCGGATCGGCGTTCGACGGCGAGCCAAGCCCCAGCAGGGCGATGAACGGATCGGACGGCACCAGCTTGGTGCGCGGCGAAATCACCACGGTCGTCACCGAACGGTCGGAATGCGGCACGGCGAGCACCAGTTGCGCCACCGGCGCAGCCGTGGTCTGTCGCAGCACGGGCCGGACCAGCCGGCGCGCCTCGGCGGCAAACGCGTCAAGTCCGTAGGTCGAACCCGACGCCATGCCGACGCGCAGGTCGGCGATCGCCCGACCGGCCGAATCCCACGACGTCAGCTCCGCGGGAAATCCGGCGGCGCCCAGTTCGCTCGCCGCGTAGCGGGCCAGCAGTCCGGTGCGACTCGGCGGCGGCGACGCGGCCGCCAGATCCGCCCCCAGCCGCTGCAGCATCGACGTGACGTAGGGATCTGAACCGCCAAGTCCGGCCACGTCCTGTTCCGCCAGTTGCACGCGTTGCCGCACCGTGGCCGCCCACACCAGCGTCACCGCGCCACAGGCCGCCACGAACGCCGTGCGCCAGAAGACCCGCCGCGCGCGCCGCGCCAGCGCCAGCGCGGCGATGGCGGCAATCCACAGCGCCGGATACCAGGGCGGAAGGCGCGCCGGCGCCGCAATCAGCACGGGCGCCAGCAGCACGGCGACCGCGGCGATGACCGGCGCCACCCAACTCGGCAGGCCACGTCGCCCGCTGAGCCCCGCCTGACCCGCGGTGACTCCGAGCAGCAGCACCGAGAAGGCGGCAAGGAAGATTGGCACCTCCCACGCCAGCCAGAGCGACGTCGTCACGCCGCTGCTCGGCACCCGAATGCCGCGCGCGATGTCACGAAGCACGAATGGACTCACCGCCGCCACCACCACCAGCAGGACGATCCACGTCCACCGCGTGCGCCGGCGCGGCGCGCCGCGCAGCACCGCGAAGAGCGCCATCAGCACCAGGGCGCTCACCACGGCCAGCGCGGCGACGTTGGCCGTCAGCGGCCCCAGCGCGGGCGTGTAGTACAGCCCCGGATCGAACCAGCGCGAGAGGTTGGAGTACGCCCCCAGCGGCAGCAGCGCCAGCGCGAGCACCACCACCGCCAGCGTGGCGAGGCGCGTGCGCAGACGGTGCTCCCGTCGCCAGGCCGTGGCGATGAACAAGAGCGCCAGCAGGGCCAGCAGCGCGCCACTGCGCAGCCGGGCGCGCTCGGCGGCCTGCAAGGCCACGACCTCCCGCGGCGCCATCACCGCGCGCACGGCGAGCACGGCATCGCCGTCCACCATCACGCCACGCACCGAATCCCCTTCCACGGTGGCCGGCGCAAAGATGTAGCCGGCAACCCCCGCCTCACGCGCCGCAGCCACGTCGAGCGGCGACGTGAGGTTGTCGGCCGGACGCTCGGCGTGCAGCAGCGCGGTGGCGACGGCGGTCACGTTCCCGCGCCGTTCGACGATGTACAGCGCCAGGTAGAATGGGGTCACCATCACCCCGTGCGTGGCGGGCAGCGAGTCCACGGGCACCGCCAGCCGCCCCGCCCAGGCCTCGGGATGTCCATCACGCGCCCGCAACACCGCCCGCTCGGGATGTCCTCGCACATGGCGCGCCAGCACGTCCCAGAGCGCCGCACCGATCATGTCGCCGGCCACCGCGGCACGCGCGGCATCGTGCAGTCCCGCGGCCGTCGCCTCGATGTCGCGCGCGAACGCCTCGGTCGCCGCCGACTCGGCCGCACGGCTCCACGATGTCCAGTCGGCGTCGCGCGACACGCGCTCGTACCGGGCGCGAATCCCCTCTCCCACGAAGAGCACCGCCAGCGCGAGAAAGAGCACCTCGCGTCCGCTGCGCGCGTGGCGCGCCCCGGCCGGGATGGCCACCAGCACCGCGATGCCGCAGCTCCACAGCCACCCGGGCGAGGCGGTGCGAATCCAGGCCGCCGCCGTGAGCACGATCGCGGCAGCCGCCAGCGGCCACACCCAGCGAGGAAACGCTGGGGTGGCGGAGGGCGCCCGGTCGGGGAGGGAGAGGTCGCGAGAGGTCACGCTCGAGGATAATACCCCGGCAGCGCGCCCCCGGCGATCTGCCCGGAGCGGGCACCCGCAGCCGGATGCCGGGTAGAGGTATATGACCTACTATTAAGGCAGACCATGAACCGAATTCTCCTCGCCCTCGTCGTCCTTGCACTGGCCGCGCGCTCTGCCGCTGGCCAGGTCACGGTCGTGGACGAAGGCAGCTTCACGATCAGTCGCGGTGGCGACCGGATTGGGCGCGAGGATTTCTCCATCCGTCACGTACCGACGACGCCCGGAGCCTTTGAAACCCTGACCCGGGGGCTGGTCGTGCTCGGCGCCCGGCGCCTGACCGTCGACTTCAGCGCCGACTCCACGGGCCTGCCGGCGCGTTTCCAGTCCAAGACGATGGTCGACGGACGCACCGGCGAAACGTATCGCGCCGAAGTCAGCGGCCGCCGCTTCAGTGCCCGCGCCCTGCGCACATCCGGAGAGTCGGCCCGTGAACTCCTCCTCCCGGAACGCGCGCTGCTGGTCGAGGACGGCGTGTTTCACATCCTGCAGTTCGTGGTCGCCCGCGGCGCGGGAACCGTCGCCGCCGTGGTACCCGCCCGGGGGGTGGTGGTCACGCTGACCATCGAGGCGGCCGGCGCCGATCGCGTGTCCATCGCGCTGCAGTCGATCGACGCCCGCAAGTTCATCGTGCGCGAGGGCACGACGGCCTTGGTCCGCGAGGTCTGGACCGATGGCGCCGGGCGCCTGCTCAAGGTCGCGATTCCCGCCGAGCATCTGCTGGCGGTTCGCGACGAGGCGCCCCAGCCTCTTCACCGCTGAAGAGTCGGCCCGCCGGTGATGAAATACCCCACTCCGGATGGATCGCACACCGGGTGTGGCATTTTGAAACTCCCCGCCACCTGACTCCGTAAGCCCCGTCGGACCCTTAGCTCGGATTCTCTACAGCCCATGCGCAAATTCCTGACAGCCCTTCTCGTATCTGGAGTCGCATTGAACGCCGCCGCCCAGGCCACGGCGCCGAGCACGATGACTCTGGACGACGCCCTGGGCATCGCCAAGAAGAACAACCCCACGTACCAGCAGCAGCTCTCGGGGCGCACGCGCGCCGCGCTGGCGCTGCGGTCGGCCTACGGGGCCTTCCTTCCCAGCGCCGACGCGTCGTTCGGCTCCGGGTACCGCCAGGGCAAGCCCGAGGTCTTCGGCGGCGTGGCCTTCGGCGCCACCTCCGACATCATCTCGAGCAGCTGGGGGCTGAACTTCAACGCCCGCTACTCGGCGTCCACCCTCAGCGAGTTGCGCCGCGCCCGCGCCAACGTGGATGCCGCCGAAGCGGACGTGTCGGTCGCCGAGCTGAGCCTGCGCAACACCGTCGTGTCGCAGTTCCTCGCGGCACTGCAGAGTTCGGCCAACGCGGCGCTGCAGGACTCGCTGCTCGTCAAGGTGCAGCTCGACCTCGAGCTCGCCAGGGCGCGCGCCGGCGTCGGGTCTGGCACCTCGCTCGACGTCAAGCGCGCCGAAGTGGCGGTGGGTCAGCTGCAGGTGACGGCGCTCCGCGCCCACAACACTGCAGAGATTGACCAGGTGAAGCTGTTCCAGCACCTCGGCGTGGCGCAGCCCGGCCCCGTCACGCTGGTGCCGCTGACGACGGTCACCGAACCGTCATTCGCCATCGGCCAGCTGATGGACATCGCCCGCAAGACCAACCCGACGCTGCAGGGCTTCCAGTCGCGCCAGCAGGCGGCACAGCTCGGCGTGCGGTCGGCCAAGGGGGCCTACACTCCCACGCTCTCACTCGGCGCGCAGCTGGGTGGCTATTCCACGCAGTACAAGAACGCCGATGTGCTGGTCAACTCGGCGCGCAGCAGCACGCTGTCCAGCCAGGCCAGTTGTTTTGCGCAGGACTCGCTGCGGCGCGGTGCGGGGCTGCCGGCCATCACCAGCACGTGCAACGCCATCCAGTTCACCGACGCGCAGGCCGACGCGCTCCGCGACGGCAACAACACCTTTCCGTTCGACTTCACGTCGAGTCCCTACAACCTGTCGCTGACCCTGTCGCTGCCGCTCTTCGATCGCTTTGGCCGCGAGCAGCGCCTGCAGGAAGCGCAGGTGACGCGCGACAATGCGCGCTACGACGTGCGCAAGCAGGAACTGCAGCTCGCCGCCGACGTCTCGTCGGCGTGGTCGTCGCTGCAGGCCAGCTTCCGGGCGGTGCGCCTGCAGGACCAGAACGCGGCCGCCGCGCAGGAAGCGCTGGCGCTGGCCCAGGAGCGCTACCGCGTCGGCGCCAGCACCTTCGTCGAACTCGTGCAGGCCCGCAACGACTACGAGCGCGCGTCGACCGACCGCATCACCGCCGTCTACGACTATCACCGTGCCTGGACTGCGCTGGAAATCGCGGTCGGCCGTCCCCTTCGCTAACAGAGACTGACCATGACCAAGCGTACCAAGTGGATCCTCATTGGCGTCGGCGTGCTGGCTGTCGGCGGCGTTGGCTACTCGCAGGTGTCGAGAAGCAAGAAGAAGGGCGTCGAGGTGCGCCTCGAGGCGGTGCAGAAGCGCGACCTCGTGGCCTCGGTGACGGCCAGCGGCCAGGTGACTCCGCGCACCAAGGTCGACCTGTCCGCCGACATCACCGGCAAGATCGTGCGCCTGAACGTGAAGATGGGCGACATGGTCCGGCAGGGGCAGCTGCTCCTCCAGATCGACCCCCAGCAGTTCGAGGGACAGGTGCAACGCGCTGAAGCGGCCCTGTCCAACTCGCGCGCGCGGCTGGCGCAGGCGAAGGCGAACCTGGTGCAGGCGCAGAGGAACTACCAGCGCTCAGCCGACATCCGGAAATCGAACGCCACGCTCATCAGCGACGAGCAATTCGAGCAGCTCAGGACGACCCTCGAAGTCAACCAGGCGCTGCTCGAGGCCGCGCAGGAAGACATCAAGCAGGGCGACGCGTCGCTGAAGGACGCGCGCTGGCAGCTGTCGCGCACCAACATCTATGCCCCGATGTCGGGGCGGGTGACGCGCCTCAACGTGGAGAGCGGCGAAACGGCGGTCCAGGGCACGTTCAACAAGGATGCCGCCACGCTGATGACCATCGCCGACATGAGCGTGCTCGAAACCTGGGTCAAGGTCGACGAGACCGACGTGTCGCGCATCACGGTGGGCGACTCGGCCATCGTCCAGATCGACGCCTTCCCCGACACGACGTTCATCGGCCGGGTCGTCGAGCTCTCGCAGAGTTCGGTGAAGGGTGCCGCGGCGTCGGCGCAGGGCGACCAGGCCATCGACTATCAGGTGAAGATCCGCCTGCTCAACCCGCCGACCGACACCCGGCAGGACTTCTCGGCCACCGCCAAGGTCGTCACCGACACGCGCACCAAGGTGCTGTCGATCCCGATCATCGCGCTGACCGTGCGCGAGAACGAGGAGCTGAAGAACACGGATTCGGTGCCCGCCAGCGCCAAGGCCCCGGCCAAGCAGGTCGGCAAGAAGGATGTCGAGGGCGTCTTCGTGGTCGATGCGACCAACAAAGTGACGTTCCGGCCCGTAAAGGTAGGTATCGCGGGCGAGAAGTACTTCGAGGTGCTCACCGGCCTGAAGGAGAACGAGAAGATCGTTGGCGGCACCTATCAGGCGATCCGCGAGTTGAAGGATGGCGCCATCGTGCGCGAAGCCAAGCAGCCGGTCCAGAAGCCCGGGGAGAAGAAGTCGTGAGCCAGCACACCGAGGAAGCACCGCTCAGCACGACGGCTGAGCGGCAGGCGGTCGTTTCGCAGCCGGGAATCACGCCGGGGGCCGACTGGGTCATCGTCACCCGCGGCGTCAAGCGCGAATACGACATGGGCGGCGAGATCGTGCGCGCACTGCGCGGCGTCGACCTCGCCATCCGCCGCAACGAATACGTGGCCATCATGGGGCCGTCGGGCTCGGGCAAGTCGACGCTCATGAACCTCATCGGCTGCCTCGACACGCCCAACGCCGGCGAGTACTGGCTGAACGGCAAGCTGGTGTCGTCGATGAAGGACGACGAACTCGCCCGCGTGCGCAACAAGGAGATCGGGTTCGTCTTCCAGACCTTCAACCTGCTCCCCCGCGCCACCGCCCTGCACAACGTCGAGCTTCCGCTGGTGTACGCCGGCATGGCGGCCAGGCAGCGCAAGGAGCAGGCGGCCAACGCGCTGGAGCGGGTGCAGCTGGGCAGCCGCATGCTGCACAAGCCCAACGAACTCTCCGGCGGACAGCGCCAGCGCGTGGCCATCGCCCGCGCGCTCGTCAACAACCCTTCGATCCTGCTGGCCGACGAACCGACCGGCAATCTCGATTCGGAGACGTCGCAGGAGATCATGCGCGTGTTCGAGACGCTCGCCGAGCAGGGCCAGACGGTGATCATGGTGACGCACGAAGCGGAGATCGCCGAGCACGCGCGCCGGGTGGTGGTGCTGCGCGACGGGCAGATTTCCAGCGATGACCGCCGCGAGCGGTTCCTGGCGGCGCGGGCGGATGCAAAGTAGACGGTAGACGGTAGACGGTAGGCAGTCAGTGGTTGGTGGTTGGTGGTTGGTGGTTGGTGGCTGGTGGTTGGGGGAGGTGGTGACTACCAGCACCCAACGCCCAACTTCTGACCGCTCTTTCGAAACCCCCGCCCGCACCCCCGCGTAGTGCTTGGGTGCCTTTTTTCGAAGCCATCCGTCTCGCGCTGGACACCATCCGGGTGCAGAAGCTCAGGAGCTTCTTCACCCTGCTCGGCGTCATGATCGGCGTGATGTTCCTCATCGCCGTGATCTCGATCGTCGAGGGGATGAGCCAGTACGTGGAGAACGACTTCGCCGGCAAGATCATCGGCGTCAACACGTATAACTTCCGCCGGCGTCCCGACTTCACGCCCAACGAAACCGAGGAGACGTGGCGCGAGTACCAGCGCCGCCCGCGCATTTTTCCGGTCGAGGCGGAACTGGTGCGCAGCACCATCCCGCCAGGCTCCCGGGCGGCGATCGTCAGCGAGAACTTCATGTACGCGGTGGGCGGCGCCGGGCGCCCACGGCAGGTACAGGCCGTCGCCACCGAGGCGGACTACTTCCAGATCAAGAAGTTCGGCATCACCAACGGGCGCGCCTTCACGCCGCAGGAAGTGCAGGCCGGCGCGCGGGTGCTGGTGGTGGGTGTCGAGGTCGGCGACCACTTCTTCCCGGGGCTCGACCCCGTGGGGCGCGAGCTTCGCATCAGCGGGACGCCGTACCAGATCATCGGCGTCATCGAGAAGCAGGGCTCGGTGTTCGGATTCTCCATGGACCGCCTGGCCATTGCGCCCTACACGTCGCCGATGAACCGGGCCATCCGTCCGCGCGGCGACATCGGGATGCTGATGATGCAGGCGTCCACATCGGAGCTGGTGCTCGAGGGAATCGAGAGCGCGCGCGAGGTGCTGCGCGGGGCGCGGCACCTGCCGCCGGGCAAGCCCGACAACTTCGCGCTCGAGACGTCCGACTCGGCGATGCAGTTCTTCGACGAGCTGAAGGGCAAGATGATGCTGTTCGGCACGGCCCTCCCGGCCATCGGCCTGGTCGTCGGCGCCATGGTCATCATGAACATCATGCTGGTGGCGGTGGCCGAGCGCACACGCGAAATCGGCATCCGCAAGGCGCTCGGCGCGACGCGCGGCAACATCCTGTCGCAATTCCTCATCGAAGCCGCCACGCTGTCGGTGATCGGCTCGGGCATCGGCATCGGGCTGGGCATCGCGCTGGCCAAGGTCATCGAGGCGTTCACGCCGCTGCCGGCGGGCGTGGCCGTCTGGTCGATCTTCGCCGCGCTGGCGCTCGGAGCCGGGGTCGGCATCGTGGCCGGCGTCTATCCCGCCAGCCGGGCCGCGCGCCTCGACCCCATCGCCGCCCTCCGGCAGGAGTGAGCATGCGATTCTGGGACCAGGTGAAGATGTCGATGGAAGGGGTGGTGATCGCCCTCGACGCCATTCGCGCCAACAAGGTTCGCGCCGGACTCACCATTTCGGGCGTGGCCGTCGGCGTCTTCGTGGTCGTGGCGATGGGCGCGACCATCCACGGCATCCGGCAGAGCTTCAAGAATGACCTCGAGGAGTTTGGCGCCAACACGTTCCAGGTGCGGCACCGCGGCATCGGGTTCAACTCGTGCGACGGCACCGACGAGAACTGCCCCGACCGCCGCAACCCGCGCATCACGCTCGATGACTGGCAGGCCATCCGCCGCCTGCCGGAAATCGAGCACGCCACCGGCTGGCTGTTTGCGCAGCAGGACTTTTCGTACCGCAATCGCACCATCAAGAGCGTGGGGATCGACGCGCAGAGCGCCGACTGGATTCAGACCGACTTCGCCGACATCTCGCCGGGGCGCTCGTTCTCGGAGGCGGAGCACGACGCGGCGACCCCGGTGATCGTGATCAACGACTCGCTGACGAGCCAGCTCTTCGGTGACTCCGACCCCATTGGCAAGCAGATCATGGTGGGCAAGTTGCAGTTCACGGTGATCGGCGTGTATCACACCAAGGCCGGCTTCCTGAAGTCGATGGACGGCCGCGGCCCCGACAAGCCGCGCGCGGTGGTGCCGATGATGACGGCGTGGCGCAAGATGCCCGTGTGGCGCAGCATGCTGATCATGGTCAAGCCGCGCCCGGGCGTGGTGCGCGAGGACGCGATGGACGCGGTGACGGCGCTGCTGCGCGGCCGCCGCGGCCTGCACCCGAGCCAGCCCAACAACTTCTACCTGATCGGCATGGAGCGCATGCTCGATGTCTTCAACCAGCTGTTCGGCGCCATCTTCATCGTCGGGCTGGCGCTCTCCGCGGTGGGCTTGCTGGTGGGGGGCGTGGGCGTGGTGGCCATCATGATGATCTCGGTGACCGAGCGCACCCGCGAGATCGGCGTGCGCAAGGCGCTGGGCGCGACGCGCGGCACCATCCTGTGGCAGTTCCTCGTGGAAGCGGCGACGCTCACCAGCCTCGGATCGGTCATCGGCCTCGCCATCGGCGCCGGGCTGGCGGCGCTGGTGAAGGCCAACTTCCCGTCGGTGCCGGCCTCGGTGCCGCTGTCCAGCGTGGTGGCCGCCATCGTGGCGGCGATCCTCACCGGCGTGGTGTTCGGCATGATGCCGGCGATGCGCGCCGCCAAGCTCGATCCGGTGGACGCGCTGCGGTACGAGTAACCGCGACCTGCGCACCACGAAGTCGCGAAGGACGCGAAGACTCGCGAAGGGTGGCGTTGGCGAGCGCATGCGAGGGTGCAACCGCCCGCCCCGCTCTGTAGTTTGTACGAATGCAGTCCACAGCCGCCCCGCGCGCGAATCGACGCGCGCTGACCTTCATCTTCGTCACGATCCTGCTCGACATCATCGGGGCGGGAATCATGATGCCGGTGGTGCCGTACATCGTGCGCCCGTACAGCGCCGACGCACTGACCATCGGCTTGCTGGCGGTGGCATATTCCGTGGCGCAGTTCTTCGCGGCGCCCGTGCTCGGCGCCGTGTCTGACCGGCACGGGCGGCGTCCGGTGCTCGTGGTCAGCCTGTTCGGGGCGGCCATCGGCTACGCCTTGTTTGGCATCGGCGGTGCCCTGTGGGTGTTCTTCGTGTCGCGCGTCATCGCCGGATTCACGGGCGGCAACCTGACCGCGGCACAGGCGTACATCGCCGACGTGTCGGGTCCCGATGACCGTGCCAAGAACTTCGGGCTCGTGGGCGCCGCATTCGGCCTGGGCTTCATCCTCGGCCCGTCACTCGGCGGCGCGCTGGCGAAGATCAGCCTCACCGCGCCGGCCTGGGCGGCCGGCGGCGTGGCGCTGGCGACGGCCACGTTTGGCTGGTTGGCGCTGCCCGAGTCGCTGGCCCCGGAACTGCGGCGCTCGCACCCGCTGCACCCCGGCGACTTCAACCCGTTCAGCCTGCTGACCAAGGCCATGCGCACGCCCAAACTGCGGGCGCTGTTCTCGGTCATCTTCCTCTCACGATTCGCGATGATGGGGCTGCAGACGAACTTCGCCGTCTACACGCTCAACCGGTTCAAGTACACGCCATCGCAGAATGCGGTGGTCTTCACCGTCCTCGGCGTCACGGCCACGGTAGTGCAGGGCTTCCTGATCCGGCGCATCTCGGGACGCCATTCCGACCGGTGGATGCTGCTGACGGGACTGGCCGTCATGGCCGTGGGGATGGCCGCCGTCGCCGCCGTGCCGGCTGGGTGGATGCTGTCCCCGGCCATCGCCGTGCTCGCCACCGGCTCGGGCCTCGTCCAGCCGACGCTGCAGAGCCTGGTGTCCAAGGCGGGCCCGGCGGAGGAACAGGGCATGCTTTTCGGGGCCAACGGCGCCATCACCAGTCTCACCGCGATTGCCGGCCCGGCGTGGGCCGGCGCCGTATTCGACCACGTGGGGTGGACCGCACCCTACTGGTCGGGCGCGCTCTTCCTCGCCGCCGCCTGGTGGGCGGTCGAGCGGATCGACCTGGAGTAGCCTGGCATGCGTTCCGTCGACGTGCTCGGCACCGCCATGGGGCAGATCGCGGCCAACAAGCTGCGGTCGTTCTTCACGCTGCTCGGCATCATCGTGTCGGTGGCATTCCTCGTGGCGGTGGTGGCGATCATCGAGGGGATGAACGCCTACGTCAAGGAGAACATCGCGGGGGCGGTGATTGGCACCAATGCGTTTCAGGTGCGACGGACGCCGCTGCAGATCGGGCTCTTCGACGACGAGGGGTGGAAGCGCGTGGCGCGCCGCCCGCGCGTGACCGCGGCCGACGCCGAGGCCGTGCGCGCCGCCCTTCCCGATGCGCAGGCCGTCGCCCTCAACTCGGGGTGGCCCACGCCGATGAGCGACGTCATCTGGCGCGACCAGGTGATCGGCGACGCGCTGGTCTTCGGCATCACTCCGGAGTACCAGGTGGTCCAGGACTACCGCTTCGCGCGGGGTCGCGGCATCTCCGAGGTGGACGTGCTGCAGCGCCGACCGGTCTGCGTGGTGGGACACGACATCTCCAGCAAGCTCTTCGGCGAGCGCGGCCTCGACCCTCTCGGGCAGTCGGTCCGCGTGGGCGGCCAGCGATGCGAGATCATCGGCGTCACCATGCCCAAGGGGAAGGTGCTCGGCCTGTCGTTTGACGGCTTCGTGCTGCTGCCCGTGTCGTTCCACGAAACGCTCTACGGCCGGCGGCTCACCGCCACGATCAGCGTCAAGATGCATGAGGCCGCCGACGTGGCGCCGGCGATGGCCCGCGCCGAGGAGGCCATGCGCGTGGCGCGCCGCCTGCGCCCAGGCCAGGAGAACACGTTCTCGGTGGAGACGGCCGACGCGCTCGTCGCGTTCTGGAAGAACCTCACGCGCGTACTGTTCAGCATCATTCCCGCGATGGTCGCCATCGGCATCGTGGTGGGCGGCATCGTGATCATGAACATCATGCTGATGAGCGTGAGCGAACGCACCCGCGAGATCGGCATCCGCAAGGCCCTCGGCGCGCGGGCGCGCGACATCGAGCGGCAGTTCCTCGTCGAGGCGATCGTCCTGTCCAGCCTCGGCGGCGTGCTGGGCGTGCTGTCCGGGTGGATCTTCGCGCTGCTGGTCGCCACGGTGTCGCCACTGCCGGCACGCATCACCGGCTGGTCGGTGGCGACGGCGCTACTGCTCGGGGCAGGCGTCGGCGTCCTGTTCGGCGTGTATCCGGCGCGGCGCGCGGCAATGCTCGATCCCATCACCGCCATGCGGCAGGAGTAGCCGGTGTTCCTCGACCGCCTCCTGCGCCACACCACGATCGACGAGAACCTCCAGATCGCGTTCGACAACCTGCGCGCCAACAAGCTGCGCTCGGGGCTGACGATGCTTGGCGTCGTCATCGGCGTGGCGACGGTGATGACCATGGCGAGCATCGTGCGCGGGGTGCGCGAGCAGATCCTGAACACGCTCGAGGTGGCGGGGCCGACGACGTTCTACGTCATGAAGGTGTTCAGCCAGCAGCCGCTGAACCCCGAGGCACTGCCCCGGTGGGTGCGCATCCGCCCCGACCTGGCCGAGGCCGAAGCGACGGCGATCGACGGCCTGCCCGAGATCCAGTACGGCGCGATCTGGAACCAGATCATGGGACGCATGGACTATCAAGGTGAGCGCACCCAGCCGACCACAGTGTACGGCGCCGACGCCCGATTCACGTCGATCATGGGGGGCGAGCTGACCACGGGGCGGTGGTTCACCCCGGCCGAGGAGCGCGCCGGCGCCGCGGTGGCCGTGATCCTCGACGCGCATGCGCACCGGCTGTTCGGGCGGCTCGACCCGCTCGGCAAGACGCTGCTCATCGGCGGCAAGCCGGTGCAGGTGATCGGGCTCTACGAGCCGCCGGCGAACATCTTCACGCCGCCGGGGGCCGAGACCGGTGCGATCGTCCCATATCGATTCGCGGACCACGCGTACTACATCGACAAGACGAACATGCTGTTCATCGCCGTGAAACCGCGCGACGGCGTCTCGGTGGCCGCGGCCGAGGAGGCAGTCACGGTGCAGTTGCGCGAGATGCGCAAGCTGCGCCCCGCCGATGGCAACACCTTCGACCTCATCACGCAGGACCAGATTCTCGACGTGTTCAACAGCATCACCGGCGTGTTCTTCGTGGTGATGATCGTGCTCGCGTCGGTGGCGCTGATGGTCGGCGGCATCGGCGTGATGGCGATCATGATGGTGTCGGTCACCGACCGCACGCGCGAGATCGGCATCCGGAAGGCGCTGGGGGCCACACGCCACGACATCCTGATGCAGTTCCTCATCGAGGCGGCCACGCTCACCGGCTTTGGCGGCCTCATCGGCATCGGGGCAGGACTCGCCGCCGGGGCGCTCGCCACGCGCCTGCTCAACATCCAGGCATCGCCACCGTGGGGACTGACGCTCATCGCCGTCGGCGTCTCGGTGGGCATCGGCCTGGTGTTCGGCGTGCTGCCGGCCCGGCGCGCGGCGCAACTCGACCCCATCGAGGCGCTCAGGTACGAGTGAATCGTCTCCGCGGAGCTCGAAGGACGCGTGCGCGCGGCGACGACGTCAGTCCTTCGCGCTGTTGAACCGTATGGTGGCGACGTAGTCGCTCTGGGCGATGGTCTTCGACACGCTGGGGTAGGGCGCCAGGCTGACGAGCGTGAGCAGGCGTCCAGCGACGAGGATGCTGGACTGCCCCTCCGTCGTGTGCAGCGTCACCGTTTGCGTACCGCCCACCAGGAAGGTCACTGCGGCGTCACCTGCCCAGACGCATTGAGCGCCCGAGGGACAGCGCGAGTCGGCCGTCACGCCGGTGAAGCGCACGGTGGTGGTGTCGGACGGAATGCGCACGGCCGCGCTGTACCGTACGGCCACTTTCTCGCCGAAGTTGGGGGCCGTGGACTGGGCGCCGCAGGCGACAACGAAGGTGGCAAGGAGGATGAGAGCGCGCATAGAGGCCGACGGTAGACGGTAGACGGTAGACGGTAGACGGTAGACGGTAGACTGTAGACGGCAGACGGTGTCTGGTGGCAAGCAGCACGGCTACCCAGAAGTACTCCCTGAGTAGCCGTTTTGTTTCCGACGAAGTGCCGCGGAGCGTTCCACCGTCTATCGTCTACCGTCCACCGTCCACCGTCTGTCACTGCTTGCACGCCGCGTTCGGCGACGTGGGCTTTGGCTTGTCCACCACCATCCGGTGGTCGGCATTGGCCACGGCGAGTGCCACGCCGTACACCAGCTGGCCGACGGCCGCCATGTGCGGATAGTCGATGTACTGCGGCTCGTCCGTCACCTGGTGGTAGTCCTTGTGGAGGCCCGTGGTGAAGAAGGCCACCGGGATGCCGAAGCGCGCGTAGCTGGCGTGATCCGACCGGCAGTAGATGTTCTCGGGGTGCCCGTTGGCGTCGAACGTGTAGTCGAACGTGAACGGAGCCTTCTGCCGCTTGTTGACGCTTTCGACGAGGTCGCCAAGTTCAGTCGACAAGCGGCGCGTGCCGACGAGCTGCAGGTACCCGGGACCACCCCCCTTGAGATCGCCGTCGGCGCCGCGACCCACCATGTCGAGGTTGAGCTGGGCGACGACCGAGTCGAGCGGCACGCTTGGATGACGGGTGAAATAGTCGGAGCCCAGCAGTCCCAGTTCCTCGCCGGTATGCCAGACGAAGAGCAGCGAGCGCCTGGGCCTGACCTTGGCCGCGGCAAACGCCTCGGCGATTTCGGCCACGGTGACCGTGCCGGAACCGTCGTCGTCGGCGCCGTTGGCGATGGAGTCTGGGCGCGGCCGGCGGATCACGCGGATCGAGTCGACGTTGACCTTGATGGCTGCGAGTTGCGCGGGCGTCGGCGACTTTCCCTCGCCCAGCGCTTCCTTCAGTCTCTCCACCTCGCCGTTGTAGGCTCGCAATGAGTCGTGGTCGACGGCCATCGACTCCACGGGGTTGTGGTCGTTGTGCGCGCCGATGGCCACGTACTGGTGTTTGAGCACCGGGTCGCTTCCCTCGAGCCTGGCCACGACATTGCGCGCCGAGGCCGCGGTCTCGACCAGCGCGACCCTGCCGGTATAACGCCCGGTGACCGTACCCCACTTCTGCGACGAGAGCGGCCCGCCGACGAGCGCCTCGGCCATCGCGTTGGAGGCGACGATCACCGGCGGCATCATCATGCCGCCCGCACCGGCCGGCGCAGCCACGTCGTCCCGGCGCATGAAGTACGAACGGACGGCCGCCGGCGCGACGTCGAGCATCGGCAGCACGATTGCCGCGGCGGCGAACACCGGGCGTCCGAGCGCGAAGGTGAACTGCGCCTGCAGTCCTTTGGCCACCACCTCCGGCGTGAAGCCGAAGACGACCACCTTTCCCCTGGTCTGGTCGGCCGTGATGTGCGCCGAGGTGTCGCCCAGCATGCCGCCGTACACGATGTCGGCACCGTCGAAGGGCTTGGTGCCCCACTGGGCGAAGACGCCGAAGTCCTTCTGGTACGCAAAGGTCTTCGTACCCACCACCGGCGGCGTCACGTCCCAGCTGCGGCGCAGCAGCGGCACCGTCTGGAAGAACGTTCCGCTGTCCCCCATCGGAACGAGGCCGACCTTCTTCGCCCACCCGGCGATGATGGCGGTGGCCTTGTCGTTCCCGGGCGTGCCGCTGCTGCGCCCACCCAGCGAGTCGTCCGCGTAGACATAAAGGCGGGACATCAAGTCTTCGGCGGTGATGCCGGGATTGAATGGCTTGGCCGGGCGCTTCACCGGCAACTGCTGGGCGCTGGCCACGCCGCTCGCGAGCACGAGCGCCAGCGAGGCAACCGAACGGAGTGAGAGCATCGAGAGGTCGGGCTCGGGAATGGACCAAACTGAAGGCCGCCGGGTTACCTGCGGGGGCAGCCTCAGAACACCCGGTAAGGTCGCGGCGCAGGAGGTTCCACGCCAGTTGGCTCCGGAAGGGTCAACCGGCCGGCCGAGGGAGCCTAACGTACCTGGGGGGACAGGCGTTTATTAGTCCGAGGGCCGGACGCCCGGCTCCGGCGCACCACCATTTTGGAGGTAGGATGAAGCTTATTCGGTTTCTTGCTGCAGCCGCGATCGCGCTGACGGCGACAACGGCGATGGCGCAGGGCGGCCCGCCAGGTGGCGGCCAAGGTGGCGGTCAGCGCCAGATGGAAATGATGATGAAGGGGATCACGCTCACCGACGCCCAGAAGGCGACCGTGGATTCGATCGTCGCCGTCGTACGCGCCGAGAGCATGAAGCTGCGCGAGGGGATGGAGCCCGGCACTCCGCCGAGCACCGAACTGCGGGCGCAGATGACGGCTGTGACGGCCAAGCGGAATGAGGCCATCAAGGCCGTGCTGACGGCCGAGCAGCAGGCCGTGTTCGCGAAGAACCTGGAAGAGATCGCGGCCATGCCGCGGCAGCGTCCGCCGCGCTAGGCAGCGTCGCGGTCATTCTCACGAAGTGCGGGCCTCGGTGACACCGTGACCCGCACTTCGTTGGCGGTCCCGCCTCAGCGGCCACGCTCCATCGCTCGAGACGCCATGCGGTCGACCACCGCCGGCAGCAGGAGCTTGAGCCACATGCCCAGGCGGGCGCGGGCCGTCATCACCAGCTCGCGGTCACGGCGTTCCGCCGCGTCGAGCAGCCGTCGCGTGCATTCAGCGACGGTCATCATCGCCGCTTCATCGAAGGGGCTCCGTCCGAGCGGCTCGCCGTCGGCCCCGAGATTTCGCGCGCGAGAACCCGTGCCGACGAAGCCCGGGCAGACCACGGTCACCGAGACGCCCGAACCCGCCAGCTCGATGCGCAGCGAATCACAGAACGCGTTAAGGGCCGCCTTGGCCACCGAATAGCCCGTGCGCATCGGCATGCCCGTCTTGCCGGCAAGGCTCGACACGGCAACCAACCGCCCCCCCTGGCCTTGAGATGCGGGAGCGCCGCGAGCGCGCAGTACACCGCGCCCAGGTAGTTCACCCTCACGAGGCGTTCGTAGAGGCCCCAGTCGGCGACCTCGTCGGCACGCGCCCACATCGCCTGCCCCGCACTGCAGAACAACGCATCGATGCGCCCGAACCGGGCCACGGCCCGGTCAATGAGCAACCGGCACTCCGACTCGTTCGTGACGTCGCAGGCCACCAGTTCCACCTCGACGCCCTCCCGACGGCAGGCGTCGGCCACCACCTGCAGACGCGCCGCGTCGCGCGCGGCGAGCACGAGGCGCGCGCCGCGTCGGGCGAGGGTGCGCGCCACTTCGGCTCCGATGCCGAGCGAGGCGCCGGTGAGTACGACTACCTGCCCGCGCCAGGCACTCACGCACCGTCCCCTGGCTGGTCGACGGCGGCGATTGCCTGCACCTCGATCTGGTAGCCGTAGTGCAGCGCATTGACGGGGACGACGGCCCGCGCCGGGCGATGCGTGCCCATCAGTTTGGCGTACGCCACGTTGAAACGCCCCCACAATTCCATGTCGGAGACGTAGACCGTCACCTGCAGGAGGTGCGACAGGTCGCTGCCGGCGGCGCGGAGCACGGCAGAGATGTTGGCGAACACCTGTGCGGTCTGTTCCTCGATGGAGCCCACCCGGTGTTCCTGCTGCCCGGGCACGATTGGGAGTTGACCGGCGACGTACACGCAACCGTCGTGCACCATGGCCTGGGAGTAGTGGCCGGCGGGGGTGGGGGCGTTGGGAGTCGAGATAGGGTGCATGGAAGCGGTGGTTGGTGGTTGGTGGTTGGTGGTTGGTGGTTGGTGGTTGGTGGTTGGTGGCTGGCGGATGGCCGACGGCTGTTCGCAGCGGACGGCGTAGAACGTACAGCGTATAGCATACAGCTTCTCTTGTCGTTACGGAGTGCTGGCCTCCCCGTTCGGCGTTACATTGGCCCAATGACCCCACTCGATGTCCTGGCCATCGGGCCGCATCCGGATGACGCCGAACTGATTTGCGGAGGAACGCTCGCCAAGCTCGCCCGCGAGGGACGCCGCACGGGCATCCTCGACCTCACCCGGGGCGAGATGGGAACCCGCGGGTCGGTGGCCATCCGCGCCGGGGAGGCGGCGACCGCCGCCAAGGTGCTCGGCGTCGCGGTGCGCAAGAACCTCGCGCTCGCCGACTCCGCCATCGAGAACAACCCGGCGACCCGCAAGGCGCTCGCCCTGGAGTTGCGCCGACTGCGACCGCAGGTCGTGATCGGCCCGGCGCCGAGGGGGCGCCACCCGGATCATCGCATTGCCGCGCAGCTCGTGCGCGACGCATGCTTTCTTGCGGGGATTCGGAAGCTCGATCCCACCACCGAGCCGTACCGGCCGCGCAAGCTGCTGCACGCGATCGCCTATCGCGAAGACCACGTGAAGCCGACGTTCGTGGTGGACATCTCCGCGGATTTCGAGACCAAGCTCGCGGCCGTGGCTTGTTACACGTCACAGTTCGACGGCGTGACGCAGGCCGGCGAGCTGTTCCCCACCGGCGAACCGCTCGCCGACGTCATCCGTCACCAGTCGGCGCACTACGGCTCGCTCATTCGCTGCGCCTACGGCGAGCCGTACTGGACGCAGGAGACGATGAAGGTGGACGACGTGATGGGGTTGCAGGTGGAGAGCTTCTAGCGCGCAAGAGCGCAAGAGCGCGAGATCACGAGATCGCCGCAACGACCAACCGCCAACCGCCAACCGCCAACGGCCAGCCGCCAGCCGCCAGCCGCCAACTGCTAGCCCATGACCGAAGTCACCTACCCGTCTTACCTCGCGCTCGATGAGCTGCTGTCGCTGCAGCGCCCGCGCTCGGAGCCGGAGCATCCCGATGAACTCCTGTTCATCGTGGTGCACCAGTCGAGCGAACTCTGGTTCAAGGTCATCATCCAGCAGCTCGAGGCGGTGCTGGAGGATCTGGAGACCGGCGACGGCGACCGGGCGCTCTGGCACATCCAGCGCATCAACACGCTGATGCGCATCGTCACCGAGCAGCTGTCGTCGCTCGACACGCTTCCGCCCCAGCGCTTCCTCCAGTTTCGCGGCTTCCTGGGTTCGTCGTCAGGCCAGCAGAGCCTCCAGTTCCGTGTCATCGGCGCGCTGTCGGGGATGCGCGACGACGCCTTCATCGGCGCGCTCAGGACGGGCGGGGAGATTCCGGGCGCGGTGCGGGCCGCCGTGGCCGGGCCCCGCCTCGAGGACCTGTTCGTGCGGCTGGTCGCGCGTCGCGGCCGCACACTCGAGGCGCTGTACACCGGGCCCGGCCCTGATCCACTGTTCTTCCTCGCCGAAGCGCTGCTCGAGTACGACCAGGCCTTTCAGCGCTGGCGCTTCGTGCACGTGCAGCTCGTGGAGCGCATCATCGGGCCCGTCACCGGCGGCACCGGCGGATCGATGGGTGCGCGACACCTGGCAGAGTCCGTGAACGTGCGGTTCTTTCCGCAACTGTGGGCGGTGCGGGCCCAGCTGTTCGGCGGATCGTGATCGACATTTCCATCGCCCTCGACGCGTCGACGCCCGAATGGCCAGGCGACACGCCGTTCTCCTGCGGGTGGAGCTGGCAGATCGCGGCGGGCGGCAGCGTGAACGTCGCTTCGTTCACGACGAGTCCGCACGTCGGCACCCACGCCGATGCTCCGTTGCACGTGCGCGACGGGGCAGCGGGAAGCGACCGATTGCCGCTCGACGCCTTCCTCGGCCCGGTCGTCGTAGTGAACCTCGGACGGCACGTCGGCGTCATCGACCGGCAGGCGCTGCGCGACGCCGGGCTCAGCGCCACCCCGGCGCGACTCCTGCTCCGGACGGACCGAACCATCGCGAAGGGGGTATTTCCCTCTGACTGGCCGGTCCTGTCCGTCGTGTGTGCCGCCGAACTGGCGGCCGACGGACTCCTGCTCCTCGGCGTCGACTGCCCGAGCGTCGACGCGCGCGAGTCGAAGGACCTCGCCGTGCACCATGCGCTGTTCGACGGCGGCGCGTACATCCTGGAGAATCTCGACCTGTCACACGTGCCGTCGGGATCGTATGATCTAGTTGCTGCACCGTTGAAGCTCGTCGGCCTCGACGCCGCGCCGGTACGAGCATTACTGCGCCGTCCCTGACACCGAACCCAGAACCATGAACTCTTCCCTGCCCACTCATCGCGCTGGCTTTCGCGCACTCGCCGTCGTCGTCGCCCTGGGAACCGTGGTACTCGTCGCCCGGCCGAGCGCCGGCCGGACGGTGCCGCCGGCCAAAGTCCCGGCCGAAGCCGCATCCGTTGCCCTGCTCCATGCTCCTATTCAGGGGGGGCCAGTCATTCAGGTCCGCGACTTCCCGGGGGCCTCCATCGTGGAGGTGGTCGCCTGGAACGCCTCGGAACCGGCATTCGGCCTGCGCACGTGGGTGCGCCGGTCGGGCGCAGCGGACCGGTACCATCGGCTCTGGGTGAACAGCGATTTCGGCCCGGGCGGACGCGATGTCGCGCAGGCGCAGGGGCTCAAGCGGCCGCTTCCGGTGACCAGCGCCACGGACGCGCAGAACTGCCTCGCCGGCAAGTGCGCACCGAACTCGACGTTTGGCGCGCGCCTTCCCGACGGCCCGTTCCGCGAGAGCAAGGAGGACGTGGCGGTGAAGTTCATCACCGGCGGCGGCAGTGATTTCACCTTCACGCTCCGCCGCGGCCTGATCGACGCGTACCTGGCGACGGTCGACTCGGTGGTGGCGTCGCTGAAGAAGTAGCCGCGAACCAGATCGGCGTGATTCCACCATGACCGCCCACACCCATTACCTCTGGTTCAACACCAAGCGCCGCCAGGAGATCATCGACATCACCGACGAGGTCGCCGAACAGGTGCGGGCGAGCGGCATCATGGAGGGCTTGGTGCTCGTCTCGGCGATGCACATCTCGGCGTCGGTGTTCGTCAACGACCACGAGTCGGGGCTCTGGCAGGACATCCTGCACTGGCTCGAGCACACGGTGGCGCCGTGGGACCCCTCGCGGTACAAGCACAACGAGACGGGCGAGGACAACGCGGCGGCGCACCTCCGTTCCCTCACCATCGGCCACGAGGTGATTGTCCCGGTTACCGCCGGCGCGCTCGACCTCGGACCGTGGCAGCGCGTCTTCTACGGCGAGTGGGATGGGCAGCGCAAGAAGCGGGTGGTGATCAAGGTGCTCGGCGACCGGTAACCCTCGCCGCCGGCGCCGTTGACCGTCGACCTCCCCGGCGATGCTATATTCCGGGCATGACGAAGCCCCCCATCTATCTCGACCACGCCGCCACCACGCCGGTTCGCCCGGAGGTGATCGAGGCGATGCTGCCGTACTTCGGCACGAAGTTCGGCAACGCCTCGAGCACGCACCGCTGGGGGCGCGAGGCGCGCGCCGCCACCGACGCCGCGCGCGAGCGCATTGCCGAGTGCCTGGGCGCCAATGCGGATGAGATCTGCCTGAGCTCCGGCGGTACGGAAGCGGACAACCTGGCGGTGCTGGGCTCGTGGCGCGTGCAGCGCGGGAGCAACCGGAACGCCGTCGTGACGACGCCCATCGAGCACAAGGCCGTGCTGGCATCGGCGCACCAGGTTGCCCGCGAGGGCGGTGACGAGCGGCTGCTCGACATCGACCCCACCGGACTGGTGAACCTCGACTCCGCGCGCCGGCATATTCGCGACGACGTTGCCGTGACCAGCGTGATGTGGGTCAACAATGAGACGGGCGTCATCCAGCCGATCGAGGAACTGGTTGCGTTGGCCAAGAACGCCGGCACCGTCTTCCATACCGATGCGGTGCAGGCCTTCGGCAAGATCGTGATCGATGCGAAGTCGACCCCCTTCGACCTGTTGTCCGTGAGCGGCCACAAGTTCGGCGCGCCCAAGAGCATCGGGGCCGTGTATGTGCGGCGGGGTACGCCGCTGGCGCCGCTGTTCTTCGGCGGCACGCAGGATCGCGGCCGTCGGCCCGGCACCGAGAACGTGCCGATGGCGGTGGCGTTGGCCACGGCCATGGAACTCACGCTCCGGGAGAGGGACGCCGAGTGCGCCCGGCTTCGCGCCCTGCGGGATCGTCTCGAGGCGGCGCTGCTCGAGCGCGTCCCCGATGCCGTCGTCCACGGACGCGGAGCCCCGCGCGCGCCGCACATGCTGAGCCTCTCGGTGCCCGGCACGGACAGCGAGTCGATGCTGATGGCGCTCGACCTGCAGGGCGTGGCCTGCTCGAGCGGTTCGGCGTGCCAGAGCGGAAGCATCACGCCCTCGCACGTGCTGAACGCGATGGGCGTGCCTCCCGAGCTGGCCAGCGCCGCCGTGCGCATGAGCGTCGGGAAGCTGACCACGGACGAACACATCGATCGGGTGGTCGCGCTCTTTCCGGCGCTGATCGCGAAGGCGCGAAGCATGGCGGGGAAGTTCTAGGTCAGAAGACGACAGAATGCGACAGAATACGACAGAGTGCGACAGATGACGGCCAAGGCGAGGGTACTCGTGGCGATGTCGGGCGGAGTGGACAGTTCTGTCGCCGCTGCCCTGCTCGTGCGCCAGGGATACGATGTCGTGGGCGTCACCATGAAGCTGTTCGAGGACGGCAGCGAACTCCCCGACCGCCCCTGCTGTTCGCTTGACAGCACCAGTGACGCGCGCCGGGTGGCCGAGCTGCTCGGCATCCCGCATTACGTGCTCAACATGGTGGACCACTTCAGCCGCGACGTCCTTGCCGACTTCGTGGCCGAGTATGCGCGCGGACGCACGCCCATTCCATGCGTGCGGTGCAACACGTTCACCAAGTTCAGCGATCTGGTGGCCAAGGCCGACGGCATCGACGCGCCGTACGTGGCCACCGGGCACTACGCGCGCGCCATCGATGGCGAACTGCATCGCGGCCTCGACGACAACAAGGACCAGACGTATTTCCTGTGGGGGATCAACCGCGCGGTGGTGAAGCGGCTGATGCTCCCCGTGGGGACGATGACCAAGCCCGAGACGCGGGCGCTGGCGCGCGAACTCCAGCTGCCGCGCGTGGCCGACAAGCCGGAGAGCCAGGAGATCTGCTTCGTTCCCGACGGCGACTACGTGAAGATCCTGCGGCGCGAACTCGGGGACGCGGCGCCGGCGTTGTCGCCGGGGCGCATCGTGACGATGGATGGCCGCGACGTTGGCGAGCACGGTGGCTTCGCCCGCTACACGATCGGCCAGCGACGCGGCCTGCCCGGAGGCTCCGGCGAGCCGCTGTACGTGGTGGCGCTGCGCCCCGAAACGCGCGAGGTGGTGGTGGGGCCGCGCGAGGCGTTGCTGGGCACGCGCATCGCAGCCAGCGGCGTCAACTGGCTGGTGGAGACGCCGCCGCTCGCCGGCGACGAAGTGCAGGTGCGCATCCGCCATCGCGCCCCGCTGGCCAGCGCCGTGGTGGAGCGCGTTGGCGACGGTGCGGTTGCCCTCTCGCTGCTCTCCCCGGTGTCAGCCATCTCGCCGGGGCAGAGCGCGGTGATCTATGATGGCACGCGGGTGCTTGGGGGTGGATTTATCGACTAGCCTGAATTTCCACGGACCACTATTGACCTAACACTGGCCGAATGGTCCA
>JBBTJT010000111.1:0-23490 GCA_038059315.1 Gemmatimonadota bacterium
GTGGGGGGCAAGCGTGGCGTCGGTGCCGTTCACGGTGTCGGTGGGGAGACCCTAGCGCCGACGAAGGCTACAGCGCCATCTCCATCTGCCCGCCGCTCCGGGCCCCCGGCCGCGTCACCACATCCTGAGAGGCGCAGCCGATGGCGCCCCTGAACTGTGTCCCCTTCAACACGGCCATCGCCGCCGAGAGCGCCACCGCCGGCTCGTTGTTCTGTTGGCTCAAGTGCGCCAGCATCACCTGGCGCAGCCCCTTGTGCGCCACGCGCTGCAGCAGCGTGCCCGTCTGGCGATTGCTCAGGTGCCCGGTGCTGCCCGCAATCCGCGCCTGAAGAAACGGCGGGTACGGTCCATTGCGCAGCATCACCTCGCAGTGGTTGCTCTCGAGCACCAGGTAGTCGAGTCGTTCGAACGCCGCGCTCAGCATCTCCGGCGCGTCGCCGAGATCCGTTGCCAGGCCAAGCCGGGCGCCGCTGCGTATCGCCGTCACCACCACCGCCGCGGGCTGCGCCGCATCATGCGGCACCGGCACCAGCTCCACGGTGCAAGTGCCGATCGTCCACGCCTGGCCGTAGGCCAGCGACACGCGCCGCTCCACGGGCACGTCACGGGCGCCGGCGAGCGTGCCCGCCGTGGCCACCACCGGCCACCGCCACTTGGCCACCGCCTGGGCGAGCCCCTTCACGTGGTCGATGTGCTCGTGCGTCACCACCACGGCGTCAATGGACGAGGGCGCGATGCCGGCCTCAGCCAGCCGCTTCGCCAGGATACGAGGGCCAAGCCCGCAGTCAATGAGAAGTCGTGTCGCGCCGATCTCCACCAGCGTCGCGTTGGCCTTGCTGCCGCTGGCGAGCGTGCAGAACCTCACGTCGTCCACCGCCGCTGGTGCGCGGCCGCGAGCACTCGCGTCATCCCGTCCGTCACCGGCGCGCTGCGCCGCGTCTGCACGCGCTCGGCCACCTCGAGGAACTTCTCCAGCGCGAACACCTCACTATTGCCGCCGCCCCACGAGAACGGCGGCACCACCTTTGCGGGTGACGCGGCGCCAAAGACGCAGGCCCCGGCGCCGACGACCGTCCCGGTCATCAGCAGCGTCCCGATGGCCAGCTTGGCGTGGTCGCCGATGAGGGCGCCGAGGAACTGCATGCCGGTGTCCATCGTTCCGCCTGGTGTCCACATCTGCACGGTGCCGTAGCTGTTCTTGAGGTTGCTCGTCGTGGTGCCCGCGCCGAGGTTCGACCAGCACCCCACGACGCTGTGTCCCACGAATCCGTCGTGCGCCTTGTTCGACCGTCCGAAGAACACCGACGCGCTCACCTCGCCGTGCACCCGACACTGCTCGCCGATCGCCGAACCGGCCACCCGGCCACCGTGCACGACGCTGTCGGCGCCCAAGAAGCACGGACCCACGAGCCGGGTGAATGCCTGTACCTGCGCGCCGCGGCGCACCAGCAGCGGGCCAAGCTGCGCGTCAAGCAGCACGAATGGCTCCACGACGGCGCCGTCCTCGATGAACACCGGGTGCGCGCCGACCAGCTGCACGCCGTCGAGTACACCGGCGCTGCGTGTGGCCACCGTTGCGCCGATTGCGGGAATGTCGGACGCGAGCATCGCGCCGAGGTGGCGTATGAGGTCCCACGGGTGGTCAATCCACCAGCCGGGCACGAGCGCGGTGCGCGCTCCGGCGGGAGCCAGCGACTCCAGCGCGAGCGTACCGTCGCCCAACGCGACCGCGTCGAGCGGCGCGCCCAGTCGTACCGCAGCCACGCGCCCGTCGGCCGTCCAGACATCGGCGTCGCCGAGCGATGCGCCCAGCATCGGGGCGTAGCGCGCATTCGCCACCACCGTCCCCGCGGCGAGCGCGCCGTCCAGGCTGCGAGGCGCACCGGGTTCATCGAACGAGGCGAGGTGCGGCGCGCCCACGCGCCCGGCAATCCCGCCGCTCGCGACCCGTGCCCAGCGCTCGCGCAGCAGTACCGCGCCCGTGCGGAACTCGGAAGAAGGTCGCGTCAGGGCAAACGGCTCGAGCGCACGCGCGGCCGCATCGTCGTACAGCACGATATTGCGACCGCTCAACGCCGCTCCCGCAGCTCCGAGGGAAGGCTCTCGAGCAGCGGCTTGAGGTTGCGGGCACTCTCCTCGGTGGTCACCAGCACGATGCCTGCGCATTCCACCACCACCAGCCCTCGCACTCCGTAAAGCACCACATCGGCGCCGGCGGCGTGCACCACGTTGTCCGCCGAGTCGCGCAGGTGCACGCGGCCATGCGTCACGTTGCCGTCGGCGTCGCGCGCGCACACGCCGCGCAGCGCCGACCAGGTGCCGACGTCGCTCCACCCGAAGCTGCCGGCCAGCACGTAGACCTTTGCGCTTCGCTCGAGCACGGCCACGTCCACGGCGACGGGATCCTCGACGCTCGTGAAGAAGGCCACGGGGTCGTCGCCAGCCCGGTCGAGCGGCTCGGACACTGCGGGGCACCAGGCGCGCACCTCGTCGAGGAACACGCCCACCGGCCAGGCAAAGATGCCTGAATTCCAGAGCGCACCACCGGCCACCAGCGCCTCGGCCGCGGCCTGCCGCGGTTTCTCGACGAATCGGGCGACCCGGCGCGCGGCGCCCGTGGTGGCATCGCCCGGCTCGATGTAGCCGAGTCCCGTGTCGGGGTGCGTCGGCACAATGCCGACGGTCACGAGTCCCTGCGTGCGCGTCGCCTCCGACGCGGCCAGCCGCAGGGCGTCCTGAAAGCGCGGCACGTCGCCGATGGCCCAGTCGGCGTGCACCGAGATCATCACGGCGTCGCGCCCGCCGAGCCTGGCGATGCGCGAGGCCGCCCAGGCCAGCGCGGCGGTCGTGCCCGCCGGACGTGGCTCGGCCAGGATGTGGTCCACCGGAAGTTCGGGTACGATCTGCGCCACGCCCGTCGCCAGTTCGGCGTTGGTGAGGACGAGCATCCGGGAGGCGGGCGCGACGCTCAGCAACCGGTCGACCGTGTCGCGCAGCATCGGCTGTTCGCCGAGCAGCGGCAGGAACTGCTTGGGTCGTTCTGGCGTCGAGAGTGGCCAGAACCGTGATCCGATGCCACCGGCCAGGATCACCACCCAGGTGGGCGGCGTGCTCACGCGGCCGCCGTGGGGGCGTCGCCCCCGTCCTCCACGCCGGTGAGTTCGGCCACGCGCGCGTACAGCCGCTTGGGGCTGAACGGCTTCGTGATGAAGTCCGACGCGCCCAGCCGCATGGCTTCGTCGTACCGCTGGTCCTGGCCGGCCGCCGTGAGGATCACGCAGGGGAGGGACGACCACCGCGCGTCGGCGCGCATCCGCGCCAGCACCTCGAGTCCGCTGAGGTGGGGCATCATGAGGTCGAGCAGTACCAGGCGGATGTCATCGTGCGCCGCCAGGGCATCGAGCGCCTCGGTGCCGTCGAAGACCAGCGTTACCCGGAACGGGCCTTGTTCGAGCTTCGTCTTGACGATGCGACCGATGTGCGGCTCATCGTCGGCCACGAGCACGTGGCACGGCATGGCGGAAGGCGCGCTCAGACGAGCGCCGCGATGTTCGCGCGATTGCGCCGCAGCTCGTAGAGGAGTTGGGCGAGGTTCGCGGTGGGCTGCACGTGCACCAGCAGGACGGCGTCGGGCGAAACCGAGGCGATGATCGCGTACCCGTGCTCATGCTCCAGCACGGCGGTCCGCAGGGCGCCAAGGTGCCCGGACGTGCCCAGTTCCTCGGCGGCCACCAGCACGGGCGGGACGTGGGCGGCGACCTGCTCGGCATCCACGGCGGCGACCGTCTGGCTGTCGATCAGCAGGCCATCGCGGCCCAGGATGAGGGCGGCATCAACCCCCTCCCGCTCGCGGATCGCTGCCACGAGGTCGCGAATGGTAGGCATCGCCCCACTCCGGTGTATGAAAGGTTGCCGAAGTGTACGCGTCGCCAGAGCGAAGTCAAGGCGACTTCGCTTGCCCCTCTCGTCGTCCGTCCGCTACTTTCAATCCTTGCCTATGCCCATCACACCTCCGATTCTCCGCCGCCCCGTTCGCGGGGCGCGTGTCGTGGCCGTCGCGGTCCTCGCCGCGCTCGCCGTCACTGCCTGCAGCGACCCGTTCAAGGTCACGGCCCAGTACCCGAATGCCCCGTTCGCCTTCTCGCTCTTCGCCCTCTCCGGGTCGGGGCCGGCCAACGCGCCGGCGGCCATCGACTTCGGCACCGTCGGTGCGGTGCGCGTGGACGGCTCGTTTGCCTTCGACGTGGCGTTCGACTTCGACGGCGCCGGGAAGATCCGCGTCATCCCGCAGAAGCTCGTCGGCATTTCCGTCGGCGGTTCCAGGACCGTGGGCCTGCAACGTGTCTCCGGCGTCTACGAGACCGTCCTTCTCGCGCCGTCGAAGGGGTGGGTGCTCGACTCGGCACTTTCGGTGCTTCCAGGCGAGGTCGTGGTCGTGCGCATGACGTCCTCCGGCTGCGTCTACCAGCTCTCCAGCGAGCTCTACGCCAAGATCGTCATCGATTCGGTCAGGGCGGGCGGGCTCCTCTTCGGTCGCGGCACGACCAACCCCAACTGCGGCTTCAAGTCCTTCGAACCCGGCATTCCGTCCAAATAGGCCATGCACGACATCAGGATGGTTCGCGAGCAGGCCGCAGCGCTGCGTGACGGAATGCGCCGGCGCGGTGCGCTCGACCAGCTTGAGCCCGTGATCGCCCGGCTTGAAGCGCTCGACCGCGAGCGCCGCATGGCGATCCAGGCCGGCGAGGAACGAAAGGCTGCGCGCAACGCGGCGAGCCAGGAAGTGGGACGGCGCAGGAAGGCGGGCGAGGATGCGTCGGAGCTGCAGGCGCAGACGCGCGCGCTCGGCGAGGAGATCGCCCGCCTCGAGGCTGAACTGCAGGCCACCGAGGCCGGCATCCAGCAGGGGCTCTACGAAATCCCCAACGTGCCGCTCCCCGCGGTGCCCGCGGGCGACGCGTCGCACAACACCGTCGTCCGCTCGTGGGGCACGCCCCGCGAGGCCGTCGGCGTGAAGCCGCACTGGGAGGTGGGCGACGCGCTTGGGCTCTTCGACCTGGCGCGAGGCGCCAAGATCTCCGGCTCGGGGTTCATCGTGTACCGGGGCGTTGGCGCGCGGATGGTGCGTGCCTTCATGAACTTCATGCTCGACCTGCACACCCGCGAGCACGGCTACGAGGAGTGCTGGGTGCCGGTGGTGGTCAACCGCGACTCGATGACGGGCACCGGGCAGCTGCCGAAGTTCGAGGACGACATGTACGCGCTGGGCGACGATCAGGGCTACCTGATTCCCACCGCCGAAGTGCCGGTGACCAACCTGTATCGCGACGAGATCCTCGACGCGGCCCAACTGCCCAAGGCCATGTGTGCCTACAGCCCGTGCTTCCGTCGCGAGGCGGGGGCCGCCGGCAAGGACACCCGCGGGCTGCTGCGGGTGCACCAGTTCGACAAGGTGGAACTGGTGCGCTACTGCGCCCCCGACGACGGCGCCGCGCAGCTCGAGCTGCTCACCGGCCACGCCGAAACGGTGCTGCAGAAGCTGGGGCTGCCGTACCGCGTGGTCCTGCTCGCCGCCGGCGACACCGGCTTCAGCAGCGCCATGACCTACGACCTCGAGGTCTTCGCCCCCGGAGTCGGCAAGTGGCTCGAGGTGTCGTCGTGTTCGGTGTTCACCGATTACCAGGCGCGGCGCTCGAACATCCGCTTCCGCGCCGCCCAGGGCGGGAAGCCGCAGTTCGTCTACACGCTCAACGGGTCGGGACTCGCGTTCCCGCGCGTCTTCGCGGCAATCCTCGAGCACTGCCAGCAGGCCGACGGGTCGGTGGTCGTCCCCGAGGCGCTGCGCCCGTACGTCGGACTCGACGTGATCAGCTAGGGCATGCGACGCCGGGTGCCGGTCATCCTCGTCGCGCTCGGCCTCCTGGTGCTGTTGGGGTCGTACCTCTGGTACGCCCAGCGCGTGGTGAACGAATTGCGCGGCGAGGCCGAGCGCACGAGCCGCATGTTCGCTCGCGTCTACGGCGCCCTGGTGGACACGGACACTTCATCCACCGCGGGCACAACGGCGCTATTCGACCTCTCCCGTGAGATCCGCGAACTCGGCGTGCCGGTGATCATCACGGACGTGCAAGGGCGTCCCACGGCGTTTGCCAACCTCCCCGACTACGGCTACGGCGTCGGTAATCCCAACGATCCACGGCTGCTTGAATACGTGCAGGAGCTCGACCGACTGAACAAGCCGGTCGAGGAGCCAGGCGGCGGCATGATACACTTTGGCAACACGCCGGTCGTGCGCGGTCTCCGCATCATCCCGTTGCTGCAGGTTGCCATGCTGGCGATGCTCATGGTCGTCGGCGTCCTGGTGCTCGGCGTGCGGGCGCGGGCCGAGCGCGAGCGCGTCTGGGCGGGCATGGCGCGCGAGGCGGCCCACCAGCTGGGCACGCCGCTCTCGTCGCTGCACGGCTGGCTCGAACTCATGGCCGATCGCGACGGGGATCCGGCATCGAAGTCGGCGCGCCGGCACATGGAAGGCGACGTCGAGCGCCTCGAGCGCGTGGCCCACCGCTTCGAGCGAATCGGGCGGCCGCCCAGGCTCGTGCCCATCGACGTCGGCGAAGCCGTGGAGGGCGTGGTGAACTACTTCCGCGCCCGCGTTCCCACGCTCGCCAACACCATCGTGGTGAATTTCGAGCGCGGCGACGGGCCGCACACCGTGCCGGCCGACCGCGTCCTGCTGGAGTGGGCCGTGGAGTCCCTGGTGAAGAACGCCGTCGATGCGCTCGTCGGGAGGGGGGGCACCATCAGCGTGCGGGTCGACCGGGCCGCTGGCGGCGGGGCGCGCGTGCGCGTGTCCGATGACGGGCCTGGTGTTCCGCCCAGGCTGCGCCGGCGCATCTTCGCGGCGGGCTTCACCACGAAGGAGCGCGGCTGGGGCATCGGCCTCCCGCTGGCCCGTCGCATCGTCGAGGAGTCGCACGACGGGCGGCTGGTGCTCGTGCCTTCGGACCGGGGCGCGGTGTTCGACGTTATCTTACCAGGATGACGTCGTTCGCCCCCACAAGTGAAGTAACGCTCAACCCCGCACAGCGCGCCGCCGTCGAACACGGCACCGGGCCGCTCCTCGTGCTCGCCGGCGCCGGGTCCGGCAAGACGCGCGTGCTCACGGCGCGCGTGGCGCGCATCGTGGAGGAACTCGGCGTCAGCCCGCATCGCGTGCTCGCCGTCACCTTCACCAACAAGGCGGCCGGCGAGATGCGCGAACGCATCGGCCGGCTGCTGGGCGCCGAGCCGCGCGGCATGTGGATCGGCACCTTTCACGGCATCGGCGCGCGCCTGCTGCGCCTGCACGGCGAGAAGGTCGGACGCACGTCGGCGTACACCATCTACGACGAGGACGACACGCTCACCGTCGTCAAGCGCCTGATGGTGAACGCGAAGGTGTCGCCCAAGGACTTCGCGCCCAAGGCGGTGGCCGCCGCCATCGGCGATGCCAAGAACGCGCTGGTCTCGCCCGAGGAATACGCAAGCCTGGCGCTCACGCCGCTGGCCAAGGCCGTCTCGCTCGTCTACACGGCCATGGAGCCGGCCCTGCGCGGGGCCAACGCGGTCTCGTTCGACGACCTGCTGGTGCTGCCGGTGCGCATCCTGCACGAGCACGCCGACATCCGCGCGCACTATGCCGGGCGCTTTGAGCACGTGCTGGTGGACGAGTACCAGGACACCAACCACGCCCAATACGAGTTCGTGCGCCTCATCGCCGGCGCCACCGGCAATGTCGCGGTGGTCGGCGACGACGACCAGTCCATTTACGGATGGCGGGGCGCCGACGTGCGCAACATCCTCGACTTCGAGCGCGACTATCCGGGCGCGCGTGTCGTGCGCCTCGAGGAGAACTACCGATCCACGCCGGAGATCCTGAGCCTCGCCAACGTCGTCATTGCCCAGAATGCGGCGCGCCGCGGCAAGACGCTGCGCGCCACGCGACCGGCTGGCGAGCCGGTGACGCTCCTCAAGGCGCTCGATGATCGCGACGAAGCCGACGCCATCGCCGAGGAAATCGAGAAGCGGCGCATGAACCTGCGCGAGCGGCCGAAAGAGATCGCCATCCTGTATCGCACCAACGCGCAGAGCCGGTCGCTCGAGGAGTCGCTGCGGCGGCGGGGCATTCCGTACCGCCTCATCGGCGCCGTCCGCTTTTACGACCGCCGCGAAGTGCGCGACCTGCTGGCCTGGCTGCGCCTCGCCGCCAACCCGTCGGACGACGAGGCCTTCCGTCGCGCCATCACCGTGCCCAAGCGCGGCATCGGCGACTCCACCGTGGACCTGCTTGCCGGTGCGGCGCGCGAACGCGCCATCCCGCTGCTCGAGATGGCCCGTCGTGCGGCCGAGCTCGACGGCATGCGTCCATCGGCCCGCACGGCGCTCGACGTGATCACGACCCTGGCCGACCGGTTCCGCGTGAGCGCCGAGGAGTCGAGTGTCGACCGCCTGATCCTCGAGATCCTCCAGGCCACCGGCTACGACGAGGCGCTGCGCGCCGAGGGACCCGAGGGGCTCGACCGGCTCGACAACGTGCGCGCCATGGTGGAAGGGGCCGCCGAGACGGTGGTTGACGATGGGGGAGAACTGGGCCTGCGCCCGCTCGACCACTTCCTGCAGAAGGCGATGCTCGTCGCCGCCGTCGACCAGATGGGGCCCGATGGCGACGCCGTGACGCTCATGACCGTGCACACCGCCAAGGGGCTCGAGTTCCCGGTGGTCTTCCTCTCCGGCATGGAGGACGGGCTGTTCCCGCTCTCCCGCGTCTTCGATGATCCCGACGTCCTCGAGGAGGAACGGCGGCTGCTCTACGTCGGCATCACGCGAGCCGAGCGGAAGTTGTTCCTGACGTGGGCGATGGCGCGCCGGCGAAATGGCGAGCTGCTCCCCGGCATCATGTCGTCGTTCCTGACTCCGGTGCCGGCGGATCGCTACGAGTCGAAGATGACCTCCAAGCTGCGCGGCAGCGCCAGCGCCTTCGCCTACACGTCACCGTCGCAGCGACGTCCGGGAACGCCGATGACGCGGCCCAGCGCCTGGGAGACTCCCGCCGAGGACGAGTCGCAGGTGGCGCCCCACTACGCGAAGGGGGTGCGCGTGAAGCACAAGGCGTTCGGCACCGGCTCCATCCTCGAGCTCTCCGGCACGGGGCGGGACGCCAAGGTCACCATCGAGTTCGACGACGAGACCATTGGTCGCAAGCGGCTGGTGGTCGCCTTCGCCGGGTTGGAACGCGGGGACGAGTAGCGTCCGGCGCCGGCGACAAGGGCTCGGCACGCGCCGACGCGTTCCACCAGAATCAGCTGATCGCCGCGCGCCCCGGCACGTACAGCGGTTCACGGAGTTGTCCGGCGAAGGACAGCGCCGACGGTGGCAGGCCGAAGTGGCGGCCGGCGGCCTCGCGCGCCGTCTCCTCGTCGCCGAGGCGCATGGCGGTGCGACGAACGGCCTTGGCCGCGCGCAGCGGCTCCTCTCCCGAGGGGTCGTGCGCGTAGGCCTCGCCGCCGTCCATGCGCCGCAGGAAGTCGATCACGAAATCGAAGGAACGCGAGAGGTAGGAGCCGACGTCGCGCTCGGCCAGGTCCCAGCGGCTTCGCTCGGCCATCAGGGCGAAGACCCGCTGCCAGCTCTCCGCGTCCGTGACGCGCACCATGCCGCGAAAGATCCGGCGGTTAGTGTGCGTGCTGAAGATCGTCGGACTGAGTATCCGGTCGAGATGATCATCGGACCGCGCGTGGTCGAGCAGGATGATCTCGTGCGCCCGCCGGCTGTGCTGCGCGCCGAGGTGCGTCTCGAACCGGCTCTCCCAGTAGGAGTGACCGATGGTCATGGTGCTCGACGTCACCGCCAGCTGGTGCGGCACGAACCAATTGTGGGCCACCACGTCGGCGGCCAGGTGCGACAGGTAGCCGTAGGCGAACGACTTCAGCGTGTCGTCCCGCGCGCGACTGAGGATCTCCAGCCCGACGTACCAGTGATGGCAGTGCCGCCCGAAGCGGGCGTACTTCTTGGCGATGCTGGTGTCGGCGGCGATGGAGCCGTAGAGAAAGTCGTACGGAAACGCCTGCAGCAGTTCCGCGATGCCCGCCGGCAGCAACGAAGCCGACCGGAGCACGGCCTCCCCCAGCAGGATGTGCGTGCCGGGAGTCCACGCGTGCGCCACGGCCGGCGTGAGGGCCAGCAGCAGCGCGATCGTCGCGGCGCGACGGAGCAGTGTTACGCGGCGCGACGCGGCGCCGGACTGGAACCGCATGCACTCAGTCAGGTGGGCGACGACCACGGCCGCGTCGCCGGCGCCGCCGTGGCGCCTTGGGCGGTTCCTCCGTTGCGGCGGAAGCGTACGGCGAATCATCGCGCTCCTCGTCCCGATCATCCCGGTCAACCTCGACGGTCGCTCGCGCGGTGCGCTCGCGCTCGGGGCGCGGCCGCAGCACGCGCGATCCCAGCTTGATGGTGTCCAGCGCGGCCTCGGCCACGTCGGCCACGTCGTCGGCCTTGCCGTGCACGCGCCCCATCAGGTCGCCAAAGTCGTCGATCCGGTCGGCGATGCCTCCCACGGAATCGCGCACGCGGCTGGTGGCCTCGGCCAGCGCATCGGCCGCTCGTACGGCATCCTTGCGCACCACGTCGGTGAGCACGCGCACGTTCTCGGCGGCCGAGGTCGCGCTGGCGATCATCGGATCCACCTTGGACGAGAGGCGGGCGAGCTGCTCGTGCAGGGCCTGCTGCGCCTTCCACATGCGGTGGAAGATCAGCGCCAGCAGCACGAGGAGCACCACCGTGAGGATCTGCGCCACCCCCGCGGCGACGAAGACGGTTTCCTCAAACCCCGACCGAACGGCGGGCACCTGGCGGAAGAGCAGCGTGTCGACAGCGGCAATCTGGAAGGGTGACATCATGCTCGTAGCTTCCGCCGTTTTCCGGACAAGCGCAAGGGTGGATTTGCCGACGGTGTGCGAGTGATTGCCTGAACGAGGTCACCCGTCGCGCGTTCCGTCTCCCGTTCGGTCTCGCGTTCCGCCTCCGTTGCCGTCACCGGTTCCGGTCACCAATCCCCGTCTCCAATTTCGCGGTCAGTCTCGCATTCCGCTTCCGAATTCCAATTCCGGAATCCGGCTTCCGGTCCTATGTTCAGGACATGCAATTCCTCGTCGAAGGCGGCCGCCAGTTGAGCGGCACTATCCGCCCGTCCGGCAACAAGAACGCGGCCCTCCCCATCGTGGCGGCCACGCTCCTCACCGAATACCCGGTGACGCTCGAGAACGTCCCGCGCATCCGGGACATCGAGATTCTCGTCGAGCTGATCGCCACCACGGGCGCGGAGGCGCGGTGGACGGGGCCGAACGAGCTGTTCGTTCACGCGCGTTCGGTGTCGGCGCAGGCGCTCGACCTCGGACTGTGCAAGAACATCCGCGGCTCCATCCTGCTGGCCGCTCCGCTCCTCGCGCGCTGCGGCGAGGTGACGCTGTCTCCGCCCGGCGGCGATGTCATCGGGCGGCGACGCCTCGACACGCACTTCCTGGCGCTCGCCCAGCTCGGCGCCGATCACGTCCTGTCGGACCGGATCAGGTTCACCACCAAGGGACTCACCGGGGCCGACGTCTTCCTCGACGAACCCAGCGTCACCGGCACCGAGAATGCGGTGATGGCCGCCGTCGCCGCCAGCGGCACCACCATCCTGCGCAACGCCGCCAGCGAACCGCACGTCCAGGATCTCTGCGAGTTTCTCGTCGCGCTCGGCGCGCACATCGAGGGCATCGGCACCAACACGCTCACCGTGCACGGCGGGGCCACGCTCGGCGCGGCGACTTACGCCATCGGTCCCGATCACATCGAGGTGGGGTCGTTCATCGGGCTGGCCGCCGTGACGCACAGCGAACTGCGCATTGCCAGCGCCGGCGTGCGCCACCTGCGCTCGGTGCTGATGGGGTTCGAGCGCCTCGGCATCACCTGCCGCGCCGAGGGAGACGATCTCGTCATCCCCGCCCACCAGTCGATGGTCATCCAGAACGACATCGGCGGGCACGTGCCCAAGCTCGAGGACCAGCCGTGGCCGGCGTTCCCCGCCGACGTGATGTCGATTGCCATCGTCACGGCGACGCAGTGTCAGGGGCTGATCCTGATGCACGAGAAGATGTTCGAGTCGCGCATGTTCTTCGTCGACAAGCTCGTGTCGATGGGCGCGCGCATCGTGCTCTGCGATCCGCACCGCGCGCTGGTGGCGGGGCCGTCCGAGCTGCGCGCCGGCACCGTGGAGAGTCCCGACATCCGTGCCGGCATGGCGATGCTCCTCGCCGCACTCTGCGCGCGGGGAACCAGCACCATCAGGAACGTGGGCCAGATCGACCGCGGCTACGAGCGCATCGACGAACGCATCAACGCCTTGGGCGCGAGCATCACGCGCCTGCCCGACGACCGATGAGCGGCACCCTTCCGCCGCGGGAGCGCGTGGCATCGTTCGCGGTGCTCGGACTCGCCGCGTTCACGACGACGCGCGAGGCGGGTTCGTACGGGTTCACCGACGACGCGCCGGTGCGGCAGGTCAACGATCGCTGGTTCGACCTCATGCGCGTCACCGGAGGGCGGCTCGCCTCGGCGCACCAGGTGCATGGCGCCAGGGTCATCACGCACCAGGGCGGCTGGGACGGCTGGCTGCGCACCGATGCCGCCGACGGGCATGCGACGGCGCACCACGACACCGCCATGGTCGTCACCGTTGCCGACTGCGTTCCGGTGTTCATCGGCCATCCCAGGGGCGCGTCGGCGCTGTTGCACGCCGGGTGGCGTGGCGTCGCGGGGGGAATTCTCGGGGCAGGCATTCACGCGCTCACCGCGATGGGACACCACGCCAAGGACCTCGTGATACACCTCGGCCCGGCCATCTGCGGCAAGTGCTACGAGGTGGGCCCCGACGTCTACGCGCGATTGATGCTGCGCCAGGTCGACGCCCCTGCGCCAGTGGACCTGCGCGCGCTCCTCGCCGACCAGGCGCGCATCGCCGGCGTGCGGGAGATCGACATCAGCCCGTTCTGTACGCGGTGCAACAACGACCGCTTCTTTTCGCATCGCGCCGGCGATACCGGGCGGCAGGCGGCGGTCATAGCCCCGTCCGCGTAACCGGCGCATCCGCCCGGGCCCGGCAGGCCGGTTCCGCAGTCCGCCCTGAGCGCGCAGTCAGTCGCCGTCTGTCGTTCTCTGTCGTTCTCTGTCGTCCATATCTTGACGTCCGCGCGCACGGCATCTATAATTCTCTCGCTGGGCGGGTTGGGCGACCGCCTTGGAAATGTGGGGTCGCCCCCCACATTTTTTTGTCTCTATCAGGATCATTTATCAGGTGAAGCAGGCACTGGAAGTCATTGTCATTGCTACACTTGAGCAGTTGGGGCTCGAGCTCGTAGAATTGCGCGCAGGGGGCACTCGCAGTCGCCCGCTGCTCGACGTGCGCATTGACCGCAAGGACCAGGAGAAGGTCACCGTGGACGATTGCGCAACGGCTTCGCGAGCCATCGAGGCGCGTTTGGACGGTGATCCATCGCTCTTCGGCGAACGATATGTGCTCGAAGTGTCATCGCCCGGCATGGAACGGGCGCTGCGCGGCGAGGGGGACTGGCGTCGTTTCACGGGCCGCAGGGCGAACGTGAAATGCGCGGCGCTCGGTGGCCGCGCGGAAGTGGAGATCGTGGGAGTCGAGGACGACGCGGGCGCCGTGCGCCTGCGCCTTCGCGACGCGAAGGGCGATGAGCATCTGCTCGGGCTGGCCGACATGGAAGAGGCCCGCCTGGCGTTTCACTGGAAACCGTAACGAGGTCCTGAATGTCCGGTTCGGCTGAAATTCTTGCTGCATTCCGCGAGTTGTCGAACGCGAAGCAAATCGACCGCGCGGAACTGCACGCCCTGCTGCAGGACGGCATTCATGCCGCCCTGGCCAAGAAGCACGGGCCCAACGTTCAGGCCGACGTGTCCATCGACGAGTCGAAGGGCGAGATCCGCATCGTGCTGCTCAAGACCGTCGTCGAGGCCGTCGAGGACCCGAGCCGCGAGATCGCGCTGGAAGAGGCGCGCTTCGAGGATCCGGAGTTCCAGGTCGGCGACGTCATGGAAGAGCCGGTCGAATTCGCCGAGTTCGGGCGGTCCGCCGTGCAGGCGGCCAAGCAGCGCATCATCCAGCGCGTGCGCGAGGGTGAGCGCACCAAGATCCGCGACGAGTTCGCCGGACGCGTGGGCGACCTCCTTTCCGGCGAGATCCAGCAGATCGAGCGGGGCAAGATCGTCGTCATGCTGAACAAGTTCCGCGAGGCCGAGGCGATCATCCCGTATCGCGAGCAGAACCACCGCGAGGACTACAAGCAGGGCGAGCCGCTGCGCTCGGTGCTCAAGAAGATCGAGGAGACGCCCAAGGGGCCGCGCCTCGTCCTCTCGCGCGCCGACCCGATGTTCGTGCAGGCGCTCTTCAAGCTCGAGGTCCCCGAGATCCAGCAGGGGATCGTCGAGATCAAGGCCGCGGCGCGCGAATGCGGCAGCCGCACCAAGGTCGCGGTCGTGTCCAAGGACGACGCCATCGATCCGGTGGGCGCCTGCGTGGGCCTCAAGGGCGCGCGCGTGCAGGCCGTCGTGCAGGAGCTCGGCGGCGAGCGCATCGACATCGTGCCTTGGTCGCCCGATCCCGAGCGGTTCGCCAAGCTGGCGCTGGCCCCGGCCAAGGTCGCGCGCGTCTTCAGCGACCCGGCCACCACCACCATTCAGGCCATCGTCGACGAAGACCAGCTGTCGCTGGCCATCGGTCGCAACGGCCAGAACGTGCGACTCGCCTCGGAACTGACCGGATGGAAGATCGACCTGTACTCGAGCCGCGAGTGGCTGGAACGCGGAGGCGACATGCCGCTCTTCCAGCCGCTGCCCGAGGAGGACGTCGCCGCCGAGGTGCACCTCTCGGCCATCGAGGGCCTGCCGCCGGCGACCGTCGCGGTGCTCGAGGCCGGCGGTTTCCGCACGCTGAACGACATCATCGACCTCGAGCGCGACGACTTCCTGCGCCTGCCGGGCATTGCGCCGGAAGAGGCCGACCGCATCATGAAGATGATCGACGAACTGACGACCGACGACAACAACAGCGGTGAAGCGACGGCCGGCGAGCCAGGTGCTGATGCGGACAAGGCTGCTGGCGCTGATGCTGGCGCTGATGCCGGCGCTGATGCCGGCGCTGCGGCGGCGGCGGATGCCGGTGATGAGACGGGGAAGGTCGCCCCGGACGTGGCGTGAGTCCGAGACGGTGATCGACGCCGAGCTGCGTCGCCGCCTGCTGGGCCTGGCTGGCCTTGGTGTGCGCGCGCGCAACGCGGTGGTGGGGGTGGAGATGGTGCGGGCGGCGGCGATGAGCGGGACGCTGAAGCTCGCGCTGGTGGCGGAAGACGCGTCGCGGCACAGTCGCGACAAGGTGCTCCGCTTGCTGGTGGCGAAGGGGATCACCATCGTGGATGGCTTCCCGGCGGCAGAACTGGGTGCGGTGGCAGGGCGGGAGGCGACGGCGGCGATTGGCATCGTCGACGCGCCGTTGGCGAAGGGGATTCGCGGAGCGCTCGGTTCCGCGGGCGAGTAGCAGCACGAAGGAGGCAGTTTGACGAAGCTTCGGGTGAGTGATCTGGCGGCTGAGTTCGGCATCTCGAGCGACGAAGTGTTGGGCATGCTTCGCGCCATGGATGTTGTCGTGCGCAGCCACCTGACGCCGCTGACGGATAACCAGATCTCGCGGGCACGGGCCCGCTGGGAACGCGAGAAGCGCGTGCGTGCCCACAAGGCGGCCGAGGCGCCGGCGTCCGGCGCCAAGAGCCGGCGTCGCGGCAGCGCGGCCGCTGAGGCGAGCGCGGGCACCGTCGAGAAGTCGGCGGCGAAGCCGGCGGCGAAGTCGCGCGCCAGGAAGAAGGTCGAGGAGCCGGCGCCCGAACTGGAGCCCGCCGACGCCGCGCACAAGGTGCGCCGGCGTCGCGCGGCCCCCCCGCTCTCCGAAATCCCGGCCGAAGCGCCGGCCGCGGCGGACGTCATCGACGCCGTGTCGGCTGCCGAGCCCTCGGTCGTGGAGACCGCGCCGGCAGTCAGCGCCTCGGCGCCACCGGCACCTGAACTCACGCCGACGGTCGAGGCGCCGGTCGCCCCGCAGCCCCGCCCGGCGCCGGTCGCTGCCGAGGCGGAGAGTGCTCCGCCACCACCGGCCATGCTTCCGCCGCGACCGGCCCGGCCGCTTGCCCCGCCGACGCCGCCTTCGGTGGTGCAGGGGAGCGCGCCCGCCGCCGAGCGTGCGCGTCCTCGCCCCATCGTGCCGGGTGCTCCGCGAGGGCGGCCGGCCACGTCGGGCCGCCTGCCCATGCCCCCGCGCCCCATCGCCTCGGCCGCCCCGGGTGGCGGACTGAGCGGTGGACGTCGTGATGATCGTGGCCGCGGTCCGGCGGCGGGCGGCGCCCCCTCGGCGCCGCAGACGCCGTCCAGCGGTCCGCGCCGCAAGAAGGGCAAGCGCGGGCAGGTCGACCAGGAAGCGGTGTCGGCGAACATCTTCCGCACCATGAAGGAAATGCGCGGCGCGCCAGGCAAGCGGCGTCGCGACGACTCGGGGCGCGAAGAACTGGCCGCCATTCGTGCGGCCGTCGCCGAGCAGGAAAAGAAGACGGTGCGCGTCAACGAGTTCATCACCGTCAGCGAACTGGCCGACATCCTCAAGATCCCGGCCACCCAGATCGTCTCGTTCGCGTTCAAGCACCTCGGGTTGATGGTCACCATCAACCAGCGCATGGATTTCGACCAGATCGAGCTGATCGCCAGCGAGTTCGGCTTCATCGCCGTGCGCGAGGCCGAATACGCCGCCGCGCCCACCGAGGCGAAGGTCGAGGACCTGCCCGAGGAACTCAAGCCGCGTCCGCCGGTCGTCACCATCATGGGCCACGTCGACCACGGCAAGACGTCGCTGCTCGACTACATCCGCAAGGCCAACGTCGTGGCCGGCGAGGCGGGCGGCATCACGCAGCACATCGGCGCCTACCACGTCACGCTGCCGAACGGCAAGGCCATCACCTTCCTCGACACGCCGGGCCACGAGGCCTTCACGGCCATGCGTGCCCGCGGTGCGCAGGTCACCGACATCGTCGTGCTCGTCGTGGCCGCCGATGACTCGGTGATGCCGCAGACTATCGAGGCCATCTCGCACGCCAGGAATGCGGGCGTGCCGATGATCGTCGCCATCAACAAGATCGACCTGCCGGCCGCCAACGCCCTGAAGGTCAAGCAGGAACTGCTCAACCACAGCGTCGTGCTCGAGGACTTCGGCGGGCAGACGCTGCACACCGAGGTGTCGGCCAAGAAGGGCACCGGCGTCGCGGCGCTGCTCGAGCAGCTGCTCCTGCAGGCGGAAATCCTCGACCTCAAGGCCAACCCGGACCGCAAGGCCGCGGGCGCCGTCGTCGAAGCCCAGCTCGACGCCGGCAAGGGCCCGGTGGCCACCGTGCTCGTGCAGAACGGCACGCTGCACGTGGGCGACGACTTCATCTGCGGCATGTACTCGGGACGCGTGCGCGCGCTCCTCGACGAACGCGGCAAGGCGGTCAAGTCGGCGGGCCCGGCGATGCCGGTGCAGATTCTCGGCCTCACCGGAGTGCCGATGGCCGGCGACCAGTTCATCGCCGTGGCCGATGCGTCCGAGGCGCGCGAAATCGCCCAGCGACGCGAGCGCCTCGACCGCGAGGCCAAGAGCCGCCGCACCACCAAGGGCGCGGTGTCGCTCGAGGACTTCATGTCGAGCTCCGGCACCGGCGAGAAGCGCCAGCTGAAGCTGCTCATCAAGGCCGACCAGGGCGGACCGGCGGAAGCGCTTGCCGACGCGCTGCAGCAGCTGTCCAACGAGGAAGTGCAGGTGGAGGTCGTCCAGCGCAGCGTCGGCGCCGTCACCGAGAGCGACATCCTGCTGGCCAAGGCGTCGGGCGCCATCATCATCGGCTTCCACGTCCGCCCCGACATCAAGGCGCGGAGTGCCGCCGAGCGCGAGGGCGTGGACATCAAGCTGTACAAGATCATCTACGAGGCGGTCGCCGACGTGAAGCTCGCCCTCGAGGGCCTGCTGCGGCCCGAAGAGAAGGAAACGGTGCTCGGCGAGGCCGAGGTGCGCGAGGTCTTCAAGGTCACCAAGGTCGGCGTCATCGCCGGCTGCTCGGTGCGCAACGGCGTCATCACGCGCGCGGGCAAGGTGCGCGTGGTCCGCAACGGCGCGGGCATCTACACCGGCATCATCGGCTCGCTGCGCCGCTTCAAGGACGACGTGAAGGAAGTGAAGGAAGGCTTCGAGTGCGGCATCGGCGTCGAGAACTTCAACGACCTCAAGGTCGGGGACATCCTCGAGTGCTACAAGATGGAGAGCGTCGCTCGCACGCTGCAGCCGGCGCACGCCGGATGAACGCCCGTCGGGACGCGCGCTGATGCCCCCGCGGGATACGCGGCGCCCTGACCGGGTGGCGGAAGGCATCCGGATGGAGGTCGCGACGTTCCTGAACGGGGGCGTCAAGGATCCGCGCGTCAGCGGCAAGCTCATCACGGTCACCGCCGTCGACGTCACCCGCGACCTGGGCCACGCCACGGTGTTCGTGTCCATCATGGGCGACGACGCCGAACGGGCCGCCACGCTCGAGGGGCTGTCGAGGGTGGCCAGCCACCTGCGCTCGCACATCGGCCGCGCCCTGCGCCTGCGGGTCGCCCCCGAGATTGCCTTCCGGTTCGATGAGAGCGTGTCGCGCGCGGCGCGCATCGAGACGTTGCTCGCCTCGATCCGCCCGTCGGGACACGCCGACGATGGCCCCGCCGAAGGCGCCTGACGGCCTGCTGCTGGTCGACAAGCCGGCGGGGGTGACGTCGCATGACGTCGTCAACGCCGCGCGCCGCGCGTTGGGAGAGAAGCGCATCGGGCACGGCGGCACGCTCGATCCCTTTGCCACCGGGCTGCTCGTGCTCCTCGTCGGGCGCGCCACCCGGCTGCTGCAATGGGTGCACGACGAGCCCAAGGAATACGACGCCACCGTGCGCTTTGGCGCCGAGACCGACACCGAGGACCTCGCCGGCCAGGTGGTGCGCGAGGCGCCGCTGCCGTCGCGCACCGCGCTCGAGGCGGCCGTCGCCGCGCTGCTCGGCGACATCGACCAGGTGCCGCCCGCGTACTCGGCCAAGCGGGTCGATGGCCAGCGCGCCCATGAGCTGGCCCGTGCCGGACGCGAGGTGACGCTGGCCCCATCGCGCGTGCACGTGAACTCCATCGATCTCTCCGCGTTCGAGGGTGCCGACGACGCGGTGACGTCGTGCCGCCTGCGCGTCAGCTGTGGCGGCGGCACATATGTGCGCTCGCTGGCCCGCGACCTCGCGCGGGGCGCGAAGAGCGCGGCGCACCTCACGGCGCTGCGCCGCACGCGGGCCGGCGTCTTCTCGCTCGAGCGCTCCATCCCGCTGGAGCACCTGCAGGCGGGGAAGCCCGTCACGCTGGCCCCGACCGTCGACGCCCTCGAGGGATACCCGCGCCAGGTGCTCACCGAGGACGAGATGGCGGTCATCGTGCGGGGCATCGACGTCGAGGCGCGCGTCGACGGCGCCTTCGCCGCACTGCTCGATCCGCGCTTTACGGCGGGTACCGGCACGCTGGTGGCGTTCGCCGAGCGCCGCCCGTCGGAACGGGGCGACCGCTTTCAGCCACGGGTGGTGATGCGCGATGGCTGATCACATCGACTGGCACCAGCAGTCGGGGCTCCCGCCCGACGTCGCCGGCACGGTGGTCACGGTCGGGACCTTCGACGGCGTCCATGCGGGTCATCGGCTGGTCCTCGAACGGCTCGCCGAACGTGCGGCGGCGACCGGCCTCAAGAGCGTGCTCGTCACCTTCGAGCCGCACCCGCTGGAGATCGTGAATCCGGCGGCGGCGCCGCCGCTGCTCACCGTGGGCGACGAAAAGCTCGAGGTGCTCGCCGAGAGCAAGCTCGACTACCTCGCCGTCCTGCCATTCACCCCGGCGCTGGCGCAGTACGACGCCGCGACGTTCGTCGACGCGGTGCTCCGCGAGCGCTTCGGCATGCGCGAATTGCTCATCGGGTTCGATCATGGCTTCGGGCGCGGACGTTCCGGCGACGCGACGGTGGTGCAGGCGCTTGGCGCCGCACGCGGGTTCCGCGTGGACGTGGTGCCTCCCGTCGTGGGTCCCGACGGCCGAGCCATCTCGTCCACGTCCATTCGCCGGGCCATCGCCGGCGGCGACCTCGACCGCGCCGCCGGCGGACTCGGCCGCCCGTACAGCCTCAGCGGTATCGTCATGGAGGGCGCCCGGCGGGGGCGCGATCTCGGGTTTCGCACCATCAATCTGTCCATGCCGCCCGCGCGAAAACTCCTTCCACCCGACGGCGTCTACGCCGTGCGCGCCTGCACGCCGGAGGGGACCTTCGGCGGCATGATGAACCTCGGAGCCCGTCCCACGTTCGACGACGCCCTCCGGACGCTCGAGGCGCACCTCTTCGGCGTGCAATCCGACCTGTACGGGCGACGGGTGCGCATCGACCTCATTCAGCGCCTGCGCGAGATCCGGAAGTTCGAGAATGCCGACGCCCTGGTGGCGCAGCTGCGGCGCGACGAGACGGCGGCGCGGGCCGCGCTGGCCGGTTCGTGAGGCAACTCGTTGCCAGTACGCGAGATGATTGACTCCCCCGTACACCGGGGCTATTTTTCAAGGTTTCAGATAAACCCTCTGCTTGCACCGGCGAAATGACCAACCTGAAGTACCGGCTGCTCACCATCCTCGCGCTCGTCATCGCCTCCGCCTGGGCGCTGTATCCGCGCATGGTCGTCGAGCGCGTCAAGCGCAACGGCGTCTTCGTTCTCGACACCACCAAGCGCGTGCCGCTCAAGCTCGGCCTCGACCTCCAGGGTGGCATGCACCTGACGCTCGAGATCGACGAGTCGAAGGGGACCGTCGCCAACAAGGGCGAGGCGCTCGATCGCGCCCTCAAGGTGGTGCGCACCCGCATCGACGAGTTCGGCGTCGCCGAGCCGGTGGTGCAGAAGGTCGGCAACGACCGCATCATCGTCGAGCTGCCGGGCATCGACGATCCGGAGCGTGCCACCGAGGTCGTGCAGAAGTCCGCCTTCCTCCAATTCCAGATCACCGACAAGTCACAGGCGTTCGAGAAGAGCGTGGCGCGGCTGGATGGCATCCTGAAGCAGAAGGGCATCGTCGCGGCAGAACGCGATACCGGCGCAGCCGCGGGCGCGGCCGGCGCGAACCTGATGCCGACGCTCTTCGCCGCGAACGACAGTGCAAGGAAGGCGGCGGGCGACACCACCAGGGCCGACAGCGCCGCGACGTCCACCGGACCGTTCGCCACCAAGGTCATGAAGGCGCCCATGTCGGATCCGGGCGCCTACATGGTGGCCGAGACCGACCGCGACGAGATCGACAGCTACCTGAGGAATCCCGACATCCTTGCGGCCCTGCCGCCGGGCAAGCAGCTCAAGTGGGGAGCCGACTCCCTGATCGTCGGCAACAGGCCCTACCGCCCGCTGTACGTGCTCGACGCGCGCCCGATCATCACCGGCGACTACCTGACCGACGCCAAGGCGAACACGGTCCCGGTGGAGGGCACGATCGTCGAGTTCCAGCTGAACAACGAAGGGGGCCGCCGGTTCAAGAGCGAGACGGGCAAGCACGTGCGTGACTACATGGCCATCGTGCTCGACGATCGCGTGATGTCGGCGCCGGTCATCCAGAGCGCCATCGGCACGCGCGGCCAGATCACCATGGGCGGTTCGGGGCTGCAGGCCGCCCAGGACCTCGCCCTCGTGTTGCGGGCCGGCGCGCTCCCCGTGCCGCTCAAGGTCGCCGACAAGGTCTCCATCGGCGCCTCGCTCGGGCAGGACTCCATCCGAAACGGCATGAGGGCCGGCCTCGTGGCCATCGTGCTGGTGATCCTGATCATGCTCGTCTACTACCGCTTCTCCGGCGTGCTGGCGGTCGGCGGGCTGGTGCTCTACGTGCTCTACACGCTGGCCGTGCTCGCCGGTTTCGGCGCGACGCTCACGCTGCCCGGGCTCGCCGGGTTCGTGCTCGGCATCGGCATCGCCGTCGACGCCAACGTGCTGATCTTCGAGCGCATCCGTGAGGAGCTCGCCCACGGCAAGAGCGTGCGCACCGCGATCGACGAGGGCTTCAAGCACGCCATGTCGGCGATCATCGACTCCAACGTCTCCACGGCGCTGACCGCGCTGGTGCTGTACCAGTACGGCACGGGCCCGGTGAAGGGCTTCGCCGTCACCCTCCTCGCGGGCCTTGCGGCGACGATGGTCGCCTGCGTCTTCTCGGTCCGCACCTTCTACCTTGTCTGGCTCAACCGCAACCGCGGCGCCGAGTCGGTGAGCATCTGATGCTGCGAATCCTCCACGGCACCTCCATCGATTTCATCAAGTACTGGAAGCACGCGGCCATCATCACCGCGGCGTTCATCGTCGTCGGTCTCGGCTCGGCGGTCATCACCGGCGGGTTCCCATACTCCATCGAGTTCACCGGCGGCACGCTGATGCAGATCGAATTCGTCGCCGCGCCGGACGTGTCGAAGATGCGCACCACGCTCGACGCGGCCGGCATCCATGGCGCCGAGATCGCAACGTTCGGGTCGAACCGGCAGTTCACCATCCGCGCCCAGGGCGCCGCGCAGATCGCGGCACAGGAAGCGGGCGCCGAGAAGGTGGCGGCGCAGATCGAGGCGGCGTTGAGGCAGACGCCCGGCCTCGGCGAGTTCAAGGTGGTTCGATACGAGTCGGTGGGGCCGCGCGTCGGCGCCGAACTGCGGCGCGGGGCGCTCGTCGCCATGCTCATCTCGTTCCTGGTGACGCTCGCCTACCTCGCCTGGCGGTTCGAGTGGCGGTTCGGCCTCGCCGCCGTGCTGGCCACCGCGCACGACATCTTCACGACCATCGCGTTCATCAAGCTCCTGCACCTCGAGATCTCGCTGACGGTCGTCGCCGCCGTCCTCACGGTCATCGGCTACTCCCTCAACGACACGATCATCATCTTCGATCGCGTGCGCGAGAACCTGCACAAGAACCGCAAGATGAGCTTCTACGACCTGCTCAACCTGTCGGTCAACGAAACGCTGCCGCGCTCCATCCTGACGCACGCCACCACCCTGGCGGCGACGGTGTCGCTGCTGCTCCTCGCCGGCGAGGTCATCCGGCCGTTCGCCTGGGTCATGTCGTTCGGCATCTTCACCGGCACGTTCAGCTCCATCTACGTGGCGTCGCCGATCCTGATGTGGATCGAGAACAAGTACCCGCGCGCCAACGGAGCCCGCTCGACGGCGACGGCGCGGCCGCGGCCGTAGGGTTCGGGGTCTCTCACGGAGACCGGAGCGGACGGAGTTTCACGGAGACTGCAACACCTTTGAAGGGGGTTCG
>JBBTJT010000112.1:0-509 GCA_038059315.1 Gemmatimonadota bacterium
GCGCGGCTGCGCGAGCACATCCGCGCGCTGTCGTGGGTGCGCTGGGCGTGCCGGCTGGACAAGGTCGGCGGGTAGTTCCGTGCCCCTTCCTCCGCCTCTGCCTCTGCCTCTGCCTTTGCCGCTGCCGCTGCCGCTGCCGGTGCCTCTGCTTCTGCCTCTTCCCCCAAGCTGATGTATCGCTCCCTCGCGGCCGCCATCGCCGACGCCGAGTCGCGCGGCCTCCGGCTCTCCGACGTCGCACTCGAACTCGAGGCAAGCGACCAGGGGCGCCCCGTCGCCGAGATCCGCGAGGCGCTCGCGCGGGCGCTTGCCGTGATGCGCGGCGCCATCGCCCGCGGCGCCGTCGGCGACCTCAAGAGCAACTCGGGGCTGGTTGGCGGCGACGCCGCCAAGCTGCGTCAAGGTCCGGCCGGTCCGCTGAGTGGCACGCCGTTTCGCGACGTGCTCATGCGTGCGATCGCCGTGCAGCAGGTCGAGCTGTACCAGGCCGGCGACGGCGCGCCGATCGG
>JBBTJT010000112.1:519-1018 GCA_038059315.1 Gemmatimonadota bacterium
GTCGCGGCGCCGACGGCCGGCGGCGCCGGGGTGCTCCCCGCCGTGCTCACCGGACTTGCCGACGCGCGCGGCATCTCCGATGACCTGCTCATTGATGCGCTCGCCACCGCAGGCCTGATTGGCGCCGTGGTGGCCGAGCGTGCGTCGCTCAGCGGCGCCGAGGGTGGCTGCCAGGCCGAAACCGGGGCGGCCGCCGGGATGGCGGCCGGCGCCGCTGTCGAGATGCTTGGCGGCTCGCCCATGCGATGCGGCCACGCCGTGGCGCTGGCCCAGCAGGGCACACTCGGCCTCGTGTGCGACCCGCTGGGCGGGCTGGTGGAACTGCCGTGCGTCTTTCGCAACGCCACCGGGGCGGCCATCGCCCTGGCCGCCGTCGAGATGGCGCTGGCCGGCATCGAGTTTGCCATTCCCGCCGATGAGGTCATCGACACCGTGGGGCAGATCGGCCGCGAGATGGACGTGCGCTACCGCGAGACCGCCGGTGGCGGGCTCGCCGCCA
>JBBTJT010000112.1:1028-17438 GCA_038059315.1 Gemmatimonadota bacterium
TCGTGGCCCCGGAGACGGGCCACCTCGCCTGTGGCGTCGAGGGGCCCGGCCGCCACGCCGACGGGACGGCGGCTGGCGAAGGAACGGCTGGTCAACATCAAGCGTGCGCCGTGATGCGGGCGTTCGCCGCGGCAGCGCGTTCGCGTGCAGCTCACCAAGAATTTCTGGTTCAACCGGCGTCGCTACAACCCCAGCACGTCCCTGTGCCATCCTGGATTCACCCGCTGACTCTGGCGCCGTGCCTGCGTCATGGTGAAACTTCCATCACCGGGGACACCGTAGGATCCCCCATACGCTGACGCAGGTGAGGCCATGGTCACCCGCGAAGACATCGAGACGTTCCTTGATCGCCTGTCAAATGAAGGCGCGACCTACCGTGAGATCGAACCCGGGCTCTGGACCGTCAACCCCGGCGGCGCGCTCGACCTGAGCGTCGTCATCCATCACACGCCGCCGGTGCTCGTGCTGCGGGTGAAGGTCATGGATACGCCGCTCGACGAAGCCACCAGCGCGCGGCTCAACCGCCGCCTGCTCGAACTCAACGCCACCGACCTGCTGCACGGCTCGTACGGCATCGATGTCGGCACCATCGTGCTGACCGAGGCGCTGGAGCTGTCGCATCTCGACTTCCAGGAGTTCCTGGCCGTGTACGAAAGCATCACGCTCGCCCTGGCCTCGCACCTCCGCGAACTGGCGACGATCCACGAGGCTCGCTGACGATGGGAATCTGGGACCGCTTCACCACGCTCCTCCAGTCGAACATCAACGACCTGATCTCGAAGGCCGAGAATCCGGAAAAGATGCTCGACCAGATCGTCGTCGACATGCGCAACCAGCTGGCCAAGGCCAAGCAGCAGGTGGCCATCGCCATTGCCGACGAAAAGCGCCTCAAGGACCAGGCCGAAGGCGAGTACAAGGCCGCGCAGGACTGGGAGCAGAAGGCGATGCTCGCCATCAAGGAGGGCCGCGACGACCTCGCCAAGCAGGCGCTTGTGCGCCAGAGCGAGCATTTTGCGCACGGCCAGCAGCTCGAGTCCTCGTGGCAGCAGCACCAGGCCGAGACGGAGAAGCTCAAGAATTCGCTGCGCGACCTCAACGACAAGATCGAGGAGGCGAAGCGCAAGAAGAACCTCCTGCTCGCTCGCCAGCGCCGCGCCCAGGCCCAGCAGCGCATCAACGAGACGATGTCGTCGATGTCGGAAAAGTCGGCCTTCGAGGCGTTCGCCCGCATGGAAGAGCGCATCGACCAGAACGAGCGCATGCTGAAGGCGAGCACCGAGATCGAGGAGGAGTTCACCGGCGACCGCCTGCAGCACGACTTCAAGCAGCTCGAGCGCGTGGCCGGGGCGGCCAGCGCCGACGCGCAGCTGCTCGCGCTCAAGCAGAAGATGGGCCTGCTGGGACCGGGCGGCGCGAAGTCGCCGCGCCAAATCGGCGGGGGCGAGGAAGTCGTCCACGCCGAGGTCGAGGACGCGCCCGGGGAGAAGAAGTAATTGAGCGATCGGCGTAAGCCGCGCCGGACCATCGGCCCGGCGCTCGCCGGGGTGGCGGCGGCGGCGCTCCTCGTGTGGCTGGCGGGGCGCGTCGCCGACCTGCTGCTCCTGCTCTTCATCGCCATCCTGCTGGCCGTCTATCTCGGGGCCACCACCGACTTCCTGGTGGCGCGCACACGGCTTCCCCGTGGCGCCGCCTTCGCCCTCGCGCTGGCCGGCACCATCGGCGCGGTGGTCGGCATCGGCTCGCTGCTCGTGGGTCCGGTAGTCGCGCAGACCCAGGAGCTGATCAGCGTCCTGCCGCGCTACGTCCCCGCGTGGGAGGCGAAGCTCGAGCTGCTCATCGCCAGCATTCCCGGCCTGAGCGGCTGGGTGCGCCCCGGCGAGCACCAGCTGGTACAGCTGGCCCTCGAGGAAGCGAAGAGCTTCGCCGGCGAGGTGGTGCCGCGCGTGTTCGGCGTGCTGCACGGCTTCATCAACGTGGTGTCGATACTGGTCATGGCGATCTACCTCGCCCTGAGTCCCGACACCTACCAGGACCAGTTCGTCACGCTCATCCCGCCGCGCCATCGTGAGGCGGCGCGCGACGTCATCCGGTCGGCCACGATGGCCCTGCGCGCGTGGACCTTTGCGCAACTCCTGGCCATGCTGGTGCTCGGCTCGCTCACCGCGCTTGGGCTGTGGCTGCTCGGCGTCCCCTACTGGCTGACCTTCGGCATCTTCACCGGGGTCGTGGCGCTCGTGCCGTTCTTCGGCACGCTGGTGTCGTCGCTGCTTCCCGCGCTCTTCGTGCTCGTCGATGGCGACGGCACGCGCGCGCTGCTCGTGGTGGCGCTCGGCTTCGTGATCCACTTCGTCGAGAACAACCTCGTCAACCCGCTCATCATGCAGAAGCACGCGAGCCTGCCGCCGGTGCTGACCATCATGAGCGTGCTCATCTGCGGCAAGATGCTGGGGCCGCTGGGGCTGCTTGTCGCCGTGCCGGGACTGTCGGTGCTCCTCGTCCTGGTGCGCAAGCTGCTCATCGAGCGCAGCTACGGCTCGGCATCCGCGCCGGCAGCGTAGCGCTGGCGCCGCGACAACCGACGCGGCCACGCCGCCCGCTCGCCGGGCATGGTTCAACTGCTGAACTCCCGATTTGACGGATAACGGCCGATAACGGCCGATGACCGCGGCAGGTGAAGGACCTTCCATCATGCAGGTATCGGAAGTTCTCGGCAGTGATCGGTGTTATCGGAAGTTCCGCAGTTGCGGTGTTTGTGACTGCGCGCTTTCGAACCACACTGCGCGGCTTCGGTGACGCGTGCACGCCAGCACCCGTGCACACTCGGCCCGTCTCCACCGGAGCGCGGCCGTGTCCCAAGCGATCCTCTCCCTCAGCGGCGTCGGCAAGACGTTCGGCGCCGGCCTCCACGGCTCACGCGAGCCGGTGGTGGCGCTCGAGGGCGTCTGCGGCGAGGTGAATGCCGGCGAGATCGTCGGCGTGGCCGGCGCGCGCGGGGCGGGCAAGACCACCCTGCTGCGCGTCGCCGCGGGAGTGCTGCACGCCGACAGCGGAGTGGTACGGTGGCGCGGCGCCGCGCGGTATCCGCCTCACTTCGCCGCGTTCGTCCTGGCGGACGTGGCGTTGCACGCCTTCCTGTCGGTGCGCGAGTCGCTGCGTTTTGCCTTCGTGCAGCGCGAACTGCGCGAGACGCCGCGGCGCGTGGCCGAGGACCTCTGGCCGGCGCGACTCGACCTGCTGGGCCGGCTCGACGCGCGCGTGGGGGAACTGTCGCTCGCCGAGCGACGCGTGGTGGCGCTGGCCGCGGCGATGCAGGAGTCGCCGGAGCTGCTGGTGCTCGACGGCCTGCTCGACGGGCTCGACCCCGCCGCGCGTCGCGAGCTGCGACGGGTGCTGCACATCGTGGCGGCCAGCGGGGTGGCGGTGCTGGTGAGCGCGGCCGACCTCGGCGCGCTCAGCGGTGTGGCGCACCGCGGCGCGCTGCTGCGCGCGGGGCGCGTCATCGCCTGGATCGACCCGCGTCACGCCGCCCCGTGCACGGCCCTCGAACTGGCCGTCGGCGCCCCGCGCACGGCGGCGGCCCGGCTGCGTGCGCACGTCGCGGCCGCCTGCCGGCGCGATGGCGCGGTGCGCGTCTCGCTGGCCGACCGTTCCGCCGAGGAAGTGCTGGCCCTGTGCCGGGCCGAGGGCATTCGTGTGCTTCGCTCGCGCGTGGTTACCGAACCGGCCGGGCGGTGGACGGTTCCCCGGGCGCCCGGCTAGCTTTAGGGCATGCCGGAGTTCCGACTCTACAATTCGTTGTCGCGCGCCATCGAGCCGTTTGTCCCGGCCGATGGCGAGACCGTGCGCATGTACGCGTGTGGCCCCACCGTCTACAATCCCGCGCACCTCGGGAACTTCCGCACGTTCCTGTTCACAGATCTTCTGCGCCGCGCGCTGCGGCTCACCGGCTGGCGCGTGAACCAGGTGATGAACCTGACGGACGTCGACGACAAGATCATCAAGCGCGCCACGGAACAGGGGAAGACGATTCGCGAGGTCACCGACCCGGTGGTCGGCACTTTCTTCGCCGATCGCGACTACCTGCGCATCGAGGCGGTGGAGCACTATCCCCGGGCCACCGACTTCATCGTGCAGATGATCGACCTGGTGCGGCGCCTCGAGCAGAAAGGCGTGGCGTACAAGGCCGAGGACGGATCGGTGTACTTCGCGATCGACAAGTTCCCGGGCTACGGCCGCCTGTCGCGGCTCGACACGCGCGAGCTCAAGGCCGGCGCGCGCGTCGCTCAGGATGACTACGCCAAGGAGAACGCCCAGGACTTCGCGCTCTGGAAGGCGGCGACGCCCGATGACGAACGCTGTGGCGCGGCGTGGGATTCCCCGTGGGGACGCGGGCGCCCCGGCTGGCATCTGGAGTGCTCGGCGATGGCGATGAGCATCCTCGGCGAGACGCTCGACATCCACACGGGCGGCGTGGACCTGCAGTTTCCGCACCATGAGGACGAGATCGCGCAGAGCGAGGCGGCCACCGGCAAGCCGTTTGCGCGCTTCTGGTGCCACGGCGAGTTCCTGCTCACCGACGGCGCCAAGATGGCCAAGCGGGTGGGCAACGTGCAGTCGGTGCAGGACCTGCGCGACCAGGAGGTGAGCGCGGCGGCGGTGCGACACTTCGTGTTCTCCACGCACTATCGCAAGCAGCTCAACCTGTCGGGGGTCGCGCTCGAGGCGAGCATCGAGGCCGTGCGGCGCGTCGGCGATTTTGCGGAACGCCTGGCGTCGGCCAGCGGCGGCACGCCGGCGCTTGGTGACGCGGCGCTCGAGTTCCGCCGGGAGTTCGACGCGGCGCTGCACGACGACCTGAACGCGCCGCGCGCCCAGGCGGCGATGTTCGTGTTCATCAACCAGGCCAACGCCGAGCTCGACAGGCGCGGCGGTGACGATGCGTCGCTGCGCGAGGCGCGGGACGCGTTTGCGCGGGCCAACGGGGTGCTGGACATCATCCCGGACCGCCGGGACGTCGACACAGCGCTGGCGCGGTGGGTGGACGTGCAGCTGGCGGCGCGCAAGGCGGCGCGGGCCACGCGGGACTTCGCGAAGGCCGACACCATCCGCAAGGCGTTGGAAGAAAAGGGGATAGTGGTCGAGGACACCCCGCAGGGCGCGCGCTGGAAGAAGCTGCGCTAGGGCCTGGTCCGGAGGCCCTCTAAAGCCAACAATTGCAACGGCTTGACACTCGCCTTCGAGGTGAGTATTCTAAGAGTCTCGCGCAAAACAGCCAGTCGCTGACGTAGCTCAACTGGCAGAGCACTTGATTTGTAATCAAGCGGTTGCGAGTTCGACTCTCGCCGTCAGCTCTTGCACGTGCGGCAAGCAGTGATGGTGCAGGGTGCGGGGGAGTGTTAGGTGGGGTACCCAAGCGGCCAACGGGAGCAGACTGTAAATCTGCCGGCTTATGCCTTCGAAGGTTCGAATCCTTCCCCCACCACTGAGCGGGCTGCGGTGACGGAAGGAAGCCAGGACGGCGGGTCGGGGACACGCGGGAGTAGCTCAGCTGGTAGAGCGCAAGCCTTCCAAGCTTGATGTCGCGGGTTCGAGCCCCGTCTCCCGCTCTGGAAAAGCAGGTGCTAGGTGCTAGATGATGGACCAGTGTGAGCGCCGCGAGGCACGGTTGGGAGCGGCGGTTTTTGTGTCGGTTGGACTGGCTGGACGATTGCTCACGTAGCTCAGTCGGCAGAGCACTTCATTGGTAATGAAGAGGTCACCAGTTCGATTCTGGTCGTGAGCTCTGTTGGTGCAGGGGACAGAGGCACAGAAGTCTCAGTGGACATAGCACATTCGTGCTACGGGGACGGTCAACCGTGAACCGTCAATCGGCAGTGCATCACCCAAGAGGTTTCCGACATGCCCCGCGACAAGATCATTCTCGCGTGTAACGACTGCAAGAATCGCAACTACTTCACCACGAAGAACAAGCGGCTGCACCCGGAACGCGTCGAGTGGAAGAAGTATTGCCCGCGCTGCAACAAGCACGTGGTCCACAAGGAGACGAAGTAATCATGGCCGTCGAGGTGGTGTCGCAGAACCCGGCGCAGAAGGCGGTCGCGTTCTACCATGACGTGATGGCCGAGATGAAGCGGGTGACGTGGCCCGATGTGCCGCAGGTGCGGCAGCTCTCGGTTGGCGTGGTCCTGCTCTCCCTGTTCATCGGGGGCGTGATTGCGCTGATGGACGTGGTGTTCCAGCAGTTGCTGGTGCGCCTTCCCTCGGCGTTCTAGGAGCCCTCGTGTCGCATCGGTTTTACGCGATCCAGACGACCTCTGGACACGAGAACAAGGTGCGGTCGCTGATCCAGCGCATGATTGATGCGGATCCGGCGGCCCCCGAGGCGCGTGCCATTCGGCAGGCGCTCGTGCCCGCGCAGGAGGTCGTCGAGATCAAGAACGGCAAGAAGGTCACGGTGGAGCGCAAGGTGTACCCCGGGTACGTGCTGGTCGAGACGGAGCTGACGCAGGAAGCGCTCCACACGATCAACGGCATCCAGGGCGTCATCAAGTTCGTCGGCAAGGACCGCGATCCGCAGCCGCTGCGCGACGACGAAGTGCGCCGCCTCCTCGGCATCGCCGACGAGGCCGAGGTCGCCGCCCCCAAGGAGGAGATTCCGTTCCTCGTGGGGCAGGCGGTGGCCATCACCGACGGGCCGTTCTCGGATTTCAACGGCGTGGTCGAGGAAGTGATGCCCGACCGTGGCAGGGTGCGGGTGTCGGTGTCGCTGTTCGGACGGCCGACGTCCGTGGAGCTGGATTATCTGCAGTTGCGGGCGCACTAGGCGGAGCGCCCACGGCGGTGCGGTATCCTCACCGCGCCGACCGATTGCCGCCACACGGGAAGCAGGTGCTGGACAAGCAGGTGCTGGACAAGCAGGAGCTGGACAAGCAGGAGCTGGATGATAGGAACTGGGAGCCAGGTAACTAGCACCTAGCACCTAGCACCTAGCATCTAGCATCTAGCACCTAGCACCTGGCACCCAGCACCTAGCCTCTCGGCAGGACGCCGCCATTGCGCCGGCTGAAGTCTGCGCGCTCGAGGGCCACCACGACCTCGCAAAACACACGGTGGGAGTCGGCTGGGCGATGGGCGCCCGGCCTGAACGTCAGAGGAGCATCATGGCAAAAAAGGTCACTGGATTCGTCAAGCTGCAGATTCCTGCAGGCAAGGCGAACCCGGCCCCGCCGGTCGGCACCGCGCTTGGCCCGCAGGGAGTGAACATCATGGCGTTCTGCAAAGAGTTCAACGCTCGGACGCAGGGCCAGGATACGATCTTCCCGGTCGAGATCACGATTTATGCCGACAAGTCCTTCACCTTCATCATGAAGACGCCGCCCGCGGCGATCCTCATCAAGAAGGAGATCGGGCTGGAGAAGGGCTCGGGTCAGCCGAACCGCAACAAGGTGGGCACCATCAACGCCGCGCAGGTCCGGAAGATCGCCGAGATGAAGATGCCCGACCTCAACTGCGACTCCATCGAGGCGGCCATGAAGATGGTGGCCGGCGCCGCGCGTTCGATGGGCGTGGAGGTCAAGGAATAATGGCCAGCACCTACGGCAAGCAGTACCGCGCCGCGGCGGCCAAGCGCGCCATCGAGACGGCGTACGTGGCCAAGCAGGCGCTCGAGCTGGTGAAGTCCGGCGCATTCGCGAAGTTCGACGAGACCGTCGAAGTCGTCGTGCGCCTGGGCGTCGACCCGCGCCACGCCGACCAGGTGGTGCGCGGCACCGTCGTCCTCCCGGCTGGCACGGGCGCGACGGTCCGCGTGCTGGTGATCGCCGTCGGCGACAAGGCCCGCGAGGCCGAGGCGGCCGGCGCCGATTTCGTCGGCACCGAGTACATCGCCAAGATCAAGGAAGGCTGGACCGACTTCGACGTGATGATCGCCACGCCCGACCAGATGGGCCAGGTGGGCCAGCTGGGACGCGTGCTCGGTCCCCGCGGCCTGATGCCGAACCCCAAGGCCGGCACGGTCACGATGAACATCGGGCAGGCCGTGAAGGAGACGAAGGCCGGCAAGATCGAGTTCCGCGTCGACAAGGGCGGCAACGTGCACGCCAAGATCGGCAAGGTCTCGTTCGGCCTCGACGCGCTCGAGACCAACTTTGCCGCCTTCATGGACCAGATCATCCGGTCCAAGCCGTCGGCGGCCAAGGGCGTGTACGTGCGCAACCTGTCGGTCTCGTCGACGATGGGCCCCGGGGTGAAGGTCGATACCACCCCCTACCGGTAACGAGCCATGAAGCGCACTGACAAGGAACGGCTCGTCGCCGAGCTCAGCGAGAAGATCAAGGGTGCCAACGCCCTGTACTACACCGACTTCACGGGGCTGAACGTGAAGCGGATGACGGACCTCCGCCGCAAGCTGCGCAAGGCGGGCGTGGAGTACGTCGTCATCAAGAACAGCCTGGCCATCCGCGCGGTGAACGAATGCGGGCTGGTGGGCCAGGCGATCAAGGGACCGACGGGCGTGGTGGTGGCCAAGGACGCCATTGCCGCCGCCAAGGTCCTGACCGACTTCGCCAAGGCGAACGACCAGCGGCCGGCGGTGAAGGGCGGGGTGTACGAAGGGGCGGTCATCGACCAGGCGATGGTGTCGAAGCTCGCCACGATGCCGACCCGTGACGAGGCCCTCAGCATCTTTGCCGGCTGCCTCAACAGCATCCTGATGTCGTTTGCTCTCTCGCTCGACGCACGCAAGACGCAGCTCGAAGGCTTGGAACTGAATCCCCAGGCGTCCGCCTGATCAACAACGCCCCAGGACTCCTGGGAGACACACGGAGAATGAAAACCATGGCTAACACGACCCTGAGCAACGACGAGATCCTCGAGGCGATCGGCAACAAGTCGGTCATCGAGCTGGTCGAGCTCATCGACACGTTCAAGACGAAGTTCAACGTCACGATTTCCGCGGTGCCCGCGGGCGCGCCGGCTGGTGCCGTCGCCGCCGCCGTCGAGGAGCAGACCGAGTTTGCGGTCATCCTCAAGGAAATCGGCGCGAAGAAGATCCAGGTCATCAAGGTGGTGCGCGAAATCACCGGTCTCGGGCTGAAGGAAGCCAAGGACGTGGTCGATGGCGCGCCGCAGACCGTGAAGGCCGGCGTCACGAAGGACGAGGCCGCGCAGATCAAGGCCAAGCTCGAGGCCGAAGGCGCGACGGTCGAGGTCAAGTAAGGCCGGGGGTTGCCGGCGGTCCGGACTGTCCGGACCACCGGGTTCCCACCCTCAGCCTTGCCGACCTCACCGTGATTGCACGCTCCATTCTGTTCCACAACTGACGTGTGGCACGCCCTGATCCGCTCGCGCGACAAATCGTCGCGTGGCGGGCCGGGGCGGCTTTCGCCTGTCCACGGGTAAGCCCGGACCTCACATGATCAAGCAGATTTCGTTCGCCAAGCTCGACCGCCGGATGGAGATGCCCCATCTCCTCGACATCCAGGTGCGCGCCTTCGAGTCGCTGCTCCAGCTCGACGCCGCCGCCAACCAGCGCGAGGACGTGGGTCTCGAGCGGGTCTTCAAGGACCTGTTCCCGATCACCGACGTCCACGAGAACTTCTCGCTCGAGTTCGAGAAGTACACGCTCGGGGAGCCGAAGTACTCCGTCGAGGAGTGCATCGAGCGGGACATGACCTATTCAGCGCCGCTCAAGGCGACGCTCTCCCTGCGTGTCTTCGAGGATGCCGGCAACGGCAAGCGCCTCAAGAACGAGATTCGCAAGGAAGTCTACCTCGGCGAGCTGCCGCTCCTCACGCCGCTGGGCACGTTCGTGATCAACGGCGCGGAGCGCGTGGTGGTGTCGCAGCTGCACCGCTCGCCGGGCGTCGTGTTCGAGGAGAGCACGCACCCCAACGGCCAGCGGCTCATCTCGTCGCGCATCATCCCGTTCCGCGGGTCGTGGGTCGAGTTCACCGTCGACATCCACGACATCATCTACGTGCACATCGACAAGAAGAAGAAGTTCCCGGCCACCGCGCTGCTCCGTGCGTTCGGCTACGGGAGCAACGCCGACATCCTGCGGCTCTTCTTCGCGGTCCGCGAGCTCGACCTGATGAAGAAGCGCGAGGGACGCGCCGAGAACCGCGAGATCGTCGGCGCCATCGTCGCCGAGGACGTCGAGCTGGTGGGCGAGGCGGCGGCGGATGACGCGCCGAAGCCGAAGACCAAGAAGGCCAAGGCCCAGCGCGAGCGCGACGAGAACCTGCTTCTCGTCCGGGTGGGCGACGAGCTGACCGAGGAAGTGTTCAACCGCCTCCGCCGCCAGAAGATCGACAAGGTGAAGGTGTTCGCCTCGTACATGTCGGTCGACCTGCGCGACGAGCTCGACGCCATCGAGCGCGGCGAACGCTCGACCCCGCGCGTGCTCGCGCTCGACGTCGTCGACCCGGAAACGGGCGAGGTGATCGCCGAGGCCGGCCAGGCGCTCAGGGAGATGCTGACCAAGCGCCTCCGCAAGGCCAACCTGCACCGGGTGCAGGTCTTCGTGCCGTCGCTGCGCGTGGAGAGCCAGCTCATCAAGAACACGCTGCTCAAGGACCCGACGCACGCCGAGGACGAGGCCCTCAAGCAGATCTACTCGCTGCTGCGCCCGGGCGACGCGCCCAACAAGGAGACGGCCAAGCAGGCGCTCGAGCGGCTGTTCTTCTCCCCCAAGCGCTACGACCTGGGCCGCGTGGGGCGCTACAAGATCAACCAGCGCCTCGGCCTGTTGACCTCGCCGAGCACGACCGTCCTGACGGTCGACGACTTCGTGGCGATCCTGCGGTACCTCGTGGAACTGCACGAGGGGCGCGGCCACACCGACGATATCGACCACCTGGGCAACCGCCGCATCCGTTCGGTGGGCGAGCTGATCGCCAACCAGTTCTCGGTGGGCCTGTCGCGCATGGCGCGCCTCGTCAAGGAGCGCATGTCGGTCAACCAGGACACGGAGAAAATCGCGCTCGACGACCTCGTCAACGCGCGCACCGTGTCGGCCGTGATCCAGGCGTTCTTCGGCTCGTCGCAGCTCTCGCAGTTCATGGACCAGACCAACCCGCTGGCCGAGCTGACGCACAAGCGCCGGCTCTCGGCGCTCGGACCGGGCGGCCTGACGCGCGAGCGCGCCGGCTTCGAAGTCCGCGACGTGCATTACTCGCAGTACGGGCGCATGTGTCCCATCGAGACGCCGGAAGGCCCGAACATCGGCCTGATCACGTCGCTGGCCTGCTTTGCGCGGGTCAACGACCTCGGCTTCGTGGAGACGCCGTACCTCGTCGTGCGCAACGGCAAGGTGACCGGCGACCTCGAGTGGCTCGACGCCAACCGCGAGGAAGACGCGATCATCGCCCAGGCGAACGCCAAGCTGAATCCCGACGGGACATTCGTCGACGAGCTGGTGCTCAGCCGCCAGCAGTCGGACGTGCCGCTCGTGGCGCCGTCGCGCATCGACTATATGGATGTGGCGCCGGAGCAGGTGGTGTCGATCGCCGCCGCGCTCATTCCGTTCCTCGAGCACGACGACGCCAACCGCGCGCTGATGGGCAGCAACATGCAGCGCCAGGCGGTGCCGCTCCTCAACCCGCAGACGCCGGTGGTCGGCACGGGCCTCGAGGAGAAGGTGGCCCAGGACTCGGGCGCGGTGGTGATCGCCCGGCGCGCCGGCGTGGTGACCAGCGTGACGGCCGACGAGATCATCGTCGACGCCGGCCAGGGCAAGGAAGGGAAGCGTGACGCCGGGGCCCCGCTGGCCCGCCTCACGCAGCAGGATCGCTACCGCCTCAAGAAGTACTGGCGCACCAACCAGGACACCGCCATCAACCAGCGCCCGGTCGTCAAGCTCGGGCAGAAGGTGAAGCTGGGCGAGGTGCTGGCCGACGGCGCGGCCACCGAGCACGGCCAGCTGGCCCTCGGCAGCAACGTGACGGTGGCGTTCATGCCGTGGTACGGCCACAACTTCGAGGACGCCATCGTGCTCTCCGAGCGCCTGGTGAAGGACGACGTCTACTCGTCGATCCACATCCAGGAGCTCGAGCTGCACGTCCGCGACACCAAGCGCGGCCAGGAAGAGATCACGCGCGAGATCCCCAACGTCTCGGAGGAGTCCCTGGTGGACCTCGACGAGCGCGGCATCGTGCGCATCGGCGCCCACGTGAAGCCGGGCGACATCCTGGTGGGCAAGATCACGCCGAAGGGCGAGACGGAGCTGTCCCCCGAGGAGAAGCTGCTGACGGCGATCTTCGGCGACAAGGCGAAGGACGTGAAAGACTCGTCGCTCAAGGTGCCGCCGGGCATGGAAGGCGTGGTCATCGACTGCAAGATCTTCTCGCGCGTCGAGGACCAGGTGGTCGAGAAGGACCGCGGCGAGCGGATTGGCGACGTCCGCCGGCTCGAGGGCGAGGAGAAGGTGCGCGTCAACGACGTGCGCGACGAGGAGATCAGGGAGATCCTCGTCGGCCAGATCGTCGAACTGGCGCTGAAGAGCGGCACAGTGGAAGAGGCGATCCCCAAGGGCACCAGGCTCACCGAGGAGCTGCTCGCCGACCTGCGCCTGGCCACGCTCGACCTCAAGACGTTCCGCGTCGGCAACAAGAAGGCGAACGACGAGGTCCGCGAGATCATCGACGCGGCCAACGAAGTGAAGGCGAAGATCGAGGAGAAGGCCGAGGAGCGCATCGACCGCATCCTGCAGCCGGACGAACTGCCCCCGGGCGTCATCCAGTTGGTGAAGGTGTACCTGGCCGAGAAGCGCAAGATCTCGGTGGGCGACAAGATGGCCGGCCGCCACGGCAACAATGGCATCGTGGCGCGCATCGTCCCGGAAGAGGACATGCCGTTCCTGCCGGACGGCCGTCCGGTGGACATCGTGCTCAACCCGCTCGGCGTGCCGAGCCGCATGAACGTGGGCCAGATCCTCGAGACCCACCTCGGGTGGGCCGCGCGGGTGCTCGGCTTCTACGCCAAGACGCCGGTGTTCGCCGGCGGGAACGAGCGCGAGATCGGGCTGCTGCTGCGCCTGGCGGGCGTCACCTGGGCGCGGTCGTCGCTCGGCCTGCAGGTCGAGGCCCCGGTGATCACCGACAAGGACATCCGTCACCTGCTCGCCGACATCAAGCCGAGCGCCGAGAACATCGACAAGGTGGAACTCCTGGGCGATGCCACGCTGAACGACCTGCACGGCCGTTCGATGTCGGCGGAGACGAAGGAGATCTACGTGCGGGTGCGCGACTATCTGGCGACGGCGGCGAAGGAGCTGGCCGAGCGCGAGCACGCCAACCTGCGATACGAGAAGGCGTTCCATGAAGTGGGGGCCGACGACGCCGAGTTTGCGGCGCGGAAGGCCGAGTTCAGGAAGACGTCCAGGGAGATCGAGCGGCTCGACGCGCTGAGCGCGGCCGAGTTGCTCGAGCTGCACGGGCTGCCGCACCTCGCCTCGGCGCTCGGCAGGAAGAGCGAAGTCGACGTCGACGCGGCCGCCGTGGAGCTGCTCGGGCTGGCCGGCATCCTGCCGTTCGGCAAGATCAAGCTGCGCGACGGACGCACCGGCGAGACGTTCACCAGCGCGGTGACGGTGGGCCAGGTGTACATGCTGAAGCTCAGCCACCTGGTGGACGACAAGATCCACGCCCGGAGCATCGGACCGTACTCGCTGGTCACCCAGCAGCCGCTGGCCGGCAAGGCGCAGTTCGGCGGCCAGCGCTTCGGCGAGATGGAAGTCTGGGCGCTCGAGGCGTACGGCGCCGCGCACACGCTGCAGGAGATCCTCACGGTCAAGTCGGACGACGTGAACGGACGCAGCCGAGTGTACGAGGCGATCGTCAAGGGGCAGAACCTGCCCGAGCCGGGGACGCCGGAGTCATTCAACGTGCTGGTGAAGGAGCTGCAGGCGCTGGGCATCCACGTGACGATGGACGCCAACGAAACCTTCGGCGTGACCTCCGGGAACGGGAACGAGGAATAACCGATGATCGATTTCCGCAACGCGCGCGAGCATCGCGCCTCCGCCTTCGACTTCATCCAGGTTCGCATCGCGAGCCCGGAGGAGATTCGTGGTCCCCGGGACTCCAAGGAACGGGAGCGGCTGGAGATGGCCGGCCTCCGGTCGTGGTGGTCGTGGGGCGAGGTCACCAAGCCGGAGACGATCAACTACCGGTCGTTCAAGCCGGAGAAGGACGGCCTCTTCTGCGAGCGCATTTTCGGCCCGGTGAAGGACTGGGAATGCCACTGCGGCAAGTACAAGCGCATCCGGTATCGCGGGGTGATCTGCGACCGCTGCGGCGTGGAGGTCACGCTGAGCAAGGTGCGCCGCGACCGCATGGGGCACATCGAGCTGGCCGTGCCGGTGGCCCACATCTGGTTCTTCAAGACGCTGCCGAGCCCGATGGGCAACCTGCTCGACCTCACGCTCCGTGACCTCGAGAAGGTCGTCTATTACTCGAACTACGTGGTCATCGACGCCGGCGAGCAGGAAGTGCGCGTCAACGAGCTGCTCGACGAGGACCAGTTCCTCGAGCTGCGCACGAAGGCCAAGGCCGAGAACGACACGGCGTTCCTCGCCGACATCGGCGCGCCGGCGGTGCGCGAGCTGCTGCGCCGCCTCGACGTCGACAAGGTGTCGGAGGAGCTGCGCGTCGCGGTCCTGACGGAGACGTCGCAGCACAAGAAGAAGCAGATGCTGAAGCGCCTCAAGGTCGTCGACGCCTTCCGCAAGTCGGGCGACCACTCGGACGTGCGCAACAAGCCGGAGTGGATGATCCTCGACGTGGTGCCGGTGATCCCGCCGGACCTGCGCCCGCTGGTTCCGCTCGACGGCGGCCGGTTCGCCACGTCCGACCTCAACGACCTGTACCGCCGCGTCATCAACCGCAACAACCGCCTGCAGAAGCTCATCGTGCATCGCGCGCCGGAGGTGATCCTCCGGAACGAGAAGCGCATGCTGCAGGAGTCGGTGGACGCGCTGTTCGACAACGGGCGCCGGTCGAAGGCGATTCGCGGCCGCGGCAAGCGCCCGCTCAAGTCGCTGTCCGACATGCTCAAGGGCAAGCAGGGGCGGTTCCGCCAGAACCTGCTCGGCAAGCGCGTGGACTACTCGGGCCGGTCGGTCATCGTCGTCGGGCCGGAGCTCAGGCTGCACCAGTGCGGCCTGCCGAAGGCCATGGCGCTGGAGCTCTTCAAGCCGTTCATCATCCACAAGCTGGTGGAGAAGGGCATTGCCGAGACGGTGAAGCGCGCCAAGAAGATCGTGGAACGGGAAAGCCCCGAGGTGTTCGAGATCCTCGAGGAGATCATCCGCGACCATCCGGTGCTGCTCAACCGCGCGCCGACGCTGCACCGCCTGGGCATCCAGGCGTTCGAGCCGGTGCTGGTGGAGGGCAAGGCCATCCGCATCCATCCGCTCGTCTGCGCGGCGTTCAACGCCGACTTCGACGGCGACCAGATGGCGGTGCACGTGCCGCTGTCGCCCGAGGCGCAGATCGAGTGCCGTGTGCTGATGCTGTCGTCGAACAACATCCTCAAGCCGGCGGACGGCCGCCCGGTGGCCGAGCCCAGCCAGGACATCGTGCTCGGCTGCTACTTCGCCACCAAGGCGCCGACCGACTTCGAGGCCCTGGCCAAGGACCCGAAGCGCGCCGCCAGGCTGCCGTCGTACACGGCGGCCGAGGAAGTGGAGATGGCGCTGGCCCTCGGCCGGCTGACGACCCACTCGGCGCTGCGCTTCCTGGTCACCGACGTGTCCGGCGAGCGGGCGTGGCAGGTGACGACGGCCGGTCGCGTGATGTTCCACGAGATCGTGCCGAAGGAACTGCCGTTCCAGAACCGGGACATGAAGAAGAAGGCGCTGTCCGAGCTGGTGTTCGACTCGTACCGCGCGGCCGGCCTCGCCGGCACCGTGGCGTTCCTCGACCGGCTCAAGGAGTTCGGCTTCCGCAACGCCACCCGCGGCGGCGTCTCGATCGGCATCACCGACCTCGAGATCCCGAGCGAGAAGACCATCCTGCTCGAGGAGGCCTCCACGCGCGTGGAGCGCTTCCAGCGCGCCTACTCGACGGGCAACATCACCAACGGCGAGCGCTACAACAAGGTCATCGACACCTGGACGCACGCCAACAACGACATCGCCGACGCGATGGTCAAGCGCATGCGCGAGTCGCAGGGCGGCTTCAACCCCGTCTTCATGATGTTCGACTCGGGGTCGCGCGGTTCGCGTGACCAGATCCGCCAGCTGGCCGGCATGCGCGGCCTGATGGCCAAGCCGCAGAAGAAGCTGACCGGCGGCATCGGCGAGATCATCGAGAGCCCGATCCGCTCGAACTTCCGCGAGGGTCTCAGCGTGCTCGAGTACTTCATCTCGACGCACGGCGCGCGCAAGGGCCTGGCGGACACGGCGCTCAA
>JBBTJT010000113.1:0-445 GCA_038059315.1 Gemmatimonadota bacterium
GCCTGCTCTACTGCACGGCGTACGGAACCGGGACGTTCATCGTGCGCGGCTTCGGGCCGGCGCCGTTCCGGCTCGGTGGCCGGAACCCCACGCCGAGCGATGCCGTGCACAAGGCGGCCGGCAAGGGTGAGCCGGTGACGCAGGAGATCGCCATGTCGGTGAAGGACGGCAAGGTGTCGTGCAGCATCAACGGCACCGTGGTGGCCACCTACGACCAGTCCGAGGCCGTGGGCGAAGGGAAGCTGAAGTCGCTCGACGGCACGTACGGCCTGCGCTTCGGGCACAATACCGAGGTCGTGGTCACCGGGTTGTCGCTGACGAAGAACTAGGCGGCGTTCGGGCGAGGTTCTCGCGCGCTGCGGGGTAGTCGGGCCGCAGGCGCAGCGCTTCGATGAACTCGCGGCGGGCCGCATCCACGCGGCCCCCCCCGAGCAGCGCGTCACCC
>JBBTJT010000113.1:455-18139 GCA_038059315.1 Gemmatimonadota bacterium
CATGGTGCCGATGCCGAACGCATCGGCGGGTGCACCGGCCGCGAGCAGCGCTTCACCCAGCCTGTTGTGCGACTCGGCGACCAGCGGCTTGCGCCGCGTCGCCTCTTCCAGGTGCGCGACCGCCTCGTCGAGTCGCCCGGGCGTGTGCATCAGGATCTCGCCCAGCAGGTAGTGCGAGTTCGAGGCCAGCAGGAAGTTGCCGGGTTCCAGGCGCAGGGCAGCCTCGAAATGCGGCACCGCTTCGCCGGGACGCCCGGCGCGCTGCAGGGCGACGCCGAGGCTGTAATGTGCCCGCGCGTGAGCGGGCCTGAGCGCCAGCGCCGCCTCGAACTGCACGATGGCGTCGTTCAGGCCGCCCGGCTTGCGCGACAGGATGCGGCCGAGGTTGTGATGCGCCATCCAGCTGTCCGGATTCCGCGCGAGCGTGGCGCGATACAGCGTCTCGGCGTCGCGATAGTTGGAGGCCTGGCGCCAAGTCAGTGTGCCCAGCGTGGCGAGCAGCATCCCCACGGCGAGCGCGCCGGCGCGACGCCGTGCCGGAGCCGATGCGCGCTGGAGCGCCGACGAGATGCCGGCGGCCGCGAGCACGATCAGCGCGAGGCTCGCGTGATACTGAAAGTGGTCGGCGACGAACGCATAACGGAACGGGTAGACGTTCAGGAAACCCATTACCGGAAAGAGCGAGCCGGCGAAAATGAGGAAGGCGGCGATGGGCGCACGCGACCAGTGGCGTGCGCGCCACAGCGCCATCGCCAGCGCGGCGACCACGATCGGGTAGAGGTACGCCGAGGCGGCGTGCGGATCGACGGTCCATCGCGGATACGTGAAGACGAGTGATGCGGGCCAGGCGAGCGTTGCCAGGTAGTGCCAGACCACGCGCCCGGCCAGCAGGACGCGCTGCAGCACGCCCAGGTCGAACTCGGTGCCCGCGGCCCCGATGAGGTGGCGCTCCACCCACGCCGTGGTGAGTCCGGCGACCGTGGCCAGCACGAACCACGGAATGAGCGGCGCAACGTCGCGCCGCCACGACAGCTCCCCGCGCTGCCACCATGCGATCACCAGCAGCACGGCGGGGAGCGTGGCGGTCACCGTCTTGGTGGCGAGCGCGAACGCGAAGCACCCGAGAGCCAGCAGGTAGTCGCGCGCCGCGCGTCGCTCGTCGAAGCGCAGCCAGGCAAGGGCGGCCAGCAGGTAAAGGACGAGTGACAGCGTGTTCTTCTGCTCGGAAATCCAGGCCACCGACTCGACCGTCACGGGATGCAGCGCGAACAGGAAGCCGGCGAGCCACGCGCCCTTGATGGCGAGGCGCTGGCAGGCGACGACCAGCAGGGTGGCGGCCACCGCGTGCAGCGTCACCGTGACGAGATGGTAGCCGAGCAGTGATTCGCCCCAGAGCCGGTGCTCCACCCAGAAGGCGGAGTGCAGCACCGGGTAGTACTGCTGGGTGGCGCCCAGTTCAAACCAGATGCGCCGTAATCCGTCCCATCCCTGCAGGGCGGCGCTGGTGAGGTGTGCGTCGTCATCCCACAACAGCTCGCCGGTGAGCGCCGGGGCGTAGGCGACGAACACCGATGCGAGCAGCAGGACGCCGAGCGCCGGTTCGGGAAACCAGCGCGCGACCCGGGATCTCAGGCTCATGCCTGGGTAGTCGGGGGTTGGCGACACCGTGGAAGCTTAGCCCGAGGAGACGCCCCCGGCGCCCCCGCCCGGCGTCGCGGCGCGCTTGCCCGTGGCACGCGCGGCCGGTAGGCTTGGACCATCGCCTTTCCACGCCCCCGAGGTTCGCCATGCGCCGTTTTGCCGTTCGCCTGCTCCCGCTGGTCCTCGCGCTGCTCGTCTGCGGCAACGCGGCCGAGGCGCAGAAGAAGGCCCGGGGTGACCGCACCAAGATCACGCGTGCCGACCTCAACGAGGCCGGCGGCACCGCGCAGACCGCGATCGATGCGATCAGGCTGCTGCAACCGCATTGGCTGAACCCGCCGATGGGGCGCATGGCACCGGCCGCGGTCGACCCCCTGGTCAATCCGATGACGCGCAATGCCGTCGAGCCCGTCGTCTACATCGATGAAATGCGCCAGCCGACCATCGACGTCCTGCGCTCCGTGAAGACCGAGTTGATCATCGAGATGAAGTACCTGGACCAGAACCGGGCGATCCAGATGCTGGGGCCGGGTCACGAGGCCGGGGCGATCCAGGTGACGACGGTGAACAAGAAGTCCTGACGGCGAACCGGAATTCGGATTCCGAGTTTGGAATTCGAACCGGGAATTCGATGCGGAATGCGGAATGGAACGACCGGCGCCTGACTCGCGCGCCGGTCGTTCCGCATTCCGGTTTGCATTCCGCATTCGAATTCCAGTTCCGGCACCCGAATTCCGGTTCCCTTGTGATGCCCGTTCTCTGCGACGATCTTAACGTCGATACCCCCGCCGCCTCCCATTTCACCCAAGGGTACCCGCATGCGCTCACGCACGCTCGCGTTCGTCCTGTCACTTGCCGTCGCCGCTCCAGTGTCCGCGCAGGGGCTGATGGCCGAAATGCACCGTGACGTCAATGAAGTGCAGAAGAAGATGGCCGATCTCGCCAGGGCCATGCCGGAGAGTTCGTACGACTGGCGTCCCGGCGCCGGTGTCCGCTCGGTGGGCGAGGTCTTCCTGCACGTGGCATCGGACAACTACCTGATCCCGATCAGCATGGGAATGGCGGCGCCCGCGGCCAGCGGCGTCACCAGCGACTTCAAGACCGTCATGGCGTTCGAGAAGCGCAAGCTCACCAAGGACCAGATCGTCGCCGAGCTGGACGCCTCGTTCAAGCACCTGCACCAGGCGATGGGACTGACCACCGACGGCAACCTGAACGAGACGATCAAGTTCTTTGGCCAGGACTGGACTCGGCAGCGCGCGATGGTGCTGACCGTGACGCACCTGCACGAGCACCTCGGGCAGGCGATCGCCTATGCGCGGTCGAACAACGTCGTGCCGCCGTGGAGCAAGTGACGAACTAGTCGATAGTCGATAGAGGATATGTGAGAGCGTCGCTGAGAGTCGTCGCTGGCACGGCCAGCGTGGTTGCACTTGTGCATCCACGCCGGCCGTGACGGTGACCGGGAACGACGCTGCCGGCGGCGCGCCTGACGGCGCGCGCGCGCTGGCGCCCGGGCTGCTGCTTGCCGCCGCCGTCTCCGTGGCCGCGTGGAGCGGCGAACGCCTGCTGGTGGCCTGGGTGGGACGCGCCCTGCTCGAGGCGATCGTGCTGGCCATCGTCATCGGCACCGTGGTGCGCGCCGTCGTCGTAAGATCCCCGGCGCGCATCGAGCCGGGCGCGGCGGTGGCGTCGGGACTGCTGCTCGAAATATCGATCGTGCTGCTCGGCGCCGGCTCCGACCTGCGCGCCCTGGCCGCCGCGGGTCCCGAAATCCTCGGCGGGGTTGTCGCCATCGTCGTGCTGACCCTCGTCCTCGGCACGCTGCTCGGGCGCTGGATTGGCCTTCCCCGTTCGCACGCCCTGCTCGTGGCCGTCGGCAACGCCATCTGCGGCAACTCGGCAATCAGCGCGGCGGCGCCCGTGGTCGGCGCACGCCGTGACGAGGTGGCATCGGCCATTGCCTTCACGGCGGTGCTCGGCGTCGGCGTGATCCTCGGCCTGCCGCTCCTCATTCCCGTGCTGGGACTGACCGACAACCAGTACGGCGTGGTGGCCGGGCTCACCGTGTACGCCGTGCCGCAGGTGCTCGCCGCCGCCTATCCGGTGAGCGTCGTCGCCGGCCAGACGGCCACGCTGGTGAAGCTCATGCGCGTGCTGCTGCTGGGCCCGGTGGTGCTGGCGCTGTCGCTGACGGAACATCGGGCTGCACGGGTGCGCTGGTGGCGCGTGGTGCCCTGGTACATAATTGGGTTCTCCCTCACCTCCGCCCTCCGCACCACGGACGTCATTCCGGCATCGGCAGGCGATGCCGTGCGCGAGGCGGCGCGAGCGCTGACCGTCATGGCCATGGCCGGGCTGGGCTTGGCCGTCGACGTGGCGTCCGTGCGGAGGGTGGGCGCCCGGGTCGGAGCGACGGTGCTGTTGTCGCTCGGGATGATGCTGGGGCTCAGCCTCGCGCTGGTCCGCCTGCTGCGGCTCCCCTGACGAGGCGCGAGGTTGTCCCGTGGTGCCGGATATATTACTGTATCGACGTACAGAGAAATTTTGCGATCGGAGGCGTGCATCGATGACTGCAAACCTGAAGTCGACCGTGCGGCTGGCCGGAGTGGTGGTTCTCGCGGCGGCTGCCTGCGGCAAGCCAGCCGACCAGCCGGCCTCGCCGGCAGGTGCCACCAGCGCCGTGCACTTCAATGAAGCCGCGTGGACGCCCCCGGCGGAAAAGGACATTCCCGGCGACTCGCTGGGCGCGTCCATCAAGCGCGGCCTCTACCTGCTGCGCTTCACGCCCGAGTCGCTGCCCGCGTATGCCACGTCGTCGCTGCGCTGCACGAGCTGCCACCAGAACGACGGGTTGAAGGCGTCGGCCGCGCCGCTCACCGGCTCGCAGGCGCGCTATCCCAAGTACATGACGCGTTCGGGCGCGGTGATCGCCATGGCTGACCGGGTGAACTACTGCTTTACGCGGTCGCTCGCCGGCAATGCGGTTCCGGTGGGAAGCCGCGAGATGGTGGACATCCTCGCGTACCTCGCCTTCATCTCGCGCGATGTGCCGGTGGGGCACAAGATCGCCGGTGCGGACGGCCTGATCTCGATGAAGGACACGCTGGTGGGCGACGCCGGGTCGGGCGAGAAGCTGTTTGCCACGCAGCAGTGCGTCACCTGCCACGGACCCGAGGGCAAGGGCCTCGGGCCGATTCCGTCGCTGTGGGGCCCGACGTCGTATTCCATCGGCGCCTCGATGGCGCGGGAGGAACGCGCGGCGAGCTTCATCTGGCACAACATGCCGCAGACCGCGCCGGGCTCGCTGACGCCGCAGCAGGCGTTCGACCTCGCGGCGTACATCAATTCACATCCGCGGCCCGACTCTCCCGGCAAGGAGCAGGACTGGCCGATGGGCGGCGCCCCGAAGGACGTGCCGTACAACACCAACGGTCGCAGCGCGCATCGCCCGCCCGCGATACTGGTGCCGCGCGGCAATCCGCAGGGGGCCATCGTTCCCAACCCGGCGCCCGTTGCGCGCCGCGGCCGCTAGGAACCATTCGCGATGGACGACCAGTGGAAGGACGTGACGACCGACGAGACCATCTCACGGCGCACGCTGCTCACCGGTGCGGCCGGTGCGCTGGGCGCGGCGGTGGCGGCCGGGCTTCCGTTGATGGCCGGCGGCCAGGGTGCGCAGGCGGCGGCAGCGGCGACTCCGGTCATGCCCGCAGATCCCACGAAGCTGCAGGGCGCGCCGACGTCCGCCGTAGGGTCGCGCTCGACATTCATCAAGCCCTCGCGCACGCCGGTCGGAGAGACGGTGGGCAACTCCCTCACTCCCTTGCAGGACCTCACGGGCGCCATCACGCCATCGGACCTGCACTTCGAGCGCCATCACGCCGGCATCCCGCTCATCGACCCGTCGCGACACTCGCTGCTGATCCACGGCCTGGTGGCGACGCCGCTGATGCTGAGCTACGACGAACTGCGCCGCTTCCCGCAGGTGACGCGAACGTACTTCATCGAATGCTCGGGCAACAGCCGCGCGGCCTACCGTGATCCCAAGCCCGACATGACCCCGCAGAAAGTCGCCGGCCTGGTGAGCAACACCGAGTGGACGGGCGTTCCGCTGAAGGCCCTGCTCGACGAAGCCGGCGCGAAGCGGGAGGCCCGGTGGATGCTGGCCGAGGGAGGCGATGCGTGCCTGATGACGCGCTCGATCCCGATGGAGAAGGCCTGGGACGACGCGCTCGTCGTGTGGGCGCAGAATGGGGAGCCGCTCCGCCCCGAGCAGGGATTCCCGCTGCGCCTGCTGCTTCCCGGCTGGGAGGGCAACGCCAGCGTGAAGTGGCTGCGGCGGCTCGAACTGGGCATGCGGCCTTGGATGACGCGCTGGGAGACGAGCAAGTACACCGATCCGCTCCCTGACGGCACCGCGCGCCAGTTCAGCTTCGACATCGACGCCAAGTCGGTCATCACCGCGCCGGCGTTTCCGCAGTCGATCACCAGGGGTTGGTGGCCAATCACCGGCCTGGCGTGGACGGGGCGCGGCAGGATCACGAGCGTCGAGGTCAGCGCCGACAACGGCAAGTCGTGGGAACCGGCCGTCATCCACGAGCCCAACCTGACGAAGGCATCGGTTCGATTCACCCACATGTGGGAGTGGGACGGCCGCGAGACGGTGCTGCTGAGCCGCGCCACCGACGAAACCGGGTACGTGCAGCCAACCCGGACCGAGCTCGTCAAGGTGCGCGGCATCGGCACCGACTTCCATTTCAACCCGATCGTCGGGTGGAAGGTGCAGCGTGACGGCCAGGTCGTCTTCCACGGAGAGACGTGATGCGCCGCGCGTGGCTTCTTCCGCTCGCCCTCGCCATCGTCGGCTGCTCGCGTGACACCGGTTCGTCGTCGACGCCGGGGTCGGTGACGCCGGAGTCGGTGACCGCCGGCGAACCGGTGCGCCACTACGGCCTCGGGCGTGCCGCGACGGCGGCTGAAGTGACGGCGCGCGACATCGACGTCGGTCCCGACGGTGAGGGACTGCCCGCAGGGTCCGGCTCGGTGCAACAGGGAGAGGCCCTGTACAAGCTGAAATGCGCGATGTGCCACGGGCCCAGCGGCGCGGGCATGCCGCCGGCCTTTCCGGCGATCATCGGGCGCGACCCGAAGGCCGAGGGATTCGCGTTCGCCCGGGACCCGAAGCTGACGAGGACGATAGGCAACTACTGGCCGAACGCGACGACGGTGTTCGATTACGTGCGACGGGCGATGCCGCTGTTGCAGCCGGGCTCGCTGACCAACGACGACGTCTATGCGCTGACCGCGTACCTGCTCGCGGCAAACGATGTGGTGCCGAGGACGACCACGCTCGATGCGGCCTCGCTCTCGCAGGTGAAGATGCCCTACGCCGGCAAGTTCGTGACGGACAATCGGCGGGGCGGCAGGGAAGTGAAGTAGCAGCACGCCGGCGGCCCCCGCCGCCGGCGCGGGAATCACTCCGAGGAGGATGGCATGGCACAACCTGCAGCGCACGCGGCGAGCGACGTCGCCCAAGGCTCGACCAGGATTCCGCCGTGGGCGATACTGGGCGGCATCTTCGGCGTGGTGAGCGCCTTCAGCATTCTCACGTGGGGCCCGATCGGCGTGTCCGGCACGTACCCCCGGTTCGTTGGCGCCATCCTTCGCCGGCTCGATCCCGCGCTCGCCACGGGGAACCCGTATCTCGAGACGATGGGCTCGCTCATCAAGCCCGAGACCTTCCTGGTGCTCGGACTGCTGATCGGCGGCTTCCTCGCGTCGCGCATCGGGCCGAAGGCGCCGGCGCGCACCGAGTTCATCCACACGGGTGAGACCACCAAGGGGAAGCGCTACCGCGACGCCTTCATCGGCGGCTTTCTCATCGTCTTCGGCGCCCGCATCGCCGGCGGCTGCACCAGCGGCCACATCATCTCCGGCATCACTCAGCTGTCGGTCAGCGGGCTCATTTTCGCCGCCGGCGTCTTCGCCACCGGCATCATGACGGCAAAGCTCCTGCACAAGGGAGGGCGCTGACATGACCATTCTCTATGCCCTGATCGTGGGCGTCGCGATGGGCGCGCTCATCCAGCGGGTGCGCGCGTCGAGCCCGGCGATGATCGCGCAGAACCTGCGCCTCGAGAACCTGTCGATCATCAAGTTCATGGCCACCACCATCGCCGTGGGCGCCATCCTGGTGTACCTGCTGAACCTCGTCACGCCGATGCACTTCGACATCAAGCCGACGTACGTGGTGGGCGTGCTGCTCGGCGGCCTGGTGTTCGGCGTCGGCTTCGCCCTCGGCGGCTACTGCCCGGGCACCTGCGTCGTCGGCGCGGGCGAGGGGCGCAAGGACGCCTTCTGGTCCATCGGCGGCGGCGTCCTCGGGGCGCTCGTCTTCACGCTGGTGTTCGACGCGCTCATCACGCCGCTGGTGAAGATGGCCGACTATGGCAGGATCACGCTGGCCGACGTGCTGCACCTTCCGGCGGTGGGCGTGGCGCTTGGACTCGGCGCGCTCTTCCTCGGCATCGTCTACGTGCTGCCGACGGACGTGAAGAAGAAGACCTGAGCGCTTCACGCGCGACGGCACGACGAAGCCCCCGGCGCAACCAGGCGCCGGGGGCTTCGTCCATCGTGCGGCCCTGCTACTTCTTGGACGGCGTAAACGAGAAGCCGATGAGCACCGAGTTCTCGGACATCGACTGCTTGACGCTCGTGCCGGGAATCGCGGCCGGGCGCAGCATCGGCCCGTCGATGGTGTTCTCGAGTGCCGTGTACGCGGCCACGTTGATTTCCACGCCGTCGCGCACCTTGAAGCCCATGCCGGCGGTGATGTGATGCTGGACGATGGCCGGCGCCGGAAGGTTGAACATCGAGTTCTCGTCGGGAATCGGGTTGCCCGAATAGTTGTAGCCGCCGCGCAGCGTCACCTTGCCGGTGGCCGCATACTGCGCACCGAGCGCGACGACGACGATGTTGTCCCAGCCGAAGCCCTTCACCGAACCGTCGGCGTTGTAGCCCACCTTGTCGAAGCCCTTGGTGCTCTTGTAGGTGAAGTACTTCACGTCGGCGGCCGCCTGCAGCTTGTCCGTCGGCGTCCACGCGAGGCCGGCGGCGTAAATGGCCGGCGCGTCCATGCGGAACGAGAAGGTGCGCGCCGTGTTGTAGCTCGGCACGTTCGGGTTCTCGTACACGGCCGTGTACTCGAAGTCCTGGAACATCTGCGCCGAGGTGTAGGCGAGCCCGACGGCCACCTTCTCGGTGGCCTGGTACTGCAGGCCGGCCTGAAGGCCGAAGCCGAAGGCGCCGTCGGCAGCGGCCGCGCTCGAGTAGTACGCGCGGTCATCGGCCGTCCGCGGAATGCCGTCCGGCCCCGGGTCGCCGGCCGGAGCGGCCGTCGGCATCGGGTTCACGGCGAGCGACGCCCAGTCGATGTTGACGGCGACGCCGAGGCGCAGCTTGTCCGACGCCTTCCAGGCGATGGCCGGCATGATCTTCATCAGGCCGAAGTTCGAGTAGACCTGGCCGAAGCCGTTCGGCCGGGGCATGAGGATCGGGTTGCTCGGGTCGGCGGGGTAATTCACGCCGAAGCCGCCGATGCCGAGGCCGGCGAGGCCGACGACCACATTGTCGTTGAACTGCGTGGTGAAGCCGAACGCCGGGATCGGCGTGAACTCGCTGGCGCTGGTGGTCGACCCCGACATCAGGCCGTACGTCGAGGTCACGGTGCGGTCGGGCTTCATGAGTTCGAAGCCCATCTCGACGTTCGTGCCGGCGTAGCTGGCGAGGCCGGCCGGATTCACGAAGAACGACCCGAGCAGGCTGGTGTTCGACGCCACCGCGGCGCCACCGAGCGCCGAGTTCACGGCGCCGACGCCGTGGAGAAAGTGCCCGTCCGTGGCCGACGCGGTGGCCGGCCAGGCGGCTGCCGCGAGCGCCAGCGACAGGGAAATGGATTGACGAAAACGCATGGGGCGAATGCCTCCGAGAGAATGAGTGCGACCGCCGGATGAGCCGGCCGGTAGGGGACCGTGGATCGTCACGGCCGCGGGGAGAAGCGACCGAGTGCCGTGCGAAGACGGGGCGCCAGGATCGAATCTGGCGGGAAGAGGGAGTCGAAGTCGTCGTCACCGGCCGCGCCGGCGGCGTGCCGCCAGTGCGACCGGTAACCGCGGGCTTCGGAGGGAATGAAGCGGTCGAGCAAGTCCGCGCCGCAGCGCACGGCAGCCACGCTGGCACGGCGCGCCGCGTCGGCGGTCGCGACCTTCAGCGCAGGAGACTGCTCGGCGGCGCGCGAGACCATCGGGAAGCAGAGTTCGCGCACGAGGGCGAATACGGGAGCGTCCGGCGACGGTGCGCCGTCGGAGGTGCCGACGGCAACGATGTTGTCGGCGCGGTCGTCGGGACGGCCGGCGAAGAGCCGCCCCTCGGGGCCGAGTGCCGCGGCGACCATCACCACCCCCCCGTCAAGACGCTCGGCGTGCAGGAACGGAGCGAGCGCCCCGGCGAACCGGGTGTTCCATGCGAGCTGCCAGCGCTCAATCGCTTCGGCCGGGACGATGCGTGGCCGGCTGCGCTCGACGGCATCGGCCAGCGGGGCGAGCGGCGCGCGCAGGGCGGCCGCGGGGAGGGCGGCAGCGAGCGCGCCGACGAGGAACGCGGCGCGTGGCGCGCGCGGCGTGCCGCTGGGCGCGGTTGCGTCCCTCGCGGCGCGGACGAGGGCGTCGCGACTCGCCGACGGGTAATAGAGTGGCGCGAAGTGCAGGATTTCGTAGCCGCGCGCGGCGGAAAGCGTACGCGCGAGCGGGGAGTCCGGCGTGCCCGGGGAACGGTAGAAGGCGAAGGCCCCCGGACCGGCGAGGTGGGCGTCGTCGAGGGCCTGGAACCAGGCGGCGGCCGCGTCGGGCGCGGTGAAGCGCCAGGTGGCGGGGTGCTGGGCGAGCGCGGGAACGGCGCCGGCGACGACGGCGACGACGGCGACGACGGCGAAGAGGCGGCGCGTATATGTGCGATATACTATCATATGCACCAATAAACATATATACTGTGATCTATACCTGCATCAGGCAATACCCTGTTCCCGAGTGCGGGAATCCCATTTAGCTTATGTGCATGACCTCCCGATCCCGCGCGCGCACCAAGCGCGAACCGACCCCGGAGCTGCTGGCGCTCATCGCCAGCCGCTTTCGGGCGCTGGCCGAGCCCGCGCGGCTCGCCATCCTGCACGCCCTCGAGGGGCGCGAACGAACGGTCACCGAGTTGGTGGAGTCCACCGGGTTGGGGCAGGGCAACCTGTCGAAGCACCTGCAGCAGCTGTTCGCCTGCGGGTACGTCAGCCGGCGTCGCGAAGGCCTGTTCGTGTACTATGCGCTGGCCGACAGCGACGTCCTGGCGTTGTGCGAGATCATGTGCAATCGCCTGGAGAGCGACATCGGCGCGTCGCACAAGATCGTCGCGGCGCGGTAGGCGCGACGGCGGCGGGAACGTGTCGTGATGGCGGCGGGTGGTTGAGCGGCATCGAGTCGTCTCTCACGAAGACCGGAGTAGAACGAAGACACGGAGACTGCAACCACTTTGAGGGGGCTCGGCGGACGGTACTGTCCGACCAAGCCCCCTCAAGTGTTTGCCGTTCTCCGTGTCCTTCGGATTCCTCCGGTCTTCGTGAGAGACCGCGCACCCCGAGGACCGGATCCCGTCGCGCCGCAGGTTCGGGAGGGGGCTTGCGTTCTACTATATAACTAAGTAGTTATATAGCAGACTAAAGAACCCGCGGCATTTCACGGCGCCGCGCCAACCCCCGCACTCCAGCACCCCGACATTCCATGATCCGACGGTTGCTCCTCGCGGCCGCCCTTGCGGCCGCAATGCCCGCCAGCGCCCAGACCCCGCCACCACCGGCGAGGCTCTCGCTGGCCGACGCCCTGCAACGGGCCGATCGCGCCGGCTATGCCAATCGCGGCGCGCGCGCCACGGCCGACGCCCAGCGGGCGCAGGCCGGCGGTGCGAAGCGCGGCGTCCTCCCCTCCGTGGGAGCCGACGCTTCGCTCCTCCGCACCACCGATCCCATCAACGCCTTCGGCTTTGCGCTCAAGCAGCGCGGCGTCTCGATGGCTTCCTTTGCCCCCGCGGCACTCAACGACCCGGCCGCCATCTCCAACTACGCCGCCGGGATCACCGTGCAGCAGCCGATCGTCAACGTCGACGCCTGGGCCGGGCTGCGCGCCGCGCGCTCCGCTGCCTCGGCCGCCGAGGCGCACGCCGACTGGACGCGCATCACGTTGCGCGCCGACGTCGTGCAGGTGTTCTACGGTGCGGTGCTTGCCCACGAACACGCCGGCACGATGGCCACCGCCGCGCGCGCCGCGCGCGAACATGTGCGTGCCGCCGAGCTCGCCGCCAACAGTGGACTCGTCACCCGGTCCGATGCATTGCTGGCGCGCGTGCGCTCGGGCGACGTCGAAGGCCAGCGCCTAGAGGCCGAATCGAGCGCGCGCCTGGCACGGTCCCGGCTGGCGCTCCTCCTCGGCGCGCCCGGCGATACCGCCTTCACGCTTCCCGACACGCTGCCCATTGCGGCCGAGCTTCGCCTTGAGCGCTCGGACGTGACGGTGCGCGCCGACATCAGCGCGGCGGCCAAGGCACGCGAGTCGGCGCGGCTCGACCTGCGCCGGGCGCAAGCGTCGCTGCTGCCGCGCCTCAACGGTTTTGCGCGCTACGAATGGAACTCTCCCGACCGCCCGGCCGCCGGCAAGCCGATGTGGACGCTGGGTGCCGTGGTGTCGTGGTCGCCCTTCGGTGGCGGCGCGGAACTGGCCGACGTGCGCGGCGCCGCGGCGCGCGCGCGCGGCGCCGACACGCAGGCCGAGGCGGCCCGCGCCCTGGCGATGCTCGAGCGGCAGGGCGCCGACGAGGCATGGTCGGTGGCGGCCGTGCGCGCCGCGATTGCCGACACCGCCGTCACGCAGTCCGACGAGGCCCTGCGCATCGTGCAGAAGAAGTACGACGGGGGAATCGCCGCCATCAGCGAACTGCTCGACGCTGCCGCGGCCAACACCCAGTCGCGGTTGATGCGCTCCGACGCGCGCTTCCGGCTCATTGCCGCCGCCGCCGCGCGGCTCCGCGCGTGGGGCGGCGATCCAGCCGCCCTCGCGTCACTCGACTCCAACACTCGCTGAGACGACCACCAATGCACACCATATTCAAGTTCCGCGCCGGGCTGATGGCCGTACTGCTCACCGCCGCCTGTGGCCAGGGTGACAAGTCGCCCGCCGAGGCACCGGCCGCTCCCTACGCCGGCGCGACCGCTGCCGTCATGGACACCATGCTTCCCGCGACCTACGAAGCCTCGGGCGTGGCCCGGCCGCTGGCTGACGCGACGCTGAGCACCAAGCTGATGGCCTCGGTCACCGCGGTGCTGGTCACCGAAGGCATGCGGGTGGCTGCCGGGGCGCCGCTGGTGCGACTCGACGCCGCCGACCTCGACGCGAAGGCTCGCCAGGCGGTGGCCGGCGTGTCGGCGGCCGAGGCGGCGCACGGCGAGGCGCTGTCGCAGGCGACGCGCATTCGCGCGCTGTACGCCGACAGCGCGGCGCCACGCGCGCAGCTCGACGCCGTCGAGGCCGGGCTTGCCCGGGCCGCGGCGGGTCTCGAAGCCGCGCGCGCCGGAAACTCGGAACTGGCCGCCGTGCGCGCCTACGGCGTGCTGCGCGCCCCGTTCGCCGGCGTCGTGACCCACCGGTTCGTCGATGTCGGCGACTTCGCGGCGCCCGGCGCGCCGCTCGTCACCGTGCAGGATGCCTCCCGCCTGCGCATCTCCGCGGCCGTGCCGGCCTCGATGGCCGCGCGGGTGCGGACGGGAACTCGCCTGACCGCCCGCATTGAAGGCATCGAGGTCCCCGCCGTCGTCGAGGGCGTGGTGCCGTCGGCCGCGACGATGTACACCATCAACGCCATCGTGCAGAACCGGGATGGCCAGCTGCCGTCGGGCGGCGCCGCCGTGCTGACCGTGCCGTCGGCAACCACGATGCGCACGCTCCTCGTGCCGCGGGAGGCAATCGTGCGCGAGGGCGACCTCACCGGCGTGCGCGTCGTGGGCGTCGGGCGGGCTGAACTGCGCTGGGTGCGCCTCGGCGACACGCGCGCGGGCCGGGTGGTGGTGCTCAGCGGCCTCAATGCGGGCGAGCGCGTGGCGCTCCCCGTGGCCGGGCGTTGACCGTGGGCATCGCCGGACGCGTTGCCCGCGCCTTCCTGACGTCGAAGCTCACGCCGCTCGTCGCCCTGGCCTCGCTGGCCGTGGGCACGCTCGGCCTGATGGCGACGCCGCGCGAGGAAGAGCCCCAGATCTCGGTGCCGATGGTGGACGTCATCGTCGCGATGCCGGGCGCAGGACCGAAGGAAGTGGAGAATCACGTCGTTCGACCGCTCGAGCGCCGCATGTGGGAGCTCCCCGGCGTCGACCACGTCTACTCGATGAGTGGTGACGGGTACGCCGTGGTGACGGTGCGCTTCAAAGTGGGGGAGGACCAGGAGCGGTCGGTGGTGCGCGTGCACGCCAAGATCCTCTCGGGCATGGACCAGATACCGGCGGGCGTGCTGCCGCCGCTGGTCAAGCCGCACGCCATCGATGACGTGCCGATCCTCGCGCTCACGCTGCACGGCGCGTCGACCGACATCAACGCGCTGCGCCAGGTGGCGCTCCATCTCGAGGACGAGATCCGGACGGTCATCGACGTCTCCGAGACCTCGGTCATCGGCGGGCACCCGCGCGAGATCACCGTCTCGATGGACGCGGCGCGCCTCGCCGCGGCCGGCGTCACACCGGGCGAGGTGGCCGCCGCGCTGCAGGGCGCCAACGGGCGCCTGCAGGCGGGGGAGTTCAGCGCGGAGAACTCCGTGTATCGCGTGAACGTGGGCGCCGGCCTCGTCACGGCGGCCGACGTTGGCCGCGTGGTTATCAGCACGCGCAGCGGAGCCCCGGTGTACGTCGGCTCCGTGGCCGACGTGCGCGAAGGGTTCGGTGAGCCCGGCAACTACGTCGCGCACCTCCCCGGGGACAAGCCGGCCGAAGCGGCCGTCACCATCAGCGTCGCCAAGCGCCACGGCGCCAACGCCACCAAGGTGGCGGAGGATGTGCTGCACCGGGTGGAGGCGGCGCGCGAGCGCCTGCTGCCGAACGGCGTCGCGATCGAAGTGACGCGCAACTACGGTGAGACGGCGGCGGAGAAGGCGAGCGAACTGATCCTGCACCTGATCATCGCCACGCTCTCGGTGACGCTGCTCATCGGCATCTTCCTCGGCTGGCGCGAGGCGCTGGTGGTGCTCGTCGCCGTGCCGGTGACGCTGTCGCTCACGCTGTTCGCCTACTACGCGATGGGGTACACGCTCAATCGCATCACGCTGTTCGCGCTGATCTTTTCCATTGGCATCCTGGTGGACGACGCCATCGTGGTGGTCGAGAACATCTATCGCCACCTGCAGATGGGGCGTGCCAACGCCGAGGACGCGGCCGTCGAGGGCGTGGACGAGGTCGGCAACCCGACGATCCTCGCCACCTTCGCCGTCATCGCCGCCATCCTGCCGATGGCGTTCGTCTCGGGGCTGATGGGACCCTACATGCGGCCCATTCCCGTGGGCGCATCGGTGGCGATGCTGGCGTCGCTCGCCGTGGCCTTCATCGTCACGCCGTGGCTGGCGCTGCGCCTCCTGCGCGGGCACGTGAAGCCGCTCGCCGTCCCGGTCGAAGGGCGCGAGCACGAGCCGGAGGAAAGTTCGAAGTTCGCCAGGTTCTACGCCGGCATCATGGAGCCGCTGATGAACGACCGTTCGCGCCGGCGCCGCTTTTACGCCGGCGTCGGCGTGCTGCTCGTCGGCTCGGTGGCCTTGCTGGGTGTCAAGCTCGTGCAGGTGAAGATGCTGCCCTTCGACAACAAGTCGGAGTTCCAGGTGGTGCTCGACTTCCCCGAGGGCACCACGCTCGAGACGTCGCAGGCGGCGGCGCGCCAGGTGGCCGAATACCTGCGCCGCGTCCCCGAAGTGGTGCACACGCAGGTGTATGCCGGCACCGCGGCGCCGTTCAACTTCAACGGCCTCGTGCGCCACTACTTCATGCGGCGCGGCGCCAACGTCGCCGACCTGCAGGTGAACCTGAAGCCCAAGGGCGACCGGTCGCGGCAGAGCCACGAGATCGCGGTGGCGGTGCGGCCGGCGGTGGACTCGATCGCCCGCGCCTACGGTGCGCGAGCCAAGGTGGCCGAGATTCCTCCCGGACCGCCGGTGCTCTCGACGCTGGTCGCCGAGATCTACGCGCCCACCGACTCGCTGCGCGTGGCGACGGCCGAGCAGGTGAAGCACATCATGGAGACCACGCCGGGCGTGGTGGACGTCGACTGGAGCATCGACGCGCCGGGGGCGCAGCGGCGCTTCCGCGTGGACCGCGTGCGCGCCGCGCAGGACGGCGCCAGCGTGGAGCAGATTGCCCGCACGGTGTTCATCGCGCTGAACGGCGCACCCGTGACGGGTGCGGCGTCGGAGAACGCCCGCGAGGGCGTGGCCATCGTGCCGCGTCTCGCGGTGCGCGACCGCTCGTCGGAGGCCGCACTCCTCTCGCTGCCGGTGGCGACGATGTTCGGCCCGCGTCCGCTGGCCCGGTACGTGTCGGTGGACTCGATGGTCATCGAGAGCACGCGGATGCGGCGCAACCTGCGGCCGGTGGTCTACGTCACCGGCGACGTGGCCGGGGCGGTGGAGGCCCCGGTGTACGCGATCCTGGCGATGAACAAGCGCGTCGACTCGCTGCGGGTGCAGGGGGCGCAGATCCACCGCTACAACGCGGTGCAGCCGGAGCGGCTCGACGAAGTGGCGCTCAAGTGGGATGGCGAGTGGCAGGTGACCATCGAGGTCTTCCGCGACCTCGGCCTCGCCTTCGCCATCGTGCTGGTGCTCATCTACGTGCTGGTCGTCGGCTGGTTCCAGTAGTTCAGCATTCCGCTGGTCATCATGGCGCCCATTCCGTTGACGCTCATCGGCATCCTGCCGGGGCACGCGCTCACCGGGGCCTTCTTCACCGCCACGTCGATGATCGGCATGATCGCGCTCGCCGGCATCATCGTGCGCAACTCGATCCTGCTGGTGGACTTCATCCAGCTGGCGCAGGCCCGCGGACGGTCGCTGCGCGACGCGGTGCTCGAGGCGGGCGCGGTGCGGTTCCGTCCCATCGCCCTCACCGCGGCGGCCGTCGTCGTCGGCGGCATCGTGATGGTGCTCGATCCGATCTTCCAGGGGCTCGCCGTCGCGCTGATCAGCGGCTCGATCGTCGCGACCCTGCTCACCATGGTCGTCGTGCCGCTGCTCTACTGGGAACTGCAGCGCTCAACCGAGGAGGATGCCTGATGCGCATGTTCTGGATCATCTACGCCGGCCCGCGCCCCGCGCAGGTCACCGAGGCCCTGCTGTCGCTGGGCGCCCCGGGATACACCGAGTTCCCGCACGCGCGCGGCGCCGGCGCGCACGGGCGCATCGAGGGCACCCGCGCCTGGCCGGGAGAAGAGACGGTCTTCACGTCCGTCGTCCCGGCGGAGCGTACGCCGGCGCTGGCCGATGGCCTGGCCGCGCTGCAATCGGTTCTCGTCTCCGGCGAGCGCCTGCACTTCGCCGTGCTTCCCGTCGAACAATTCCGCTGACCAACCCCGAGGATACCCCGATGTGCAATGATGCCGTCATCCGCCGGTTCGCCGGCACCTTCATCCTGCTGAGCCTCGCGCTGGCCTACACCGTCGACCAGCGCTGGCTCTGGTTCACCGCCTTCGTCGCCGTGAACCTGCTGCAGTCGAGCTTCACGAAGTTCTGCCCGCTGGAGAAGATCCTGGCGTACTTCGGGCTGGCGGGGTGCAAGCGGGCGGCGTAACTCCCGCCTCGCATCGACGGCGGGTATTGCGGCCTGCCACGGATGGCACGGATCCGCGAACCGCGAGTGTGATGACCTGCGGGGTGGGGTGGGGGGGGGGGGGGGGGGGGGGGGGGGGGGGGGGGGGGGGGGGGGGGGG